>JACDEB010000056.1 GCA_013816595.1 Sphingomonas sp. | reverse complement strand
CTTCGCCTCCTCGCGGCACAGGAAGAGGGCCAAAGCGGCGACTTCGTCGGCGGTCACGAAGCGCTTGGTCGGCTGGGCGGTGAGCAACACGTCATTGACGACTTGATCGTGGGTCAGGCCGCGCGCTTTCATGGTGTCGGGGATCTGCGCTTCGACCAACGGGGTCCACACATAGCCGGGCGAAATGCAATTGGCGGTGATGCCGTCGCGCGCGGTTTCCAGCGCCAGCGCCTTGGTCAGGCCGGCAACGCCATGCTTGGCCGCGACATACGCGCTCTTGTTGGGCGAGGCGATCAGGCTGTGCGCGCTGGCGGTGTTGATGATCCGGCCCCATTCCTGTTTGCGCATTCCCGGGACCGCGAGGCGGCTGGTATGGAAGATGGCGGACAAATTGACGGCGATGATCATGTCCCATTTGGCGACCGGGAACTGGTCGATCGGGGCGACATGCTGGACCCCGGCATTGTTGACCAGGATGTCGATTGGACCAAGCTCCACGGCGCAGCGGCTCATCATCGCCGCGATCGCCGCCGGGTCGGACAAATCGGCGCCGTCATGGACCGCGCCAAGATCATCGGCGATGGCCGCAATCTCATCCGCCGCGCCGAAGCCGTTGATCATCAATCTGGCGCCCTCGGCGGCCAGTGCGCGGGCGATTGCGAGTCCAATTCCGGAAGTCGAACCCGTCACCAGCGCGACCTTGCCTTCAAGCGACACGGTTAATTCTCCTTTGCTTACCCCTGTCGCGTGGCCGGGCCATCAATGCAACCGTTACGCCGGTGAAGCATTCTTGGTGCAACAGGGAGGATCAATATGCGTCTCGATGGCCCCGAAAGCGGTAATTTCCAGGACGATACCGGCCGTTCGTTCGGCGGCGGTGGGGGCGGGGGCAGCATGCTCGGCTGTCTGTTGCCGCTGGTCGCCAGCCGGTTCGGAATTGTCGGCGTGCTGGTGCTTCTGCTGGGCTATTGCGCGTTCACCCAATTGGGCGGCGGCGGAATGCTTGGCGGCGGGCCGGCGACCACGCAGGGCGCTCCCGCGGGCGAGACGAAGCTTGATCCAGCAACCAAGAAGTTCACCCTCCAGGTCCTCGGCTCGACCGAGCAGGTGTGGGGCCAGCAAATGGGCGGCAAATATCAGCCGACGACGCTCGTATTCTATAATGAATATGACCAGTCGGGCTGCGGCGCGGCGCAATCGGCGATGGGTCCGTTCTACTGCCCGACCGACAAGAAAATCTATCTCGACACCCAGTTTTTCGACGAGCTGTCGCGCCGCTTCCAGGCACCGGGCGATTTCGCCATGGCCTATGTCGTCGCGCACGAAGTCGGGCACCACGTTCAGGATATGATGGGGACGCTCGACCAGGCCCAGAACGCCCAGGCCCGTTCGGGCACGGTCGGCGGTAATGCGGTTCAGGTCGCGGTCGAGCTCCAAGCCGATTGCTATGCCGGAGTGTGGGCCGCCAACGCCAAGACCGCCGACGGCCGCCCGGCGATCGAGCCCGGCGACGTCGAGGAAGGAATGCGCGCCGCCGAAGCGATCGGCGACGACACCTTGCAAAAGCAGACCCAAGGTCGGGTCATGCCCGAAAGCTTCACCCACGGCACCTCCGCGCAGCGCATGGAGGCGCTCCAGCGCGGGCTCAAGTCGGGCGACCCCAAGGTCTGCACCTTCTAGGCGGTCGGCGCTCTAGAGGCGGACCAGCATCTTGCCGGTGTTGGTGCCCTTGAACAGGCCTAGGAAAGCTTCTGGCGTCGAATCGAGCCCGTCGACGATGGTCTCCTCCGACTTGACCTGGCCGCTCTTCAGCATTGCGCCCATCGCCTTGTAGAATTCATCCATCCGCGACTGGTAATCGAACACGATGAAGCCCTGCATGCGGATGCGCATCGCGATCACCCGCATGATGAAGCGGAAGCTCGATGGTCCAGCCTTGTTATAGCCTTCGATCATCCCGCAAATCGCGAAGCGCGCATTAGGCTTGGCAAGGGCGAAAGCAGCGTCGAGATGATCGCCGCCGACATTGTCGAAATAGACGTCGATCCCGTCACCGCCCTGCTCTTTGACGGCTGCCGCAAGCCCGCGCAGGATCGGACCGCCACGGTAATTTATGACTGCATCCGCGCCCAGCGATTTGACGAAATCACATTTGTCCTTGTCACCGGCAGAACCGATGACGGTCATGCTCTTGGCCTTGGCGATCTGAACCACGACCGATCCGACCGCGCCCGCGGCGGCGGACACGAACACGGTGTCGCCCTTCTTGGCGCTGGCGGCATCGAGCAGTCCGAAAAAGGCCGTCGCCCCGGTCACTCCAAGGACTCCGAGGAATTGCTGCGGATCGACTCCAAGGTCGGGCAGCTTGAGCGCGGTCTTGGCCGCGATCACGGCTTCATCGCGCCAGCCGGCCATGTGCAGGACCAAATCGCCCTTGGCGAATCCCTTGTCTTTGCTCTCGACCACTTCGCCGATTGCGCCGCCTTCGAGCGGAGCGTCAATGGCGAATGGCGGGACATAGGATTTCACGTCGTTCATTCGTCCGCGCATGTAGGGATCGACCGACAGCCAGCGGTTTCGAACGCGCAATTCGCCGTCCTTGAGCTTGGGCAAATCGACGTCCCTGATCTCGAAATTGTCGGCGGTGGGCAGGCCTTCGGGACGGTACTTGAGGTGCCAAGCGCGGGCCATAGAATTACTCCATCAAATGTGTTGGTTGGTCGAGCGGGTCGATAGGCGCGATTGAGCCAATGAAAAAGGCCCGGCCGCGAAGGGGGAATGCGGCCGGGCCTTTTTTGTGTTCGCTCCCCACGGGATGCGATCTGGCTCGCCGGGCGACTGATGCGCTCGAGCGACGGGTCAGGACAATCAAACGCACTCGGCGAAACGCGCGTTCCTCAATTTACCGTCAAAATCATTCGTTTTGGAGGTTCGTACGGGCTCGCGATTGGCGATGCACCAGGGGCGTTGCGCGGTATAGAAATCGCGGCTAGTGAGCCGCCTTCCGACGGTGCGGGGCTGTAGCTCAGATGGGAGAGCGCTGCAATCGCACTGCAGAGGTCAGGGGTTCGATTCCCCTCAGCTCCACCAGCCCGACGGTAACCAGAACCCCCTTTAACTGAGCAATCGCACTGCAGAGGTCAGGGGTTCGATTCCCCTCAGCTCCACCAGCCGGAAATTGGCTAATAACCCCAAAAAAGCGGACCTCGCCGTCGGTAGGAGCTAATTGGGCTACTCCAACCCGAAACTCAGTTCGCAAGGGTGTTTCCGAATGGGTTCATCTCCAAAGATGCTTTAAGATGCCTGGGGTCATGGTGGCCAGTGTACCGCCGTTCCTAACCCTACACGATTGACGATCGTGCAGGCGGGTGGTGCTGTCGGCTCCCATCAAATTGCGTACGCGCTGCAAAAGTGAAGAACAACCCCATGCACAGTAGGCCGGCGGACACTGACACAATTCGTGAAGGTACATGAGTGGATGGTGTGTTGGCCCAGCCGCGGACATCCCCCGGCAGCAAACAAGGAGCCACCACCATGACGAATTTAATCCCTCAGGAAAGAACGCCGCAAATCCAGCGCGCGGACGGAGCTGCCTCAACCCGCTTAGCGCAATACCTTCTAGCGCGTTTGCCATCCCTACATGCCAACTCGGACGACAGCGACGAGGCAATGCGTGCTGCTTCCGCTTATATGAATGCCTTGGAGCCCCAGGATCCTGTCGAGGAAGTTATCGCCGCCAAAATGATGGCGGTGTTCGAGACCAGCATGACCTGTTTAAGTCGGGCTGCAACAGCTGGGGACAAGCTAGGCGTCAGGGACATCGAACTACGCCACGCCGAAAAATTTCTGAATTTGCATTCGAAGTTGCTGGAGTTGTTCGAAAAGCGTCGCCACCGCCTGAAGATCGTGCGCCGGTTTCCAGACCAAGCCCTCGTCGTGCCGGTGCCTCAATGGTGACTGAACTGAAGGCTGAGCTACAAATGTGCGGAAATGAACGAAGCCTCTCGCAGCATCTGAGAAACACCGGACCCATGCAGGGAAGCTTGCGATGCGGAGCGAAAACGAGATTGGGTAGGCCGTGCCGTTCCCCGTCCGTTTCGGGCAAGATGCGCTGCCGAATGCATGGGGGCGCCAGCGGCAGTGGAGCCCCCAAGGCCAATCGGAATGCCTTCAAGACCGGCCTTCACACCAAAGAAATGCGCGACTGGAGACGTGAGCTGTCAGCGCTTGCGAGGCTGGCTAGACAAACCATATGCGAGATGGGCTAAAGTTCGGTGGATTCCCTGTATGCCGAACCACTTGTGGCGCGCGCTAGCAAAGCAGCGGTGCTCGCTTGCCAGGGCGAAGGCTGAGCCGACAATGAACATGATCAAGCTGGTCACACAAGCAGTCATCGCGAGAGTGTGCAACCGGTCGCCGACCTTCATCTCATTCGCAAATGCTTTCCGAGCGAACGGCAGCTTTGTGAAGGCGATGGCCCCACCGTGACCGCCGAGCACGGTCAAGCTCCCATTGAGGCGCCTGGCTCGCTGCTCGCCCGGAAAACTCCTAGGGGCGTATCTGTAATTGGAACAGATGAGGATCCAGGGTTGCTCTCAGCACCTCAATCGGGTCCCCCGTCCGCGCCGCTACCCAACGCCTCACAAGCTCTTCGTTGGCAGCGCTAATCCTTTCTCCTAGAATGATCCCATCTAGAGCGCCGGCTTGGAATTGACGCGGGCCGGGGCCCTCGCGCCAACCAACGAAGCGCCATTCCTGTTCGTATGACCAGATGTCGGCTTTAGTGAGTAGCATTTTTTGGAGAAGCTCCGTGCGCTCATCAAGCCCTATCATAACGGTTGGCCGATCGGGCGTGTAGCGCACGGGAAAGGCAACATTGAACGTTCGTAGCAGCGGTCTTGGCCTAAACCGCAAGCTGATGCCGGTGTGCGCTCCAGAGTAATGAGACCACATCAAAATCTCATCTGCCGCGCTTGCCAATGAATACACAGCAGTTTCCTGCAACACCATTGTCTTGATATTATCGATCCCAGCTTCGAGAATGTTATTCGGCATTCGCGCAAGTTGCCTTTCGCGTCGCCGACGTTCCGCGCGGTTAGCAAAGCGCCCTTCGGCTTGGGCTACTCTGTGGATCATGGGCCCGCGAAGATGCCGAGGGGGAACCTCATATATTGGCGCGCAGTCGAAAGGGTCGTTGAAGGAGGCTGGTGCTGCCCAATAAATTTCATTATTCAACAACGTTCGCTTGACCCACTCGCGCTGTTGCTCAGTATCCAGCGCACGGTATTTGAAGAAATGCTCTGGGAAATCTGCTATTTTGGGAGCTTGCATATTCTCACTGCTGAGCGGGGTCATGAGTAACTCTAACTAACTGCGCAGTCGGCGCCTCGAGTGTGCCGGCACGGGCGAAAGGCTCCTAAAACGGACTCCCGGCCCTAACTCGTTCGCCGCGAGAAACACGACCCCTGCCGCCTCAAGCGTAGTTCTTAGCAAACGCAAATTTCCCTCAGTGATCGGCGGAGTATCGTTCGTGGATTCCGCCCGCCGGATCGTATTGATAGCCAGACCCGTGTCGTCTGCTAGTTCGGAAACTGACAGGTTTAGCAACCCGCGAGCAGCTCGGATTTGTGCGCCAGTGAGCAACCTAAGAAATCCTTTAACCAATAATTGATATTTAACACCAATATTGCTATTTAGTACCAGACGAGGCCGCCGACGCGTGCGGCGCGAGAGAACGGTAGTACGGATGAAAGAGCAAGTAGCAGCTGATCCTCTTTGTGATTTATTAGACAGGCTTCGCCTTTCTGCTCGGTCCGGCCGGCCCGCGTTGCTTCAGCATGCCGACGTGCTCCTGTTAATGTCGGACAAGATTTACGGACTGCTCGCGGGAATTGAATCTCATCGACTCCGCGAGTTCGCCACCGGAACGGTTTGCCGCTCACCACTATGCGAGCATCAAGGACGAATGGGTGAGCGAGAATCGGCGTCACCCTCCGTTCAAGAATTGATCTCTGAATGGCTAAAATTTCACGTTTCCCGCCTAGCAGCGCCCCAACGATATTATTACTCGGCCACCCACCTCAATACGTTCTTTAGCGACGAGCGCCGCTTGGGACGTTTGGGCGATAAGGTCCTGGTCAAGGACCTGACCCCAGAAGTCCAGGCTCGCTTTCGTGAGTGGCGATCAGCATCTGGCGCTGGTGGGCATACAGTCAGCCGCGATTTGGCAGCACTGCGAGGAGCATTGACCTGGGCGTGGAAGCACCAACGGATACCAAAGCCACCGCCGTTCATTGCTGACATGCCTGCTCACACGCGCAGCCAACCGCGCGACCGCGTGCTTTCACAAATGGAAGTTGCCGCAATCATCGACGCCTGCGCCGGGCGGTCGGACCGGGAGCACGTCATCCGCTTCATCGTCATTGAACTGGGCACTGCGGGACGCCCGCAGGCCGTGCTCGAACTTGAGCACACCAATATCGATTTCGAGCGCAACCTGATCAACCCCAACCACCCCGGCAGAACGCACGCGCGCAAGCGCCGCGCCATCGTGCCGATGGCCAGGGCGGTTCGACCTTGGGTGGTCGGCATCGAGGGAAAGCTCATCAAATATCGCGTGGCGGTAACGCGCAGCGAGGCAGGGGAAGACACTGAGTTTTTCGAGCGCGAGACGAAGTCGATCAGGAGATCGTGGAAAGCGGCGTGCGAAGAGGCCGGCGTGTCAGGCGCGACGCCCAAAACGCTACGCCATACGATGCTGACCTGGCTCGCCGAACGCGGCGTGCCGTACGAGCAGCGGCAGATCCTGGCCGGGCACAGCGCGCGCGGGACCACGGCCAGGCACTACGAACATTTGTCGCCATCATACTTGAAAACGGCGATCGAGCAGGTGGATGCCTACTTTATCGAACTGCGGAAACTGACCTCAGCGATCGCGGGCCCAGCAACCTGAACTGAGGGAGCAAGCCACATCCAAGGCGCCGAGCTCGCGCATTCCTGTGCCCGACAAACGCATTGCTCCGGGCTGGGAGGGCGCTGCAATCGCAATGCTTCTCGTCCTCACTGCGGTGCACCGGCGACCTCGGGCTGAACTTGAATTTTTGTTAGCACAACGTATCTATAAGCCATTGGCAGTCTCTCGTGAGAGTGCCAGCTCGCAAATAGGCAGCGCTGGCTCCCGATTGTGAAAGCGACGAACTGGTCGCGACCCAGCGAGATGAAAGCCGCAGCATGACATTTAGGCCCTTGCATGACCGAGTCCTCGTCCGCCGCGTCGAGGCCCAAGAGAAGTCTTCCGGCGGGATCATCATTCCCGACACTGCGCAGGAAAAGCCGCAAGAGGGCGAAGTCATCTCGGTTGGTACCGGAACGCGCGCCGACGACGGGACGATCACCCCGCTCGACGTCAATGCCGGCGACAAGATCCTGTTCGGCAAATGGTCGGGCACCGAGATCAAGCTCGATGGCGAAGACCTGATCATCATGAAGGAAAGCGACATTTTGGGCGTCGTTGGCTGAGCCCACCGACTTTCGAAATAGCGCTACCCAAATTCGGGCACCGGCGCCCGGCTCATACGCAAACAAGGATTTACGACTATGGCAGGCAAGGACGTTAAGTTCGCGCGCGACGCGCGTGAAGGAATTACCCGTGGCGTGGACATCATCGCCAATGCCGTACGAGTGACGCTTGGCCCCAAGGGCCGCAACGTCGTCCTCGACAAGAGCTATGGCGCGCCGCGCATCACTAAGGACGGAGTCACCGTCGCCAAGGAGATTGAGCTCAAGGACAAGTTCGAGAACATGGGCGCGCAGATGGTGAGAGCCGTTGCGACAAAGACCCATGACCATGCCGGTGACGGCACCACTACGGCGACTGTTCTCGCCCAGACGATTGTCCGCGAAGGCATGAAGTCGGTTGCAGCCGGCGCGAACCCGATGGACCTGAAGCGCGGCATCGATCTGGCCGTAATCAAGGTCGTCGAAGACTTGAAGGGTCGGTCGAAGACTGTGGCCGACAATAAGGAGATTGCCCAGGTTGGCACGATCTCAGCCAACGGCGACACCGTCATCGGCGAGAAGATCGCCGAAGCGATGGACAAGGTCGGCAAGGAAGGCGTCATCACGGTCGAGGAGGCCAAGGGCCTCGAGTTTGAATTGGATGTCGTCGAAGGCATGCAGTTCGACCGCGGCTATCTGTCGCCTTACTTCATCACCAACCCGGAAAAGATGTCGGTCGAGCTCACGGATCCGTACATCCTGATCCACGAGAAGAAGCTGAGCAACTTGCAAGCGCTACTTCCGATCCTCGAGGCGGTCGTGCAGTCGGGTCGTCCGCTGCTGATCATTGCGGAGGATATCGAAGGCGAGGCGCTCGCTACTCTGGTGGTCAACAAGCTGCGCGGCGGCCTCAAGGTTGCCGCGGTCAAGGCGCCAGGCTTCGGCGATCGCCGCAAGGCAATGCTCGAGGATATTTCGATACTCACCGCGGGCGAGATGATCTCCGAAGATCTCGGCATCAAATTGGAGAATGTCACGGTTGCAATGCTCGGCAGCGCGAAGCGCGTGACGATCGACAAGGACAACACCCTCATTGTCGATGGTGCAGGCAAGCATGAGACGATCAAGGCGCGTACCGAGGCGATCCGCCAGCAGGTCGAGACCACGACCAGCGACTATGACAAGGAGAAGCTCCAGGAGCGTCTCGCCAAGCTCGCCGGCGGCGTTGCGGTGATCAAGGTCGGCGGTGCGTCCGAGGTCGAGGTCAAGGAGCGTAAGGACCGCGTCGACGATGCGCTCCACGCGACGCGGGCTGCGGTCGAGGAAGGCACCGTGCCCGGTGGCGGCACGGCTCTGCTATACGCGACCAAGGCGCTCGAGGGCATGAAGGGGGTCAACGACGATCAGACCCGCGGCATCGATATCGTCCGCAAGTCACTCAGCGCGCCGCTCCGGCAAATAGCCGAGAACGCGGGGCACGATGGCGCCGTTGTTGCCGGCAAACTCGTCGACGGCAATGACCAGAATATGGGGTTTAACGCCCAGACCGAGGTCTATGAGAACCTCGTCAAAGCCGGTGTCATCGACCCGACCAAGGTTGTTCGTGCTGCGCTGCAGGATGCGGCATCAATCGCTGGTCTACTGATTACCACCGAGGCTGCAATCGCTGAGCTGCCCGAAGACAAGCCGGCTATACCAATGGGTGGTGGCGGCGGCATGGGCGGCATGGGCGGCATGGATTTTTAAGGCCGCCCCATAAACATCGCTCGGGCTAACCGAAGTGAGCGCCGGCTATCTCTGCCGGCCTTCCCTCTACTTCCGACCGGCTAAGGTCTGCTTCCGTTCGAATGTCCACCGCAGCTGCGAGGTGCTTGCGCAGCCTAGATCACTGCGATCATTTGCCAGATCAGCGCTTATGCTGCGCCTTCAAAAGCGCATTGCACCGGGCTGGGGAGGGCGCTGCAATCGGAACTCATCCCGGCCGGAGGGCGGTGCATGCATGCATGGCGGGAAGTCACATGGAGTGCCGAAGGTGTTGTGCCACGGCGCGTATCCATGACCGACCAAAGCAATCCGCTGGTCGACACCTTGAAAGGAAACACAGCTCTCCTGCAATTCGGGATCGTCGTTGCACTCGCCCGCGATTGCTTAAAGCGGGCTGGTATGAGAGGACACGGCGTCTGCCTAACTTACCTTGCAGGTTTGGACGGATGGCCTGATGTTCCCACGTTTATGCCCGCATGTCGTCGTGAAACTGCCACCCGCTAATGTCCGCTTTCAACCCATATCGGACCCAAAGTCGCTTACCTTCCTTGCGGTCCTTATCCGTTGCTCGAAACAGAAAGTACGCATCGCTACGAAGCTGAGTTTTAGGCGAGCTCGCCGATCACCGACTTTACCTCCATGAACTCGCGTAGGCCATAGACGCCGCCCTCGCGGCCATTCCCCGATTGCTTGTAGCCGCCGAACGGCGCCGCACCGTCCGGCGCCCAATTGTTGATCGTAACGATCCCTGCGCGAATACGCGACGCGACCATAGCCGCAGCTGCCGGATCACCCGAAATTGTCGCGGACAGACCGTAAGGCGTGTCATTGGCGATGCGGATGCCGTCTTCCTCATCGGTATAGGTCATGACCGTCGCGACGGGTCCGAAGATTTCCTCATTGGCGATGCGCATTGTGGGCGTGACGCCGCTGAACAGTGTCGGCCGGACATAATAGCCGCGGTTGAGCTCGACCGGTCGGCCGGTGCCGCCGGTCACAAGATCGGCACCCTCGTCGATCGCCGACTGGATCAGGCCTTGGATCTTGTCGAACTGCGTCTTGTTGACGACAGGACCAATATGCGCGCCCTCGGTCATCGGGTCGCCCACAGGAGTAGCTTCCATTATCCCCCTGATGACGCCCACCGCTTCGACTTCCTGGCTTTGGTGAACCAGGATGCGCGTTGGCGCGATGCAACTCTGTCCAGAATTGGCGATCACGCCGGCGATCGTGGGCGGCAGCACCGCGGCCAGATCCGCACCTTCGAGCACGAGATTCGCCGCTTTACCGCCGAGTTCGGTGTGAACGCGCTTGACCGTATCAGCTGCCGCCTTGGCAATGAGAATGCCCGCACGCGTAGATCCAGTGAAGCTCACCATGTCGATGTCGGGATGGGCCGAGATCGCTTCGCCGGTAATCGGACCATTGCCCTGTACCAGGTTGAACACTCCGGCAGGCACGCCTGCCGCGGCGAGGATTTCGGCGAAGATCGCGGCGTTGCCGGGGCATTCCTCGGACGGTTTCAGAACCATCGTGTCGCCAGCCGCTAGCGCGGGCGCGACCTTCAGAGCAATCTGGTTCAGCGGCCAGTTCCACGGCGTGATCATGCCGACAACCCCGATTGGTTCATGGATGACGCGCGTCGTCCCGATACGTTCCTCGAACTGGAAGTCGGCGAGCGCCTTGGCCGTCAGGCCGAAATGCGCGAGGGCGGCATAGGCTTGCGCGGTTGACGCGAAAGAGACCGGAGCGCCCATCTCGAGCGCCATGGACCGCCCCAAGTCAGAAATACGCTTCTTAAACTCTTCCGCGATGCGGCCGAGCAGCGCCAGCCGTTCCTCGACACTCGTCTGCGAGTAGCTTGCAAAAGCGCGGCGCGCGGCGGCAACGGCAGCATCGACGTCGGCCTTAGTTCCGAAGGTAATCTCGGTGCAGGGTTCCTCGGTCGAGGGGCTGATGACCTCGTGCCGCTCACCCCCTATCGAGTCGACCCAGGCGCCGCCGATATAATGCTTCAGATAGCTGTCCATTTCGTCGCTTTCCTCCAAGGATTATTCGGGCGCCTAAACTCCAGGGCTGCTTAGGCCGCCGCTGTCGCAAAAGCGATTGACCAGAGTACGGTGTTCCGTCGCTCAAGCTGCAGTGACCGCATTCGAACCAAAGCGGACATTCGAGTGATCCAGTCGGGCGCCCGGTGGGCGGGTCGATTGGGTTCATCGGCTAGTCGCAAGCACCACGAATGGGTGGCTTACAGCGTCGCCGTTTGTCGCATTACCAGACCCGATTTTCCGCGATCCAGGCACGATCGTCAGCGCTGCGGCAACGAACAGCGTAAGCCGTTGCCAATTCAACGTGTGCGAGCGTGGAGGCGAGGGATTGGGCATTGGCTGCCGCGCCCGCCTCATCGCGCACCCTGCGCCTCAGATAAATTGTCTCGCGTTGCGAGAAGTCGAAACTCTCCGATCGAATTTCAAAGGACACCGTACCAAGCTCCTCAATAGAGACACTTGCAGTTACGGCGGAGCTTCTGGAGCGGATGCACCGTTGAGGTGGTCGAGGTGGCAAATGCGGAGTTGGGGGAGACACCTCTAATGTCCGGTTTCGACCCATTGCGGACATCCTTTCTGCGTTCTTAGGGGTGCCAGACCCAGCGGCAGCTGGATCTGGCGAACTGTGATTAATCGTCGCCGTCGTGATGATGATTGTCGTCACCATCACTCAGATCGTATCCGCCATAACTAGGTTGATAGCCGCCATAGCCGTAGGCGTTATAACGTTCGTGACTGCTCTCGTTCGCAAAATGCATGCGCTGATGAAGGCGCGCCATTCGGGCTTGGATGTAGATTGCGCGCATCGTTGAACTGGTTATGTCCGCTTTCCACCCATTGCGGACATTAAATCTCCAAGCCCTCGGACAGCTGGAGAGCATCATCGACCTCCACCCCGAGGTAGCGAACTGTGCTTTCAAGCTTTGTGTGCCCCAAGAGGAGTTGGCAGGCTCTGAGGTTCCCTGTCTTCCGATATAGCAGCGACACTTTGGTCCGCCGCAGGCTATGAGTGCCATAAGCCGACGGTTCCAATCCAATGAGTCGCGTCCAGGCTTTCACCCGGCGATGATATTGTCGGGTCGATAAGTGATCGCCTTCCTTTATTCGGCTGGGGAACAGCCAATCCGAAGGCAACCCATTTCGAACTCCCAGCCAATCCGCGAGAGATCGGCGGGTCTGCTCAGTGATCTCGAAGTGAACCGGTCGCCCCGTTTTCTGCTGAAGAACGATTCCGCGCCGCTTAACCGCTCCGGCCGATAGTATGTCCGACAGGCGAAGAGCCACGACGTCGCAGCCGCGCAGCTTACTGTCCAGGGCGATGTCGAACAGGGCGATGTCACGGTGCAGCTCAGCTACTTGGAGCCGGACGCGGACGGCCCAGACGTGCATCGGCTTCAGCGCCAGCTTTGCGCCGGTAAAGCGCCCAGGCAGAATGGGGTCGTCGTCATACTCAATCATGTGGGACTCCGTTGCTCGTCAGTTCAATGAGCAAGACAATCGACAATTAAACTAGGAGAGCCACACCAGCATTTGTTCACGAATCGTTCCACAACGCGTAGCGCAGTCAAATGTCCACCAAGCACATCCGCACAATCGCCGACCTTGTTAGGTTCGGCGCGGGCCTGCGGATTGAGTGCGCAGGGTGTGGAGCAGCGCGAACGCTCAGCGGCTATGAAGCAGCCAAACTCGGCGGTGGAGCCTCGGGCATCAGGGCTCTGGCCGTGCGTCTTCGATGTGCCAGGTGCGGCGCTAAAGAAGCTCGGCTCACGATCCTGCCGCCGGTATAATGTCCGCAATGGGTGGAAAGATACGGTAATGGGCCGCGGCTTCAGCTGGACTGGAGCGGTGGCTGTCCCCCGATCATGATGGAGTGACGGGGATCCTGGTGTGGTGCCT
>JACDEB010000055.1 GCA_013816595.1 Sphingomonas sp. | reverse complement strand
CGTGATGATGGTCGTTGGCGGACTGTGGCTGAGCCTATGGGTGACGCCGATGCAGCGTCTGGGGTTTATCCCAGTGGCGATTGGCGCGGCGATCGCCTGTGCAGCGCCGCGCCCCGATGTGCTGGTCACCGGCGACGGCCGGAATGTCGCAATCGTCGAGCGCGACGGAACGCCGCGGCTGCTGCGCGACCGAAGCGGCGATTACGTCCGCTCCTTATTGTCCGAAGCGTCGGGGTTCGACGGGGACGGCGGGTCGATCGAAAGCGCTCCTTACGCCGCATGTTCCCGCGATGCCTGTATTGCTGACATCGAGCGCGACGGGCGGCGCTGGCGGCTGCTGGCGATGCGGTCGAAGGACATCATCGAATGGCAGCAGCTGGTCGCGAGCTGCGCCGAGGCCGACATCGTCATCGCCGAACGGCGCCTGCCCGCGGGGTGCAAGCCGCGCTGGCTCAAGCTCGACCGAACGATGTGGCAGCGCACCGGCGGCCTGGCGATCACTTTGCGTCAGCGGCCGGCCATCACCAGCGTCGAACAGTGGGTCGGCGCCCATCCCTGGGGGACGTTCAGCGAAGCAGCCGCAGCCCAGCAGCAGCGGCCGCCGGGCCGGCGGAAGCTCAGTAGCGGCGGATGATCCCCGCCAGCCGGCCCTGGATCTCGACCTGGTCGGGGCGATAGCGTTGTGGCTCGTACTGGCGGTTGGCGGGATCGAGCCGGATCATGCTTCCTTCGCGGCGGAAGGTCTTGAGGGTCGCTTCCTCCTGATCGATCAGCGCCACCACGATTTCGCCATCGCGCGCGGTCTCGGTCTTGCGGATGAGCGCGAAATCGCCGTCGAGAATGCCTTCCTCGACCATCGAATCGCCTGACACCTCGAGCGCATAATGTTCGCCCGGCCCGAGCAAGGCGGCGGGGACGGCGAAACTTTCGGTGCCCTGGAGCGCCTCGATCGGCGTACCCGCGGCGATCCGGCCGTAGAGCGGGATTTCCATCATGTCGTTGGCGGCAGCGGGAAGCGCCGCGGCCGGCCGGATTGGAATGACGCTTGCAACCGGCATGTCGGGCAGCTTGACGACTTCCAGCGCCCGAGCGCGGTTGGGCAGTCGGCGGATGAAGCCGCGTTCCTCGAGCGCCGAGATCAGCCGGTGGACTCCGGACTTGGACTTGAGTTCAAGCGCCGCGCGCATTTCATCGAAGCTGGGCGAAATTCCGCCCTGTTTGAGCTTGCCATCGATGAACAGCAGCAATTCACGCTGTTTGGCGGTGAGCATGAGCAATGCACTCCTCGTCCGGAACGAACGGAGAACGTGTAGGCAACAAATCGGTTCGGGTCAAGCGCCTCGATTGCGCCCGCGCCGATTGGCTATTGATTGCTGCCCTGGCGCAGCCGGGTCTGAAGGGCGGCGAGCGCCTTTTCGTTGCGTTCGACCTTCATTTCCTTGCGCAAGGCGGCAATGAACTGGCGCGCATAATCTTCAGACAGTCCGTCCTGGAGTTCGGACTGCATTTTGGTGATCAGCCCCGGCTGGAGCAAAGCATTGCCGGGGATGACCTTGTCGACCTTGACGACATAAAAGCCGCGTCCATCATTGTCGGCGACCATCCGGCTATTCCCTTCGGCAAGCGAGAACAGCATCTGCATCGGCGCCGGAACCACACCGCTGGCGGTTGCGATCTGCAACCGGCGGGCGGCGATCGGGCGCGGCGCGGGCAACGGAACGCCGGCCTGCTTGACCGCATCGGCCATGCTCGTTCCCTTGGCGACCTTGGCCGCGATGGCGACTGCAGCGGCCTTGGCGCGGACGCCCGCTTCCTTGTTCACCCAATCCTTCGCCACCAGACTGCGGATCGCGGCAAGCGGCGCCGGAGCCGCTGAAATGACCGTCGCCGGAGCGACCAGTGCATAGCCCGCGCCGTCGGGCAGGCTGACAATCTCCGGCGGGTCGCTGGCCGCGATCTCGAAACCGGTCTGGAGTGCCGGCGCAAGGCTTTGCGGAAGGCGCTGACTGGCATTGGTGCGGGACGCCCCATTGGCCATGACCAGCGGGGTCGTCGTCACCGCCAATTTCGCGGACGCCGCGGCCTCCGTCAGATTGGCGCCGTCGTCGATCGCGGTCTGGACTTTGTCGACCAGGGCTTCGAGCGCTTCCTTGCGCTTTTCGTCATTGAGTTTCGAGACGATTTCGGAGCGGGCCTGGGCAAGCGTCTTGCCGCTGCTTGCCGCCACCGACTTCACCTTGACCACGACCCAGCCGAAATCCGACTGCAGCGGGCCGACGATGGCACCGGAAGGCGCTGCGAAAACTGCTGCTGCGACCTTGTCCCCAGCGGCCGAGGAATAATCGGCGGGCTTCTGGGCGGGCAGATCGGCGACCGCGGCATTGCTTCCGGCAGGCGCGGAGGCAGCCGCCAGGGTTGCTCCGGCCTTGGCCCGGGCAGCGATTTGCGCCGCGGTCTTCTGGTCGGGCACGACGACCTGTTCGAGGTCGCGGCTGGACGCTGCGCCATAGCTGGCCTGATTGGCATTGTAATAAGCGGCGATTTCCTGGTCCGTCGCTGCAACCGAAGCGACCGTCGCGGGGCTGATCGTGGCGATGCGCAGGCTGCGCTGTTCAGGGACCGTGTAGCGCGCGCGATTGGCGGCATAGAATGTCTGGAGCTGGGAATCGTTTGGCTTGAGCCCGGCGGCAAATGCCTCGACCGGGATTGCAGCGCCGATGCCCTGGCGCGATTCGAGCAGCATCGAGGCGAACGGGGTCGCCATTCCCACCGGAACCCGGGCATTGGCCGCGACCGGGGTCAGAAGCAGGCGCTGAAGCAAGCTGCCCGAAATGATTTGCCGGACCTGCGTATCGGTCATCCGGCGGCGGGCCAGAAATGCCTGATAGACGTCGTCGCTGAATTTGCCGTTGAGTCCCTTGGCCTCGGGGATCTGCGCGATTTCGGCGTCGATCAGCCGCTTGGACAGATGAAAGCCGAATTTGTCGGCAAAGGCGATCAAGGTGCGCTGATCGATGAGCGCTGCAAGCAATTGCGGGAACTGGCCGGCGATCGCGCTATATTCGGCGTCCGGCTTTTGCTGCCTGAATTCCTGCAATTGGCGCTGGACCGCCTCGTTCATTTCGCGCTCGGTGACTTTCTGGTCGCCGACGTCGACCAAAGTGTCGCTGGCCATTCCGAACCCGATGTCGCCCGAACCGAAATTCCTGACGTCGCTCATCGCGAAGCCGGCGAGGATTCCGAACAGCACGAACGCCATGACGGCGGTGCCGATTTTCGATTTGGACAAGCGGCGGAAAGATGAAAGCATCGGGCGATCCGGACAATGAAAGGGAAGCGAGGGAGGTGGGCCCGCTTTAGGGGGCGAGTTGCGCGGCTTCAAGCGCGCCGCTTCCGCAATCCAGCGTGCGCGGCTAGGGGAGCGGTGGTCAAATATCAGGGAAACATGATGAGCCTCCGCAAATTCGTCGCCGGCAATTGGAAAATGAACGGCACCGGCGAAAATCTGGCGGAGGTTCGGGCGATTGCCGAAGGCGCTGCCGGTTATTCGTCAGTCGATTGCGCTTTGTGCCTGCCGGCGACATTGATCGAGCGCGCGGTGCGCGCCGCGCCTGGGTTCGCGATCGGCGGCCAGGACATGCACCAGGCGGCGAGCGGAGCGCATACCGGCTCCATATCCGCGTCGATGCTGGTCGATTGCGGCGCAACCTTAACCATCGTCGGACACAGCGAACGGCGCGAGGAACAGCACGAGAGCGACGCGCAAATCCGCGCCAAGGCCGAAACCGCGATCGCCGCTGGACTTCAGGTCATCGTCTGCGTCGGCGAAAGCGATTCGGTGCGCGGGGCCGGACAGGCGGTCGCTACAGTCGCCGCTCAGCTCGATTCGTCGCTGCCGCAATCCGAAGGAGCCGCGGCTCAGCTCGCGGTTGCGTACGAACCCATCTGGGCAATCGGGACCGGCAAAGTGCCATCGATCGGCGACATCGGCGAAATGCACGCTGCGCTTCGCCAGCGTCTGATCCGCGCTTATGGCGAGGCCGGAAGATCGGTTCGGATTCTTTACGGCGGGTCGGTCAAGGCCGCGAATGCCGCGGAAATCTTCGCTGTGCCCGATGTCGATGGCGCTCTGGTCGGCGGAGCGAGCCTGAAGGCAGTCGAATTCGTGCCGATCGTCGTTGCGGCGAATCCGGCTGACGGTTGAAGGGGCGGGGGCAATCGCCTAGATCGCCCCCAATCCTCGTTTCCGCGAACCCCGATATTCAAGAAAGCGCGTCATGTTCAAATTCCTGCTCATCGTCCAAGCCGTGGTTTCGGTTTCACTGGTCCTGGTCATCCTCATGCAGCGCTCGGAAGGCGGCGGGCTGGGCGTCGGCGGCAGTTCATCGGGCTTCATGACCGCGCGTGGAGCAGCCGATTTTCTGACCCGTTCGACCTCGGTTCTGGGCGGCACGTTCATCGTCTTGTCGATCATCATGGCCGCGGTTGCCGGAGTCACCCGGGAAACGCCCAAGATCGATACCTCGCTGGCCAATGTCGCGACGCCGATCAGCAATCCCAACAAGCCGGCCGCCGACCCGGCTGCGCCGCCAGCCACTGGGCCGGCAACCGCTCCGGCGGGGGGCCAGCGCAAGCCGGCGGTGCCGCTCATCCCCTAGGGCGGATCAACTCTCCACAAATTTTTTCGACATTGCGGCTTGCCTGACCGGCGCTTCGACCCCTAAGGCCCAACTCCCATGGCTCGGTTCATTTTCGTCACCGGCGGCGTGGTCTCATCGCTTGGTAAGGGTTTGCTCTCGGCATCGCTCGGGGCGCTCCTTCAGGCGCGCGGGTTCAAGGTCCGGATCCGCAAGTTCGATCCCTATCTGAATGTCGATCCGGGGACGATGAGTCCCTATCAGCACGGCGAAGTCTATGTCACCGACGACGGTGCCGAGACCGACCTCGACCTGGGCCATTACGAGCGCTTCACCGGCGTGTCGGCACGCCAGTCGGACAATGTCACCACCGGCCGGATCTACAGCGACATCATCGCCAAGGAACGGCGCGGCGATTATCTCGGCGCCACCGTCCAGGTCGTCCCTCACGTCACCAACGCGCTCAAGGAATTCGCGCTTAACGACATTGACGACGTCGATTTCGTTATCTGCGAGATCGGCGGGACGGTCGGCGACATCGAAAGCCTGCCGTTCATCGAGGCCATCCGCCAGCTGCGCAACGACCTTGGCCGCGACCAGACGGTCAGCGTCCACACCACATTGGTGCCGTGGATCGCGGCGGCGGGCGAACTCAAGACCAAGCCGACCCAGCACAGCGTCCGCGAAATCGCCAGTCTCGGGGTCCAGCCGGATGTCCTGTTGTGCCGCAGCGAAAAGCCCTTGCCCGATGCCGAACGCGCCAAGATCGCCCAATTTTGCAATGTCGCCTTCTCGGCGGTGATCCCGGCGCTCGACGCCCGCAACATCTACGATGTGCCGCTGCAATATCACCGCGACGGGCTCGACGACGAAGTGCTTCGAGCGTTCAGGATCGAAGGCGCGCCAGCGCCCGACATGGCCAGCTGGGTCGCGATCATGGACGCGATCGATCATTATGACAGCGAAGTCACGATCGGCGTGGTCGGCAAATATGTCGGCCTTCCCGATGCCTATAAAAGCCTGCGCGAGGCGCTCGTCCATGGCGGCATCGCCAACCGCACCAAGGTCAATATCGAGTGGATCGACGCCGAATTGTTCGAACATGACGATGCCGACGTCGTCGCCAACCTCGAGCCACTCCACGGCATCCTCGTCCCCGGCGGCTTTGGCGAGCGCGGCAGCGAGGGCAAGATCGCGTCGGTCAAATTCGCCCGCGAGCGCGACATTCCGTTCTTCGGCATCTGCCTCGGCATGCAAATGGCGTGCATCGAGGCAGCTCGAAACCAGGCCGGAATCGCCGCCGCTTCGACCACCGAATTTGGCCAAACGACCGAGCCGGTGGTCGGCCTCATCACCGAATGGATGAGTCCCGAAGGGCTTCAGAAGCGCAATGCCGACACCGATCTTGGCGGGACCATGCGGCTCGGCGCCTATGAGGCGAAATTGTCGCACAACAGCAAGGTCGCTCAGCAATATGGGACGACCGACATTTCCGAGCGTCACCGCCATCGCTACGAGGTCAATGTCCATTATCGCGACGCGCTGGAGAAGCAGGGCCTGATCTTCTCCGGTATGTCGCCCGACGGCGAATTGCCCGAAATCGTCGAGCGCCCCGACCATCCGTGGTTCATCGGAGTCCAGTTTCACCCGGAATTGAAAAGCCGCCCGTTCGCGCCGCATCCCCTGTTCGCCGGCTTCATCGAGGCCGCGCTCAACAAGTCGCGGCTGGTCTAGCCTTGCGCGTCTAAGCTTCGGGCGGCTACTCCCACAGCTCGATGGCATTGCCTTCGGGGTCGTGGATGCGGGCGAAGCGGCCCAAGGTCGGGTCGTTCCATTCGGGCTTGGTGATGACCGCGATGTCGGCCTTGCGCAGCCGCTCCAGTAAACCGTCGAGATCGGTCACCCGGAGGTTGAGCATGAACGCCTTGTCGGCGGCGAAATAGTCGCTGTCGGCCCTGAACGGCTGGAACACCAACGGACCGCCGCGGACCATCCACACCCATTCATTGGGCTCGGCATCGACGCCCTCGGCGACGCAATTTCCACCGACGCCAAGCTGGTCGCGATACCACGCCGTCAGCGCCTCGGGATCCTTCGCGCGGAAGAACAATCCGCCAATTCCAAGCACAGCCATATCTGCCTCCTGATTGCCGCCGCGACCATAACAAACCGAACCGCGATGGCTAGGTCATCGAGACTCCATCGAACTCCGCGGTACCATTGCGGGGGGCTTCCGCGCGCCTTAGATGGCGTCGAATGACGAACAGCATTTCGACCCGCCTGGCAGTCCTCGGTTCCGGCCCGGCCGGCTATACCGCCGCCATTTACGCCGCCCGCGCGGGCATGAACCCGATCGTCATTCAGGGCATCCAGCCCGGCGGCCAGCTGACGACCACGACCGATGTCGAAAATTACCCCGGCTTTCGCGACGTCATCCAGGGCCCGTGGCTGATGGAGGAGATGCAGGCCCAGGCCGAGCATGTCGGGACCAAGGTCGTGTGGGACCATGTCAGCGCCGTCGACCTGTCGCGGCGGCCGTTTCGGCTGACCGGCGACAGCGGCACGATTTACGTCGCCGATGCGCTGGTCATCGCGACCGGCGCCCAGGCCAAATGGCTTGGCATGCCGTCGGAAGAGCATATGAAGGGCAAGGGCGCGTCGGCCTGCGCCACCTGCGATGGGTTTTTCTATCGCGGCAAAAAGGTCGCGGTGATCGGCGGTGGCAATACCGCGGTCGAAGAAGCGCTGTACCTCACCAACCACAGCCATGACGTCACCCTGATCCATCGGCGCGATAGCTTGCGCGCCGAAAAAATCCTCCAGGACCGCCTGTTCGCCCACCCCAATATCAAGGTCGTGTGGGACAGCGAGGTCGCCGAATTCGTCAGCGGCGGCGAGCCCGAGGCGCTGGTTGGCCTCGATATCCGCAACAAGCGCACCGGCGAACTCAGCCGGATCGACGTCGAAGGGGCATTCGTCGCCATCGGCCACACGCCCGCGACCGAATTGTTCGCCGACCAGCTCACCCTCGATTCCGAAGGCTATATCGAGGTTGAGGCCGGGACCACTCGAACCAACATTGCGGGCGTATTCGCTTGCGGTGACGTCATGGATAAAATCTATCGCCAGGCGGTGACTGCGGCTGGAACCGGGTGCATGGCGGCGCTCGACGCCGAAAAATTCCTCGCCGCGCAGGAATATGAAGCAATCGCCGCCGAATGATTTGGGCGAGGGCCTGAAACAGGGGGAAGTTGAATGAAGCCGACGGGTCCATTGCCACCCCATTTCACTGCCGCGAGCGACGGCCAACTGGTGATCGGTGGAATGCCGGTGAACGAACTGATCGCCGAAGCGGGCGGAACGCCGCTGTTCGTCTATGACAATAATATCATCGGCAGCCAGATCACCCGTTTCAGAGCCGCGATGCCGTCGGGCATAAATCTATATTATTCTGTTAGCGCAAACTCTTGTCAGGAGTTGCTCCAATTCATTGGCAGGTATGTCGAGGGATTTCGGGTCGTATCCGTGGGCGAAATCGAGCGCCTTCAACGGGCCGAACTGGCGGGCATTCCGATGACCTTCGCGGGCCCCGGGAAGGGCGATAGCGAGCTTGAGGCGGCAATTCGTGCTGGCGCGACGATCAGCCTTGAGAGCGAAGGCGAGGCGGAGCGCGCAATCGCGGTCGCTTTAGGACTGGGGGTCAAGCCCAAGCTGGCGGTGCGCGTCGATCCGCCGTTTTCGATCGGTGACGACGGTTCGGAATGCACCGTCGCGCCCAATCCCTTCGGCTTCGACGCTGACGAAGCTCCGGCGGTCATCAACGGCTTGATCGAAGCCGATGTCGATTTCCGCGGAATGCACATTTTCACCGGTTCGCAGTGGCTCGACACCGATGCGCTGATCAAGGTCCATCATCAAACCATCAATCTGGCCGGACAGATCGCCGATGCCGCCGGTATCCGGCTCCCGGAGCTCAACCTTGGCGGGGGCTTCGGGACACCGTGCCTTCAGGGCGAGTGGCCGCTCGATATCGACCGCGTCGCAAAGGCGCTGTGCGACAGCTTGCGCGACGCCTCCGACATGCTCGCGACGACCACATTGTCGATCGAACTCGGCCGCTGGATCGTGGCCGAATCCGGAGTTTATATTACCCGCGTGGTCGATAAGAAGGTCAGCGCCGGACGCACCTTCCTGGTCACCGACGGCGGCGGCCACCATTTGATCGGCGCAACCGGGCCGTTCGGTGAACCGCCCCGGCGCAACCACCCGATCGCGATCGCCAATAAATTCGGTGCTCCGGTCGAGGAAGCGGTGACTGTCACGGGCTGCCTGTGTACCCCGTTCGACGTCCTTGGTGACGATGTTGGTTTGCCGGCGGCCGAGCCGGGCGACCTGGTCGCGATCTTCTGTGCTGGGGCTTACGGCCTCACCGCTAGCCCGCAGGCGTGGGAAAGCCGACCGTTGGCGCGGGAGCTGGTCGTCTAGGGATAGCTTGCGCCGACGAAATAGAGTCCGTTTGGCGGCGCGTTGAAGCCGAGCGCCGAACGATCCCGCGCCGCGAGCGCAGCCGCCATGTCGTCTGGGCTCCATTGCCCGCGGCCGACCATCGCCAGGCACCCGGCCATCGAGCGCACCTGATGGTGGAGGAAGCTGCGCGATTCGGCGTGGACATGGATTTCCCCATCGGCCGCTGGCTCTACATCGAGCCGGTCGAGCGTTTTCACCGGATTGGCCGATTGGCAGTGGACCGATCTGAAGGTCGTGAAGTCATGACGTCCCAACAGATGCCGCGCGGCCTGCCGCATCGCTTCGACGTCGAGCGGGGCCGCGATGTGCCAGACCCGGTTGCGATCGAGCGCTGGCGGGGCGTGGCGATTGAGCATTCGGTAGCGATAGCGTCGCCCGGTGCAGGAAAAGCGCGCGTGCCAGTCGCCGGCGACAATCGTGGCCTCGATCACCGACACCGGATGCGGCCGGACCAAAGCATTCAGTCCCTCACGCAAGCGATGGGGAGTGATGTCGCGGGCGATATCGACATGAACCGGCAGCGCCAGTGCATGAACCCCGGTATCGGTGCGGCCGGCGGCGGTACAGGCGGACCGTTGGCCGGTCATCCGCTCCAGCGCCTCCTCCAACGTCTGCTGCACGGTCGGGCCCTGGTCCTGCCGCTGCCAGCCGACGAAGGGCGTGCCATCATATTCGACCGTCAGGCGCCAGCGGGTCACTTAAGGATGGTCCCGCGAGCGATCGGGAAGCCGCGCAGCAATTTGACTGGGTTCATCGCTCCACGTCCCGCGCGCTGAACCCGGACCGGACGAATGGAACCCGCGCCGCAAGAGATGTCGAGGCTGTCGTCGAGCACTTCGCCAGGCGTTCCCGAACGATCGTCGACGGCGATCGCTTCGAGCAGTTTGATTCGTTCGCCTGCGACTTCGAACCAGGCGCCGGGGACCGGGGCAAAGGCGCGGATCTGACGTTCGATGCCGGTTGCCGGCCGCGACCAGTCGATCCGCGTTTCGGCCTTGGCGATCTTGGCGGCATAGGTCGCGCCGTCTTCAGGCTGGGTCTTGGCCGACGTCGGATGGTTGAGCCATTCGATCAGTACACTTGCGCCAAGTTTCGCCAGTTCGTCAGTCATTTGACCGGCATTTTTTCCATCGATAGCAAGCTCACGCCGGAGCAGCATCGGGCCGGTATCGAGCCCTTCGTCCATGCGCATGATGGTCACTCCGCTAACCTCGTCGCCGGCCAGGATCGCGCGCTGGATCGGCGCCGCGCCGCGCCACCTGGGCAGTAACGAGGCGTGAACATTAATGCAGCCGCCCCGCGGCGCTTCGAGAATCTCCGGCGGCAGGATCAGTCCGTAAGCCGCGACCGCCGCTAGGTCCGAGTCGAGCGCCGCAAATTCCGCTTGGGCTTCGGCCGTGCGGAGGGATCGCGGGGTCCGCACCGGGATTCCCAAGGCTTCGGCGGCCACATGGACCGAGGTCTTGCGTTCCGCCTTGCCGCGGCCGGCCGGGCGCGGGGGCTGGCAATAAGCCGCGATGACGTCATGACCCGCGGCGACCAGCGCCTCGAGGCTGGGCACGGCAAAGTCCGGCGATCCCATGAAGATGATCCGCATGCGCCGCCCTATGGCCGGACTTGCCCGAAGCGCCAAGCGCCCTAAGTGTTGGCCGGCAATGGCCAGTCACGAAATCGAAGCGCTGGCGCAAGCCTTGGCGCGGTTGCCGGGACTCGGGCCGCGCTCGGCAAGGCGCGCTGTCCTGCACCTGATGAAACGCCGCGAGAGCGCCCTCGAGCCGCTGCTTGCAGCGCTGAAGTCGGTATCGACCAGACTTTCGACCTGCTCGACCTGCGGCAATGTCGATACGGTCGATCCGTGCACCATCTGCCGCGACCCGCGCCGCGATGACAAGATGCTGTGCGTGGTCGAGGAAGTCGCCGATTTGTGGGCGCTGGATCGCTCGCGCCTGTTCCCGGGCCGCTATCATGTGCTCGGCGGGCGATTGAGCGCGCTCGACGGTATTCGGCCCGAGGATCTCGGCATCGACTTGCTGGTCCAGCGAGTCGCCGCCGGCGGCTTCGACGAGGTCGTGCTGGCGATGAACGCGACCTTGGAGGGCCAGACCACCGCCCATTATCTAGCCGAGCGGCTGGAGAAATTTCCGCTCCGCATCAGCCAGCTCGCCCACGGCCTTCCGGTCGGCGGCGAGCTCGACTATCTTGACGAAGGAACGCTTGCCCAGGCGCTGCGCGCACGGCGCCCAATCAGCTGACCCGTATCGAGATTTGGGCGGGCAATCGCTTGAACCCCCTCAACTGAAAGACTAAATCGCCGCCATGGCAATCCGTCGAATTTACGAAACCCCCGATCCAATGCTTCGCCAGACGTCGCGTCCGGTGGAGACGTTCGACGTGTCGCTCAAGACCCTTGTCGCCGACATGTTCGAGACGATGTACGCGGCGCCCGGTATCGGCCTCGCTGCGGTTCAGGTGGGCGAACCGATCCGCCTGCTGGTGATCGATTTGCAGGAGCCCGAGAGCGAGGCCAAGGACGCTCCCATCGTCCGCGACCCGCGAGTGTTCATAAACCCGGAAATCCTCACGACATCGGACAACGAAATTCCCTACACCGAGGGTTGCCTGTCGGTCCCCGAACAATATGCCGAGGTCATGCGCCCAGACCGGATCCGCGCCAAATGGCAGGATGTCGACGGCACCATGCATGAGGAAGACATCGACGGCTTGCTGGCGGTCTGCCTGCAGCACGAGATGGACCACCTCAACGGGGTTTTATTCATCGACCACCTGTCGCGGCTCAGACGCGACATGGTGCTCAAGAAACTGGCCAAATGGCGCAAGGAAAACGGCCTGGTTGCCGCCTGAGGCCTAGCCGATGCTTTCGGCGGCCTTGCGGCAATCCTCGGCGCATTCGCGGCACATCTGGGCGCACAATTTGCAATGCTCCATGTCGTGTTTCTCGCATTCGGCGGCGCATTCGTCGCACACTCGGGCGCAAAACCGCAGCATTTCGGCGAGAATGCTTTCGTTGGCGCCGGTCCGTCGAAGCCCGAGCCTGGTGGTCGCCTCGCACACGTCGGCGCAATCGCTGCACTGCCGGATGCATTGCGCCATGTCCATCTTTTCCGCGGCGCAGGCATCGGCGCAGCTAAGGCACATTTTCGCGCAATACATGGCGTGATGGACAGCATCGCCCAGCGCCTGGTTGACGTGACCCGATTTCACGACGTCGGGGTGGAGCGCGATCATCTTGCGAATGGACATGAATTCTCCCTGGATAGTCCTTGTCACGAGCGCTCGGGGGGTAATGAAGTTCCCCTCGAAAGGCCGCGCTTGACCGACGTTACGATCCGGCATTGGATGGCGCCAGCCACAAAGGGGAGATGTCGAGATGCGCAGGTCAGACAAGTTCGCAATTGCCGTCGCATTGGGGATGGTTGGGGGATGCACCGCGGCCACCCACAAATCCGGACCGCTCAAAAACGTGTCCACGCTTCCGGGCGGACAGGCCGATGTCGTCGGGCCGATCGCATTTCGATGCGAAGGCATTGACGCGCCGGTCAATGCGACCTTTTTCAATGGGCCAGCGGGGTCGGTCCGGCTGGTTTGGCCGAGCCACGATATCACGTTGCCGCAAGGGCTGAGCGCCGACGGCGGCCGCTATGCCGGAACGGCCGAAGGCGGCCAGTGGGAGTTTTGGAACAAGGGGCAGGGGGCGATGTTCACCCGGCCCGACGGGACCATGACCAAGTGCAACGAAGCTCCCGGGCAATGACATATATCCAGGCTTGAGAGCGTCTCGCCCACGCCGTATGTTCGGTTTTCGTTCCAATTTGCCGGAGTCGCCGACGTGGACAGCCTGACGATCATTCTGATGCTTGTGGCCGTGGCCGCTGGCGCTTTGATCGGCTGGCTGTTCGGCTCGCGCGGCGGCGAGCAGGGGAAGGCGACCGCCGAAGCGCTGCGGCTGCAGCTCGACGAAGTGGTCAAGGAACGCGATTCCAATCGCGCCGCGGCGCAGGAACTGGTGGCGCTGAAGGCAGCCGGCGCGGAGCGCGAAAAAGCCTTCGATCAACGCCTCGCCGAGCTCAAGGAGGCCAAGGATGCGCTGACTGCCCAGTTCGCCGAGGTCGGCGGCCAATTGCTCGAGCAGGCGCAGAAGCAGTTCCTTGACCGCGCCGACCAGCGCTTCCAGCAATCCGAGGAGAAAAGCGGGAGCAACCTCAAGGCGTTGCTCCAGCCTGTTCACGATCGCTTGCAGAAATATGAGGAGGCCGTGACCAAGGTCGAGAATG
>JACDEB010000054.1 GCA_013816595.1 Sphingomonas sp. | reverse complement strand
CCTTTGACCAGCTCGACATTGTTCTTCTTGACCAGATCGAGCGCGAGATAGCCCTGGACCGTCACCGCCATCTGGGTGAGCAGATCGGTGGTCCGCTGCCGAGTGTAGAATAACGCGCTCTCGCGGATCGCCTTCGCCTTGGCCGGCTCCACCGCGTCGAGCTCATTGGCCTTGTCCTCGAGCTGTTTGTCGAGGCTTTTGGAGATGTGGACCATCTGCTCGAGCTTGTGCATCGTCTTCCACAGGCCGGTGCGTTCGGTGTCGATCGCGGCATTGTCCATCAGCAGCTCGTCCTTGCCATTGCCGAGGCGCTGGAGGATCGAGGAGATGTGGGTCTGGCTGCTGCGATATTTGTCGAAGTAGCGGTTCACCTTATTGCCGAACGGGATGATGCCGAGGAATTTGCGGGTGGTCATGCCCTTGCCGGCTTCCTTGGGATCGAGCGCTTCGACGGTCCGGCGAAGCTCGGTCAGATCGGCGCCGATCCCGGTGTCGCTGTCGATCGCCTTGACCGGGCGGTCGAGGAAGCGGTGGGAGGCGCCCGCGGCCTCGGCGATTTCCTTGCGTCCCATGGCGGTCAGCTGATCGACCTTCTTGCCGAATTCAGGGCTGTTGCTGTCGAGCGCCGCAAGCTCTTCGACGAAGGCGGCGACGCGCTTGTCGAGTTCGCTCACTTCGGCGCTTTTGAGCGGGACCAGGCCGGACGCCTCGGCTGGCTCGATCCGCTGCAAAGCGTCGGGGGGATCGAGCGTGAGCTTGGTCGCGGTCGCTTGCTCGGCATTGTCCGTGGCGGGGCTTTTGGCCATCGCGGTCATTCCTTTCATCGCCGTCACCCGGCCTTTCATCGCCGTCACTCGGCGTCCGCGCCAAAGGTGGATTGGCGCTGCCACCGGCGCAAGGGCTTTCCTGCTGTATTATAGTAACAACACAGCACTGTGCAAGCGCGACATCCTTCGCCGCCGTTAACCATTGCCTCCAACGCT
Source organism: Sphingomonas sp. (assembly GCA_013816595.1). Classification (GTDB taxonomy): domain Bacteria; phylum Pseudomonadota; class Alphaproteobacteria; order Sphingomonadales; family Sphingomonadaceae; genus Sphingomicrobium. The sequence continues at coordinate 12,533 of JACDEB010000054.1, read as the reverse complement.
TCACTCACCGTGTCCGCGCTAGTGCGGGTGCAAGTCTCTCTGAGTGAACGAGGAACATGATGTTCGATTTCCTGCGCAGATTGTTCAAGGACAAACGCGAAACGCTTTGATTATCGCTGCCGCGGCCTTGCCGCTGATGGTCGGATGGGCCGGCCTTGCCACCGACACCATCCAATGGGCGATGTGGAAACGCCGGTTGCAGCGGGCCGCCGATTCGGCCGCCATCGCCGGCGTCTCGACTGCGTCAACAACGCCGGTGACCAGCACCACCGCAACCGCGATCGCGCACGATATCTCCCTCAACCAGCACACCGGCCTGTCGCTTCAGGCCGGCTATCCCAAGATCACTTATCCGGCGGGTTCGTCAACGCAGGTCAACAAAGTGACCGTTCAACTGGCGGTCCAGCGCAAATTGTCATTCAGCGGCCTGTTCATGAAAAACCCGCCGCTGATCCTGACCACCATTGCGACACCGGTCTCCGGCACCCTCGATGGCGGCAAGTATCTCGATCTCAAGGTGACCTATTCGCAGGCGACCGATTTGCTGATCATCCCCGGCCCGACGGTCAGCGTCAGCCGGTCAAAACGCGTGTGGGTCAACTGATCGGTTCAGCCGACAGCCTTTGCGGCGCGCGCCGCGAAGAAATCAGCGATCGCCTGTTTCACTTCGTCCGACGTGAGTCGCTCGGCGAAATGCGCGTTCTCAAGCTTCATTCGCTCGGTCACCTCATCGCGCCGACCAGTCCTGAGCAGCGTCTGGGTTAGCCGAAGCGCCTCGCGGGGCTGGGCGAGCAATGCAGCGACCAGTTCACCAAGCCGCTGCTCGACCGCGCCCTCCTTGGCGCGGTGGCTTGCAAGACCGATTTCCAGCGCTTCGTCGGGACCGAAGCTTTCGCCCAGCAACAAGTAGCGCGCCGAGCGGCGCCGGCTGGCAAGCGCGGGGAAGAGCAAGGAGCTGGCCGCTTCGGGCACCAGTCCAAGCTCGACAAACGGCATTTTGAACAGCGTACCGTCGGCGGCAATGACGAGGTCGCAATGAAGCAGCATCGTGGTCCCGATACCGACGCAATTGCCATGGACCGCGGCCACAAGCGGGATTTCGTTCGCGGCCAAAGCGCGAAGCAGCCGCCACACCGGGATTTCATCCCCCATGTCGCGCGGCAATGCGGTCATGAAATCGGCCAGATCATTGCCGGCGGTGAAATCGCGCCCTTCGCCGCGGATGGTGATCAACCGGACATCGGGATCGGTCGCAGCGCCTTCGACCGCATCGGCAAGCGCTCGATACATGGCGACGGTGATTGCGTTGCGCCGTTCGGGCCTGGCCAAGGTGATGGCGAGGACGGCGCCGTGCCGTTCAACCCGGACATGTTCACTCATTTGTCATCGGCTTCCCGAATCGGGTGACGGACGCCGCCGCAGCGGCTAATGCGTGACTTCCTTCCACCAAAGCCCGGACTCGCGCAATTCCCATGAAATTTTTCGCCGACACCGCCGAAATCGCCGACATCCGCGAACTCGCTTCGAGCGGGCTCCTCGACGGAGTCACCACCAACCCGTCGCTGGTCAAGAAATCGGGCCGCGATTTCCTCGAAGTGGTAACCGAAATCGCCAAATTGGTGAAGGGTCCGGTCTCGGCCGAAGTCGTCGCGCTCGACCATGACGGGATGATGAAGGAAGCCAACCGACTGCGGAAGATCGCCGACAATATCGCGGTCAAGGTGCCGCTGACGCCCGACGGGCTAAAGACCTGCAAGAAGCTCAGCGGGGACGGGACCATGGTCAACGTCACGTTGTGCTTCTCGGCCAATCAGGCGTTGCTCGCGGCCAAAGCCGGGGCAAGCTTCATTTCGCCCTTCGTCGGGCGGCTCGACGATATCGGACAGCCCGGAATGGAGCTGATTTCCGACATCCGGATGATTTACGACAATTACGATTTCGCGACCGAGATCCTGGTTGCCAGCGTGCGCAGCCCAATCCACGTCCTTGAAGCCGCCAAGATCGGTGCCGATGTAATGACCGCTCCGCCAGCGGTCATCTGGCAATTGTTCAAGCATCCGCTGACCGATGCCGGGATCGCCAGTTTCCTCAAGGACTGGCAAGCGACCGGGCAAAAGATCGCCTGAACAGCCGACGCTCGGGTTGCGACAGCCCGCGAAATTAACCTCTCGGAAACCCTGAGGGGTAAGGCTTTCCTAACGGTTCGCGCCGTAAACATGACGCAACCTGCATAGGACCTGCAGGCTGAGGCATTGCCTCTGTGGAATTAAGGAGCGGACCATGAGCAAGTTTTTGAAAATGATTCGTAACGAAAAGGGCGCGACCGCCATTGAATACGGCCTAATCGCCGCTTTGATTGCGGTTGCCGCCATTGGCGCCATGCAGAGCATCGGCACCAAACTGGGCCTGACCTTCAATAACGTTTCGAACTCGCTCTAAGCTTCTGGCTTAGGCGAAGCGGGTAGCGGTGCCGAAAGGCGCCGCCACTTTGCGTTTGGGCGCCGCCACTTTGTGTTGGGCGCTCGCGCTGCTTTTCAGCGGGCCAAGTGAAGCCACCGGAAATTAACCGTTTCGGCGGTAAGACTGGCCGGATGGCGATGGTCATTCCCTTTCACGATCGGGCGCTTGCCCAATTGCGCGAGCGACTCGGCGCCGCCGAGGAAGCGCGCGAAGACCTGATCGCATTTTCCCAGGGCCATTCGGGCGCGGTCGCCTCGATCCACGAAGCCGTACTCGCCGCAATCAGCGCCAACGGGATCGACGAATGGGTATCGGTCGTGACCACCGACTGGCCGGCCATCCTGGGCATCGACGCAGTCGCTTTGGCACTGGTCAATGGCGCGGACGGGTTTCGTGCCGATAAAAATGGAATCCAGCGGATCGAACCACGACTATTGGAACGGGCCATCGACCGGGTCGACGATGTTGAATTGCGCGGCGTCAAACATGGCCATCCCTTGTTCGACCCGATCAGCGGAACCGTCCGCGCCGAGGCGCTGATCGTGCTCGATTGCGGCCCCGGTCTGCCCCATGGGGTGCTGCTTCTGGGCCAATGCGATGCGCTTAGCCCAGACACCCGTCACGGCGCGATATTGTTGCGGTTCCTAGGGCGAAGCCTTGGCGCTATGCTGGCCAAGTGGCTGACAGCGCCCAATCACTGACCGCAACGGACCGCCATCCGGCCCATGACCTGGCCGGACGCTGGGCCAATTACTTGCAGCATGATCGTCGCCGCTCCGCGCATACCGTTCGCGCTTATGTCGCAACCGCGCATCGGCTGATCGATTTTCTTGGCCGTTATCGGGGCGAGATGGTGTCCAGCGAGTCGCTGCTCGCTTTGGCCTCGACCGATTTGCGGGCGTTCCTAGCGCAGCGCCGTTCCGAAGGCCTTGGCGCCTCATCCGCGGCGCGCGAGCTGTCGGGCGTCCGCGCCTTCCTCAAACATGCCGCGGATAGCGCCGGCACGCACGTCCAGCTGCCGCGAACGCGCGCACCCAAGCGTCCGCGAACCTTGCCGCGTCCGGCATCGCCCGAGGATGCGGTCAACCTTGCCGAAGACGCTAAAGAGGCGGCAAGCGAGCCATGGATCGGTGCTCGCGACCTGGCCATTTTGCTGTTGCTGTACGGGGCCGGATTGCGGGTTGCCGAGGCGCTATCGCTGACCGCCCGCGATTTGCCGATCGGCGCGACTCTTCGGGTCACGGGCAAGCGCGCCAAGACCCGGGTCGTGCCGATCGTTCCGATGGTCAAGCAAGCGATCGAACAATATGCGGCGATTTGCCCTTATCCACTGGCGGGGGAGGCGCCGTTGTTCGTCGGTGCCCGGGGCGGACCGCTCAATCCCGATATCGTCCGCCGGGTGGTCGCCGCCGCGCGCCGCCGTCTCGACCTTCCCGACAGCCTGACACCGCACGCATTGCGTCACAGCTTCGCGACGCACCTGCTGGCGCGGGGTGCCGATTTGCGCTCGCTTCAGGAATTGCTCGGCCATGCCAGCCTGTCGTCGACCCAGATTTACACCGCGGTCGACGCCGCGCGCCTGCTCGACGTTTATCGCCACGCCCATCCGCGGGCGTAAGTTGTGGCTGATGGAGGAAGTCTGTCGCGGGGCGGCAATTAGTGGGGTAACCAAGGCCCCGCGACAATTCAGACGCTATGCGCGGCTTGTGAACAGAGTCCTAAACAGCCATCGTGGATGAATCGGTGACCTCGATTTTCGGCTGGATTCCAGCGGTCGCAGTGCCAAAACGGAGCTTATTTGCGGCGCGCGCTCAATCTCTTGTCGATCGCATCCCAGATGAGCCCCGGCGTATCGCTGCCGTTGAAGGCATCGACCGCGATGATCCCGGTGGGCGAGGTGACGTTGATTTCGGTCAGCCAGCGGCCGCCAATCACGTCGATCCCGACGAACAGCAGCCCGCGCTTTTTCAATTCGGGACCCATTGCCGCGCAAATCTCGCGCTCGGTCGGCGACAGTTCGGTCGCTTGGGCGTGGCCGCCGGCGGCGAGGTTGGAGCGAATTTCACCCTTGGCCGGCAAGCGGTTGATCGCGCCCGCGACTTTGCCATCGACCAGGATGATGCGCTTGTCGCCCTGGGCAACGTCGGGAACGAAGGCCTGGACCATATGCGGTTCGCGATAGGTCGTGTTGAACATTTCCATCAGCGCGGCGAGGTTGGCGCCGTCCTGATCGATCTTGAACACCGCTTTGCCGGCATTGCCGTGGAGCGGCTTGAGCACGATCGATCCGTGTTCCGACAGGAACTTGCTGGTCGCGCCAAGCGACCGCGTGATCATCGTAGGCGGCATGAAGCGGGCAAAATCGAGAACGAACAATTTCTCGGGGCTGTCGCGGACCGATTTGGGGTCATTGACGACGAGGGTCTCGCTGCCGATCCGCTCGAGCAAATGGGTGGCGGTGATATAGCCAAGGTCGAATGGTGGGTCCTGGCGCATCAGAACAACGTCGACGTCGCTGCCGAGGTCGAGGATCTGGAATTCGTCGAAGCTGAAGTGGTCGCCTTCGACGCGTTTCACGCTCACTTGGTGGGCGCCGGCGTAGAGCCGGCCATTCTCGAAGGTCAGCGCGTCGGCGCGATAATGATGGAGCTGGTGACCAAGCTCCTGCGCTTTGAGCATCAACGCAAAGGTCGAATCGCCGGTGATGCCGATCGATTCCAACGGATCCATCTGGACTGCGACGCGAAGGGCCATGGGTCGCGCCTAGAAGAGGCTCAGGGCTTTGTCACCCCTGCCACACGTCCGCGACGTGGTTCGGCCAGCGGCCCGGGACGATGAACAAGGCATCGATCCGGAGATCGTCGCCGGGACGGGCGAAGCGCGGCGCGAGCTGCTTGGCGGCGGCGGCAACCCGGCAGATACGGTGACGGTCGAGGGCGAGTCCGGCGCTATCCATGCTGGCGCGGGCCTTGACCTCGACGAACGCAACGATCCGCCCGCGCCGGGCGATCACATCCACTTCGCCGCCCGACACGCGCGCCCGACGGGCGAGTATCCGCCAGCCCTTGAGGCGCAACGGCCTTGCGGCCGCGCGCCTCGGCTTCCTTCCGGTTCATTTCGACAGGTTGAGGGCGCGCGCATAAGCGCGTTTGCGCGGGACATTGAGGGTTTCGGCAACTTCAGCCGCAGCGCGCGACGCGGACAAATGTTCCAGTGCGCCGAGAAGCGCCGAATCGAGCGCCTCGTCGCTTGCTTCAACCTTGTCCGCGGGCGGGCCGACGACGATCACGATTTCGCCCTTGGGCGGTGCATCGGCGTAGCGCGCGGCAAGATCGGCGAGGCTGCCCGTCACGCATTCTTCGTGGAGTTTCGAGATTTCGCGAGCGACCGCCGAGTCGCGCTGCCCAAGTCCGTCGGCCAGCGCGCCGAGCGCTGCGCCCAGCCGTGGGCCGCTCTCGTAGAACACCAAAGTCGCGCGCAGTGCGGAGACCTCGGCGATAGTGTCGGCGCGCGCTTTGGCCTTGGCCGGGAGGAAGCCCATGAAGAGGAAGCGGTCGGTGGGGAGGCCGGCGAGGGTCAGAGCCGCGATCCCGGCGCACGGGCCGGGCAAAGTGGTGATGGCATGACCGCCGGCTCGGGCATCGCGCACCAGCCGGTAGCCGGGATCGGAAATCAACGGCGTTCCGGCATCGCTGATCAAGGCCACGGCCTTGTCGGCGAGCAGCGCGACAACCCGCGCGCGCTCTTCGTCGCTCGAATGATCGTCGTGACGGCGCATCGGCACCTTGGCCCCGATATGGGCGAGCAATTTTCCCGAAACGCGCGTGTCCTCGGCCAGGATCAGGTCGGCTGTGCCCAGAATCTCGGCGGCGCGCGCGGTCAGATCGCCCAGATTGCCGATCGGAGTCGCGACCACATAGAGGCCGGGCGGGAGCTGGTCCGTCACTGGCATGGTTCAACAAGCGCTTCCAATTGAACGAAAAAAGGGTCATGTTGCGACTCTTCATCGACTGTTCCGAGGAGAGGATCGATGATTTTACTGATTGGTGCCACGGCGATCAGTCTGACCGCGCTTCAAGCGACGATCAATGCGCCGCGCAATGCTTTGCGCGAATGCATGCGGCAGGCCAGCGCTAAGGCGCGTTCGGAAAATGTCACCGGCGATAATTTCGAAACCTATATGCGCAATTCGTGCGGGGTCCAGATTGGCTCGCTGCGCAATGCGTTGCAGGCATTCAACCTGAAAAACGGAATGGCCAAGAAAGCGGCCTCGGCCGACGCCGATCTGACGATCGAGGATTATGTCGCGAGTCCAGTGGAGCATTATCGCTTCATGAACGGCGGAGCCGCTACTGGGGCCGCGCCTGCCGCTGCCGCTGCTCCTGCTTCGGTCAGCCAGCCGCCAAAGCCTTAGGCTGATCCGCGGCGATCATGCCGAGGATATGATCGAGGACAAGCCGCCCGCGCGGGGTGAGCATGATCCTGCCTTCATGACGGATCAGGTGACCTGAAGCGACCAGGCGGTCGACCCGCTGCCAATCGACGACATCGCCACCGCCGAAGCGGAGCGCGATCGCGGCCGCGTCCACGCCCTCGGCCAGTCTAAGCCCCATGACTAGTGCCTCGTCGGCGGCTTCAACCGCGCTGAGCGCAGCCTCCTCGACCAGACCGTGGCCGTTGCGCTCGAGCCCGGAGAGGAAATTCTCGGGCTTGCGATGGCGCATGGTGCGCATCCCCGATCGCCGCCCATGGGCGCCCGGGCCGACGCCCGAATAATCGCCGTAACGCCAGTAAGTGAGGTTGTGGCGGCTTTGAGCGCCGGGCGCGGCGTGATTGCTGACTTCATAAGCGGGCAGCCCGGCGGCCGCACTGCGTTCCTGAGTGAGTTCGAACAGTACAGCCGAGCCGTCTTCGTCGAGCGGGGTGAAGCGGCGGCTGGCGACGTCGCTGGCGAAACGTGTGCCCGGCTCGATCGTCAATTGGTAGAGCGACAAATGACTTGTCCCAAGGCCCAGAGCGCGATCGAGATCGGCCGACCATTTTGCCTCATCGTCGCCCGGCAGTGCGTAAATGAGGTCGAAGCTGACCCGGTCGAAATGGCGCTGGGCGATGGCGAGCGCGGCGAGTCCCTCGCTCGCCGAATGGGCGCGGCCAAGGAATGACAAATCGCGATCGTGAAAGCTCTGCAGACCAAGGCTGAGGCGGTTGACGCCGGCCGCGGCCAGATCGGCGAAGCGCGCTGCCTCGACGCTATTGGGGTTGGCCTCGAGCGTGATCTCGATATCGTCAGCGGTGGTCCAATGCGCCCGCGCCGCACCGATCAGCGCTGCGACCGTTGCCGGGTCCATCAGCGACGGCGTTCCCCCTCCGAAAAAGATGCTGGTCAGGCTGCGGCCGGGGAGAAGCGCTGCCTCGTGGGCGAGGTCGGCGAGCAAGGCGTCGCGCCATTGGTCCTGGTCGATCGAATCGCGGACATGGCTGTTGAAATCGCAATAGGGGCATTTGGAAACGCAGAATGGCCAGTGGATGTAGAGGGCGAAGTCGGCGAACTCACCATTTTCCGTTCGTGTCGAGCGTAGTCGAGACACATTTGTGCCAAGTCCCTCGACTTCGCTCGGGACGAACGGGCTCATGTCAGGCCTTCAGCGTCTTCACGAACCTGGCGAAGGCGGCGGCGCGGTGGCTCATCTGGTGCTTGGCGTCCGGATCCATTTCGCCGAACGTCACCTCGCGGCCGACGGGCACGAACATCGGATCGTAGCCGAAGCCGCGGTCGCCGCGCGGTGGCCACACGAGCGTCCCGTCGACCCGGCCTTCAAACGTCTCGGCCTGACCGTCATTGGGCCAGGCGATGGCGAGCGCGCAGGCGAAATGGGCGTCGTGGCCGGCGTCGGGGCCTTCGGCTTCGGCCGCTTCCCACACCCGCTTCATCGCGCGCATCCAGTCGCGCTTGCCGGCCTCGTCCTCGGCCCAGCGGGCGGAAAAGATGCCCGGCCGCCCGTGGAGCGCGTCGACGCATAATCCGCTGTCGTCGGCGAGCGCCGGAAGCCCGGACAAATCGGCCGCGGCGCGGGCCTTCAGATCGGCATTGTCGGCGAAACTGACACCGATTTCCTCGGGCTCGGGCAGCTCCAGTTCCTCGGCTCCGACACAGTCGATTCCAAGCGGCTCGAGCAAGGCGGTGATTTCGCGCAATTTGCCGGGATTATGCGTGGCGATGACCAGTTTCGGGCCGATCTCCCTCACCGGCCGGAAGCCTTGAGCTGAGCGGCGAAAATATCGGCGCAGCCGATCCGGGCGAGGCGCAGCAGCCGAAGCAGCCCTTCCTCGTCGAAGGTCGCGCCCTCGGCAGCGATTTGCGCCTCGACGATATTGTTGTCGCCGGTGAGCACGAAATTGCCGTCCGATTGGGCGTTGCTGTCCTCGTCATAATCGAGGTCGAGCACCGGCGTGCCCTCGTAAATGCCGCAGCTGACCGCCGCGACCTGGGTACGGATCGGGTCGGCGCTGAGCGCCTTGGAGGCGAGTAATTTGTCGACCGCGATGCGCAAGGCGACCCAGCCGCCGGAGATCGAAGCAGTGCGGGTCCCGCCATCGGCCTGGATGACGTCGCAATCGATCGTGATCTGGCGTTCGCCGAGCAATTTCATGTCGACCACGGCGCGTAGGGATCGCCCGATCAGGCGCTGGATTTCCTGCGTCCGGCCCGATTGCTTGCCCTTGGCTGCCTCGCGATTGCCGCGGGTGTGGGTGGCGCGGGGAAGCATTCCATATTCGGCGGTGACCCAGCCCTGGCCCTTGCCGCGCAGGAACGGCGGGACTCGCTCTTCGACGCTCGCGGTGCACAACACGCGGGTGTCGCCGAAGCTGACCAGGCAGGCGCCTTCGGCGTGGCGGGTAAAGCCGGGTTCGAAGGTCAAAGCGCGAATCTGGTCGGGGGCGCGGCCGCTCGGGCGCATGAGCAAAATCTCCTGATACTGGTTCGACGCGTCCCTAGACCGGAGCGGCGACCAATCCTAGACGTTACGCGATGACCCAGCCGATCACCGAGCTTTCCGACCGGATGCGCGAGATTTTCGCGGCGGTGGTCGATTCCTATCTCGAGCGCGGGCTTCCGGTCGGGTCGAAGGCCTTGTCCGACAGCGTCAATCTGTCCCCGGCCTCGATCCGCGGCGTGATGCAGGAGCTCGAAGAGCTCGGGCTGCTGACCCATCCGCACACCTCCGCCGGGCGAATCCCGACCGATAGCGGTTTGCGCCTGTTCGTCGACGGGATCATGCAGGTCGCCGCGCCTGACCCGCGCGAGACGGCTGAGATCGAGCGCCGGATCGCGCGCGACCAGCCGATCGAGGACGCACTTGCAGCGGCTTCGGCGGCGCTCTCGGGCCTGTCGCAGGCGGCTGGCGTGGTGCTCGCTCCGAAGCGCGAACTGACGCTTAAGCAGCTCAGTTTCGTGCCGCTCGATGCGGGACGCGCGCTGGCCGTTCTGGTCGGTGCCGATGGTACCGTCGAAAACCGCGTCATCGCGCTCGATGGCGGAGTTAGCGCCGCGGCGCTCAGCGACGTCAGCAATTTCGCCAATGCGCGGCTGAGCGGGCTGACCCTGGCCGAAGCCGGAGCCCGCCTTCGCAGCGCAATCCGCGAGCGCAAAGAAGCGGTCGACAGCGCCGCCGCCGAACTCGTGGCCTCGGGCCTTGCCGCGTGGAGCCAGGACCATGTCCGGCGGCCGGTCCTGATCGTTCGCGGCCAGGCCACTCTGATCGACGATGGCGCCGCGGCCGACCTGGAGCGGGTCCGCCAGTTGCTCGACGAACTCGAGAGCCGGCAGGAAATCGCCAAGGTTCTGGAGGGCGCGCGTGATGCTCCCAGCTGCCGGGTTTTCATCGGTTCGGAAAATCGCGCCTTTGCCTTGTCGGGTTCGTCGGTTATCGCCGCCCCCTATCGCGGGACCCAGGGCGAGGTGGTCGGCGTTGTCGGCGTGATCGGACCGACGCGGTTGAACTATGCCCGGGTGGTCCCCATGGTTGTTTTCACAGCAAAAGCACTGACGAGATTGATGGCATGAACGACGGGATCGACGACGAGGAAAACCTTCATGACGAGGCGGAGGCGCTGCGCGAGGAAACCGCCGCGCAATCGCCCGAGCTGGCCGAGCACGACCATCTGGCGCAGCTCGAAGCCCAGCTCGAGGAGGCCAATCAGAAAGCGCTTTACGCCGCCGCCGAGTTGCAGAATGCGCGGCGCCGGATGGACAAGGAACTGGCCGACACGCGCGCCTATGCAGCGGCCGGTTTCGCCCGCGACATGCTCGCGGTGCGCGATCATTTGCAGCGCGCCATCGACCATTTGCCCGACGGCGTTCGGGATAGCGAGATGGCCAATTTCGTGAGTGGTATCGAAGCCACGTTGAGGGAGGTCGATTCGGCGTTCGGTCGCAATGGCATCGAACGCGTTCCGGCCAAGGGCCTGCCGCTCGATCCGCATCTTCACCAGGCAATGGTCGAAATTCCAAGCAACGAGGCGCCCGGAACGGTGATCGAGGAAATGCAGTCGGGCTATGTCATGAAGGACCGTTTGCTTCGCCCGGCGCTGGTTGGGGTCGCCAAATCGCCCGGCTAATGGACCTCGCGATGATGAACCGCGCTTTTTGACGCAAGGCTGAAGCGCGGCTCGCTGGCGGCGGTCCCAAGCAGTTGATCGACAGCGTAGCGGCCGACTTCCGGGCCGTGCTTGAAGCCATGACCCGATCCGCCCCCGACCAGCAGGACGTTGCTCATCGTCGGGTGGAAATCGATGATGAAATCGCCGTTCGAACTATTTTCATATTGGCACACCCGGGCTTCGGTCAGGGTCGCGCCCTTGAGCCGCGGGAAGCGGCGGTCGCGGTAAGCGACGACCTCGGCCAGAGCAGCTGCGGTGGGCCGGCGGTCCTGAGTGTCGGGATCAACCTTCACCCCATGTTCGTCGTGGGCGAATTTGACTCCGCGCGCCTCGAGGTCGGGAAAGCCGTAGAAGAAGTCGCCATTGTTGAAATCGGCCCACACCGGCATCGGCCCGGCTTCGAAGCTGCGATCGCCCGCGGGCGGCGCGAAAAAGAACACCTCCTGACGCGTCGGGAGGATTTTCTCGCCGATCACGTCGGGGAAGAGTTTCGGCAGCCATGGCCCCAGAGCGAAGACGAACTGGTCGCCGCCGATCGTCTCGCCGTCGCTCAGGCGAATGGCATCGAGGCGGCCAGCGGCGGCGCCGGCCGGGAGCATCTCCACCAATCCCTGGCGATAGCTGCCGCCGTCGCGGACGAAGCGATCGACCAGCGTCTGAACCGAGCGCCGCGCCATCAGCGCTCCAAAACCCGGCTCGAACAGGCCCAGTGCCGCGCCGGTAAAGTCGATCATCGGAAAGCGCCGCTGCATTTCGCGCCGGTCGAGCAATTCGCTGGGCAGGCCCATCGCCTTGTGCGCGGCGACGCTCTGGGTGAGATATTCCTGTTCGTTGGGAAAGAAGAACAACACGCCCGCGGCAATCAGGATGGGGAGGCCGCTGACCGCGCTCAGAGCCTGCCACTGTGGCAGCGAATCCGCCGCCATCCGGGTGTAGATTTCGTCCTTGCCATAAGCGGCGCGCGTGACCCGCGACTCGCCACCCGACGACGCCTTGCTGTTGGCCGGGCCGAAGGCATCGACCAGGGTGACATTGGCACCGCGCTTGAGGAGGTGGTGCGCGGTCCAGGCGCCGAACACGCCGGCCCCGATGACGACAACGCGCCGTCCTTTGTTCGACTTGCCGCGGCGCGCGGCGGCGGCTGGCGAAACGGCAGCGCCGCCCGCCCCGATGAGGAGCGAGCGGCGCGTCACGTCGATTCGCGGTCTGGCTGAGGCCGGGCCGCGATCCTTGCTCATCGACCGCTTATTCTCCGCGCTCGCCGCGCTCCACCGGTGCCGGGGGAGCTGGCGGCGGTGCAGGCGGCGCGACCATGTCTGGTGCGGGCGCGGGCGGGGGCGGCGGCAGGACCGGTATCATGGGCGGGGGCGGCGCCGCACGCGATGAACCGAAGCTCTTGCGCACCGTCAAGC
>JACDEB010000053.1 GCA_013816595.1 Sphingomonas sp. | reverse complement strand
GGCGCCTCGCCGCGCGGCGCGCGAAATGGAGCAATTCGGACTTGCGCCGGGCGGGGGCCATCGGCCGGTGCGCTGCGGCCCGAACGATCGCCGCATCATAACGGTCGGCAACGATCAGCCCGGCAGCGCCCGGCAAATAGCGTTCCTGGTCCAGTAAAGCGGCGAGATGCGGCGGCACCGCCCAGAAGAAATGGTCGCAATAATCGAGATAATCGCCCCATTTGGAATCGCCGACGAGGTCGCCCTTGGCAACCTTGATCTCGACAATGGTCAATCCGCCGCGGCTATCGATCGCCATCAAATCGGCGCGGCGTCCGTTGGGCAAGGGCATTTCACAAACCGCGAACAAATCCTGCCGGCAGAATAACCGAACCACCCCGCGCGCGACATCGGCGGCAATCGGCGCTTGGGCGAAACAAGTGGAATCGACTGTGCTGGCCATGGGCCTGCGTAGAACAAAAGGTCAACGCCGCCAATCGCCAAGCGCGCCCACCGCTGCACAACGCGTATGACAACGGCCAGGGTTGCCCCCGGCCGTCGCTGGTCCCGATGTGGGGTCGATTAGCGGTAGAAGATGTGGTTGCCGATCGAAGCGACGCGTTTGAGGCGCCAGCCCGGTGAGACATAGCGCGCGTGGAAGAACAACGCATTGCCGACGGCCGAATCCTTGAGGCCCTGATCGATGATCTTGGCGATCGCGACCGCGGTCTTCCACTGCTTGCTGGCCCGCGGCACCGACGGAAACGATTTGCCGCGAACGAAGGAGAATTGGTCACGCTGGAACAATACGCCGCAATAGCTCGACGGGAAGCGGCCGCTCTTGGAGCGGTTGGCGATGACCTTGCCGACCGCCAATTGGCCGTCGAGCGGTTCGCTCTTCGATTCGAAATAGACGCCGGTCGCAAGGCACTCGAGTTGGCGGCTTCCGGACTCCGAAGCGCGCAGTCCGGCAACCATCGACGACAGATCGCCGGTCGGCCGGGTCATGGCTTGCGGAATAATATCGGCTTGCGGAATAATATCGGCTTGCGGGAGGACGACGTCCTGCCCGAGATCGATCGCGGCATCACCGGCAAGCTCGGGCTCGCCTTCCGCGCTTAGGAGATCGGGAATGGCGACCTTGGGCAAGGTCGCGCTTGCAATCAGCAGCTGCTCGGTCTCGGCCGGTCCGGCCTGGGCCGGTGCAAAACCAGAGGCCGCAAGAGCGGCGCAGATGGCGATTGCAGAACGAATAGGTAAAGTCATGAAATCCGCAGATTAAGCGGTGAACAGCCTGAAATGATGAGCAATCGATCCCTCAACGTCCGGACCAATACTCTTCGGCTTTCCCCGTCTCGCGTGGCATATCACTCTTCGAAGTCGCGGATATGCCCCCCGCTCTTGTCGTTGATGAGGGGCTTTTACTCGTTACGGATGTTAATCAACCCGTTAACCCTATTTCAGCGATGAACCGTTGCGGGTCCGCGATGTCCAGTTCGATTGCCCACGAATCCTCGTCGAACCGCGCACGATTTTCGAGGAAGTCCCTGATTTCGATGGAACCAATCCCTTCGCCGGGTCCGGTTGGCTGCCAGATATAATCGCCGTCGAGCGACAAAATGCGTTCGAGACAGGCGATGTGACGGCCGCGCGAAGCGATCAGCAACAGCACCGCGCCGCGGTCGGCATCGCCTTTGCGCAGCACGACCGCGAAATCGCCCGAAGCTTCGACGCGCCGAAGCAGTCCAGCGACTTCGATCCCGGAGGACAGTCGCGACCCGCCCTTATCCATGGCCGCGGCGATCGAATGTCCGGTCAGGCAGCGTCGCGCTCATCGGCGCCGATCAGCACGGCGGCGAGCGCATCGCGGCTGCGTGCGCCGCGCATCTTTTCCAGAGTCGCGCCGTGCCTGGTCACCCGGCTGATTGCCGCCAGGGCCTTCAGATGTTCGGCCCCGGCATCGGGCGGCGACAGCAACAGGAAGATAATGTCGACCGGATCGCCATCGATCGCTTTATAATCGACCGGCTCGGCAAGCCGCACGAACAGGCCGTAAATCCGGTTGAGTCCGTCGATCTTGCAATGGGGAATCGCCACCCCCTGACCAAAGCCGGTCGAGCCATGCTGTTCGCGCTCGGCCAGACTGGAATGGATCGTCGCCGGATCCAGACCCAGCCGGTGACCGGCGAGATTGGCCAGTTGCTGCAGGAGCGAACGCTTGTTGCCGCCGGGAAAGGCGGGCTTGATCGCGTCGAAATCGATGAAGTCGGCAAGTTGCATGAAAAAAGTCTCGTTGTCGGTCACGCTAAAGCACGGACGGCGATGCTATGGGAGATGGGGTCAGCCGCCCTGCGGCTCAACCCAGCCGATATTTCCGTCCTCGCGGCGATAGAGCATGTTGAAGGCACCGGTCGCGCTGTTCCTGAACATCAAGGCAGTGGTGTTTCGAAGGTCCATCAGCATGACCGCGTCGGACACGCTCGATTCGGGCACGTCGACCTTTGTTTCGGCGACAATGGCCGGATATTGTCCCTCAAGTGCCGGTTCCGCCTCCCGATCGCCGGTGAAGATCGTGTAAGCGGCATTTTCGACAATCGGCCGATCGGTTTCGATTCCCTTGTGCGATCGGAGCCGCTTCACATAACGGCGCAATTGGGACTCGATGCGGTCGGCGGCACCGCCTAGCGCCTGGTCCGCCTTGGGCGCTCGGTGCGATGCCTTCAACACGACGCCCTGTCCGACCGGAGCGACGATGTCGCAGGTGAATTCATTGTTGGGCGCTCGGCCGAAGGTCACCCGGGCACCGATTGCGCGAGCGAAATATTTGTCGGTGATGTCGCTGATCCGGCGCTGGGCGAGCTCGCGCAGCGAATTGCCGGTTTCCACCTGATGTCCTGCGACCCGTACGTCCACTTGTCCTGCCTCCTGTGATTAAGACCGGCGATAGGACCGGCGCGAAGGCGGCGTCAACTTAGCGCCGCGAAACGCTCCCACAACGGCTTGGTCAGCCGGGTCAGGAAGTCGCGGTGGCGCTCGAGCTCGGGTCCGCTGGCCGAATGCGGGCGCGGCGCCAGCGGCTCGCGCGCCGCATCGCCCGTGACCAACTCGCCTGCTGCGACCGTTGCAGCGACCGCTTCGGCGACCAGCCCAAGCCCGATCTGGCGACCGCCGGTCAGTTCGACATAGACCTGCGCCAGCAATTGCGCGTCGAGCAAGGCGCCATGCTTGACCCGATGGCTGCGGTCGATCCCGAAGCGCACGCACAAGGCGTCGAGGCTGTGCTTGGCGCCGGGATGCTTGGTCCGCGCGAGCGCCAGCGTATCGCGCATCCGGGTGAGGCAGATGGCCGCATGTCCGCAGCGCCCGAGCTCATGGTTGAGAAATCCGAAATCGAAGCTGGCATTGTGCGCGACCAGCGGCGAATCGCCGATGAACTCGATTAAATCGAGCGCCTGGTCGGCGAACAGCGGCTTGTCCGACAGAAAGGTGGCGGACAGGCCGTGGACCGCCTCGGCCTCACCCGGCATATCGCGCTCGGGATTGAAATAGCTGTGAAAGTGACGCCCGGTCTCGACGCGGTTGAAAATCTCGATGCAGCCGATTTCGACGATTCGGTCGCCGCTCGCGGGGTTGAGACCTGTGGTCTCGGTATCGAACACGATTTCACGCATGGCCAAGTCTAATCACGCCCGGCGAGGCCAAGACAAGCGATAATATCCTCCACCTGGTCTTCAGTTGTGGATAGGTCGGTCGCGGTATCGATGACAAAGTCGGCGCGCGCTTGTTTGTCGGCGTCGGGCCGCTGGCGCGCCAGGATCGATGCCAGTTTGGCTTCGGTCATTCCGGGGCGCTCGAGGACCCGCTGACGCTGCACTTCGGCGGGTGCGGAAACGACGACGACCTTGTCGAACTGGCGCTCGCCGCCGGTTTCGAAGAGCAAGGGAATGTCGAATAATAGCGCCGGCGAAGCGCGGTTCCGGCCGATGAATTCATCCCGCGCCAAAGCGACCGCGGGGTGAACGATCGATTCGAGCATGGCGAGTTTCGCCGGGTCGGCGAGAACGATAGCGGCGAGGCGATCGCGATCGAGTTGGCCGTCCACCAGCGCTGCCGGAAATGCCGCCCCGATGGCCGCGACCAGCGACCCACCCGGGCCTTGCATCCGGCGCACTTCGGCATCGGCGTCGAACACCGGAATCCCGGCTTTGGCGAACATATCGGCGACCGTCGATTTGCCCATTCCGATCGATCCGGTAAGCGCGATCCGGATCATGATTGCACCAGCCCGCGGGCGCGCAATGCGCCGAGCAGCGGCAGCAAGGGCAATCCAAGAATCGTGAAATGACTGCCCTCGATCCGATCGAACAAGGCCACCCCGCGACCCTCCATCCGGAACACCCCGACGCAATAGCTGACGGCCGGCCATTCGGCATCGAGATAGTCGGCGATGAAACGGTCGCTTAGCGGCCGGACTGTGAGGTTCGCGCGATCGGTCAGCGACCAGTCGACCTTACCACCCCGCGCCAAAGCGACCGCGCTGGTCAGAATTATGACCTTGCCCGCGAACAAGCGCAAATGGGCTTCGGCCTCAGCGCGGTCAGCCGGCTTGTCGAACATCCACCCGTCGACGGTGACGATCGAATCGCTGCCGATGATCCAATCGGCCGGGCGGTCAGCGCTGACCTGCAACGCTTTGGCCTCGGCCAGTTCCAATGCCGCGGTGTCGGCATCATGATGGAGCTTTTTGATCGCTGCTTCATCGACCGTGGCCGCAATTGCCTCGTACTCGATCCCGGCCTGGACGAGCAGGGCCCGCCGGATCGGGCTTGCGGAAGCGAGTATCAGCGGCACGACATAACCTTGTGGAAAACCTGTCGGCCAAGCCGCGTGCTTGGCTGGGGACGAACTCTAATGCGGTCTTATCCGCGATCCCCGCGAAAAAGTCCCTAGCTTCATCCCCGTGGAGCGATTTCACCCCCAGCCTGTGAATCGCGGGTGCGGTTTTGAACGACTCGCCATCAGCGCTGGAAAGCTTCGAACCGCCCGATGTTGGCAATTTCGGGACTGCCGCCTAAACCCCGCGATCAAGCGACCAACAACCACTACATCCTTATAACTTTATATAATAAGAGAAGAAGAGAGAGTGTGCGCCATGACGGCGGTTAAACCCGGAATTGGCGTGACCAAGCCCTTGCTCGCGACCTTGCGCGGGGAGCGCCAGGCGACCCCGCCATTGTGGCTGATGCGCCAGGCGGGCCGCTATCTGCCCGAATATCGCGCTCTTCGGGCTGAGAAGGGAAGCTTCCTCAACCTCGTCTACGACAGCGACGCGGCAGCGGACGTCACGCTCCAGCCGCTTGTTCGCTTTCCCGGTTTCGATGCCGCGATCCTGTTTTCCGACATCCTCATCATTCCCTTCGCGATCGGTCAGGAGCTGACCTTCGTGACCGGTGAGGGGCCGCGGCTGACCCCGCCGTTGGCGTCGGCCAGACTTGACGATCTGATCGAAGCGCCGGGGCGTCTCGATCCGATTTACGAGACCGTCGCCAAGGTTCGGGAAGCGCTTGCACCGGGCAAGACCTTGATCGGTTTCGCGGGCAGCCCCTGGACCGTCGCCACCTACATGGTCGCCGGGCAGGGCAGCCGCGAACAGGCCGAAGCGCGGCGGCTGGCTTATGTCGATCCAGCGGCGTTCGGCGCGATCATCGAGCGGATCGAGACGATGACCATCGATTATCTGGCGGGCCAAATCCAGGCCGGAGTCGAGACCGTGCAATTGTTCGACAGCTGGTCGGGGAGTCTCTCGCCGGCGCAATTCGAACGCTTGGTCATCGCTCCGACCGCGCGGATCGTCGAGGGCCTTCGCAGGCGCCACCCCGATGTCCCGATCATCGGTTTTCCAAAAGGCGCGGGCGGCAAGATCGCGGCTTATGCGCGCGAAACTGGGGTCGACGCGATCGGGCTCGATGAAACCGTCGATCCGATTTGGGCAGTCGGCCAATTGCCGCCGGATTTGCCGGTGCAGGGCAATCTCGACCCGCTGGCGCTGATCGCCGGCGGTGCAACGCTTGAACAAGCGGTCGCCGACATCCTTGACGCATTCGCCGGACGGCCGCACATCTTCAATCTTGGCCACGGCATCCTTCAGGACACGCCGATCGGCCATGTCGAACAATTGATCGCGCTGGTGAAGGGTCGCAAGTGAACGATTACGTCGGATTTCTCGGGCCAGCCTATTTGTGGGTCAAGGCCGGCCACGTGACCTTCGTTATCTTCTGGATGGCGGGCCTGTTCCTGCTTCCCCGATTCTACGTCTATCACCAGGAGACGGTCGCCGGTTCGCCCGAAGATCGCGCCTGGATCGAGCGCGAGGCGCGCGTCCGCTCGATCATCCTGACCCCGGCAATGCTGATCGTGTGGCTGCTCGGGCTGATGCTCGCGGTCCACCTCGGCGCCTTTGGCCAGCTGTGGTTTACAGCGAAACTGGCGCTGGTCGTCGCGCTCACCGGCTACCAGGGGTGGCTTGGCAGTTACGGCAAGAAACTCGCCGCCGGTCAGCGGCCGTTGTCGGGCAAAGCGGTTCGCCTGATAAATGAAATTCCCGGCATTGCAGCGGCATTGATTGTCGTCCTGGTGATTGTTCGTCCCTTCTGATCGAGCGCTGATTTTCCGCTCCGCCGATTGACAGCGGCGGTCAGCGGACATAACTCGCGCCCAGCGGCGCCGGCCTGTCCCATCCGCCGGCCCCAGATTTCTACGCGACGGCGTCCTGCCGTCCCAGTTCATTCGAACGCTATTTCGAACACCAAAGCTCAAGAAAAGACCGCTTCATGCATCTCAAGGACCTCAAGCAGAAAACCCCCGTCGAACTCGTCGCAATGGCCGAGGAAATGGGCATCGAGGGCGCGTCGACCCTGCGCAAGCAGGATCTGATGTTCTCGATCCTCAAGGTTCGGGCCGAGGCCGGGGCCGAGATCATGGGCATGGGCACGATCGAGGTCCTGAACGACGGCTTCGGTTTCCTGCGCAGTCCCGAAGCCAATTATCTGGCTGGCCCCGACGACATTTACGTCGCCCCCAATGTAGTCCGCAAATTCGGCCTTCGCACCGGCGATACGGTCGAAGGCGAAATTCGCGCACCCAAGGATGGCGAACGCTATTTCGCGCTGACCCGCGTTACCCAGATCAATTTCGACGAGCCCGATGCGGTTCGTCACCGGGTCAATTTCGACAATCTGACGCCGCTTTATCCGGACGAAAAGCTCAAGCTCGACACGCTCGATCCGACGATCAAGGACAAGAGCGCTCGAGTGATCGACATCGTCGCTCCGCTGGGCAAGGGCCAGCGCGCGCTGATCGTCGCCCCGCCGCGCACCGGCAAGACCGTATTGCTGCAGAATATAGCGCGCGCCATCACCGACAATAATCCCGAAGTGTTCCTGATCGTCCTGCTGATCGACGAGCGGCCCGAGGAAGTCACTGACATGCAGCGCAGCGTCCATGGCGAGGTCATTTCCTCGACCTTTGACGAGCCCGCGCAGCGCCACGTCCAGGTTGCCGAAATGGTCATCGAAAAGGCCAAGCGCCTGGTCGAGCACAAGAAGGATGTCGTCATCCTGCTCGATTCGATCACGCGTTTGGGCCGCGCCTACAACACCGTCGTTCCGAGTTCGGGCAAGGTCCTGACCGGCGGTGTCGACGCCAATGCTTTGCAGCGGCCGAAGCGCTTCTTCGGCGCCGCCCGCAATATCGAGGAAGGCGGCTCGCTGTCGATCATCGCCACCGCTCTGATCGACACCGGATCGAAGATGGACGAAGTCATTTTCGAAGAGTTCAAGGGCACCGGCAACAGCGAAATCATCCTCGATCGCAAGGTCAGCGACAAGCGCATCTTCCCCTCGCTCGACGTCGGCAAATCGGGCACCCGCAAGGAAGAGCTGCTGGTCGATCAGACCACGCTCAGCAAGATGTGGGTGCTGCGCCGGATCCTGATGCAGATGGGCACCATCGATGCGATGCAGTTCCTGCTCGACAAGATGAAGGACGCCAAGTCGAACGAGGATTTCTTCGCGAGCATGAACCAGTAAGCCGAGCATTTCGCCTGGCCCTGTTCGTGACCGCATCGCGCCGCTACCCATGGAGTCCCGATGCCTGAGCTGAGCTTCGCCGACGTCTTTACCGCGGCCGGGCTTGCGACTCTTGGCCAGGTCATTCTCATCGATCTGACCATGGCCGGCGACAATGTCGTGATCATGGGCACGATCGCCAGCGGCCTTCCGGAAAAGACCCGGCGCAAGGTCATCATGTTTGGCGTCGGAATGGCGCTGGTGTTCCTGATTGGCTTCGCGCTTGCCGCGACCTGGTTGCTTCATGTCACCGGTTTGCTGCTCGCCGGCGGACTGCTGTTGCTGTGGGTCGCTTATAATATGTATCGCGAGTTGCGGCCGGTGAAGCTGGTCATCGCGGACGATCCCGACACCCCGCTGGTCGAAGGGCCGCCGGCGACCAAGACCTTCCTCCAGGCCGCGATCCAGGTCACCTTCGCCGACCTCAGCATGAGCCTCGATAATGTGCTCGCGGTGGCCGCCGCGGCGCGCGACCATCCCACCGTCCTGTTCATCGGGCTGGCCTTGTCGGTGACCCTGATGGGTCTCGCCGCCAATTACGTCGCCAAGCTCGTCCAGCGTTATCACAGGATCGCCTGGGCCGGGCTGGCGATGATTCTCTACGTCGCGACCAGGATGGTGTGGGAAGGATGGCATCAGGTCGCGCCTTTGCTAATATAGGCCATGGACTTGGCCGCGATGCTCGACCCGGGCGCACTCACCGCATTCTTCGAAATTCTGATGATCGACATCGTTCTTGCCGGGGACAATGCGATCGTCGTCGGAGCGCTTGCCGCCGGTCTTCCACCGGCCCAGCGCAAGCGTGTCATCCTCATCGGCATCGCCGCCGCGCTGGTGCTCCGGATCATCTTCGCGTTGATCGTCAGCCAGTTGCTTCAGGTCGTCGGCCTGGTCCTCGCTGGCGGCCTGCTGCTGCTGTGGGTTGCATGGCGGACGTATCGCGAATTGC
Organism: Sphingomonas sp.; assembly: GCA_013816595.1. Lineage (GTDB taxonomy): Bacteria > Pseudomonadota > Alphaproteobacteria > Sphingomonadales > Sphingomonadaceae > Sphingomicrobium. The sequence continues at coordinate 4,731 of JACDEB010000053.1, read as the reverse complement.
ACCATCATCAGGAGAGCGCCGGCTCGGCCGAGGTCGCCGATGACGAACATAGCGGCCTCAAGCCCGCCAAGAGCTTCGCCAGCGCTGCCTGGGGCGTTGCTCTGGCCGATGTCAGCATGAGCCTCGACAACGTCCTGGCGGTCGCCGGAGCGGCCAAGGATCACCCGTATGTGTTGATCTTCGGGTTGATCCTGTCGGTCGTCCTGATGGGCGTCGCCGCCAATCTCATCGCCCGCTACGTCGAGCGCTATCGCTGGATCGCCTGGGGCGGACTGCTGGTAATCTTGTGGGTCGCGGCCAAGATGATCTGGGAGGGCGCTCACCACGTCGCGCCGGTGATCGCGCCGCTGCTCGCCTGACCGACGATACCATCTTCGCGCTGTCGAGCGGGCGGCCACCGGCGGCGATCGCGGTCATCCGGGTCAGCGGTCCAGGCGCTCATTCGGCGGGGGCGCTGCTCGGTGGAGAACTGCCTGCCCCGCGACATGCCGCGGTCCGCGAATTGCGCGATCCGGCGACTGGCGATGTGATCGACCAGGCTTTGGTCCTGCTGTTCGCCAAGCCGGCGAGTTCCACCGGCGAGGATGTGGTCGAATTCCACTGCCATGGCGGCAAAGCGGTGGTCGATGCGGTCCTCGCAGCCCTCGCATGGATCGACGGGTTGCGCTTGGCCGAGCCCGGAGAATTCACCCGCCGCGCATTCGCTCATGGCCGGATCGACCTGACGGAAGCCGAGGGACTGGCCGATTTGCTCGAGGCCGAGACCGAGGCTCAGCGCAAGGCTGCGCTGGCCCTCGCCGACGGCTCGCTCAAGCGCCAGATCGCGCAGTGGCAGGAGCGGGTGCTGGCATTGTCCGCAATCGCCGAACGCGCGATCGATTATGCCGACGATGGCGATGACCGACTTGATCCGGCCTTGCAACGCGACCTGGCCGTTCTGCTGGAGGAGCTGGAATCGTGGCTTGCCCGGCCCCGGCTGGAGCCGCTCAAGGACGGAATCCGGATCGTCGCCGCGGGACCGCCAAATGCGGGAAAATCCAGTCTTATCAATGCTCTATCAGGAATTGATCGGGCCATTGTCAGCCCCCTTCCAGGAACCACCCGTGATTATCTCGACATTCCAATGGCGATAAGCGGGACCTTCGTCTTGCTCACCGACACCGCTGGCCTGCGCGTTGCCGGCGACACCGTCGAGGCGGAGGGCGTTGAGCGGGCCGAGGCGCTCATTGCCGGCGCCGACATCGTGCTGTGGCTGGGGCCGGCTGACGAAGCGCCTGAGCATAAGCGCCGCATCCTGCTTCATCCCAAGGCCGATCTTGATCCCGCGCCGGTCGGCAGTGGCGCACTGCCGATATCGTCCACGACCGGGGCTGGGCTGGACGAGCTGCTCGATCGCATCGCGGCGCTTTGTGGGAAATTTCTGCCCGGGGAAGACGCGATTGCGCTCAACCGGCGGCAGGCCGGCCTGATCGGCGAAGCCGCGGTCGCGCTTCGCGGAGCGGCGTCGGCGGCGGATCTTGTCATCATTGCTGAAGAGCTGCGGGTCGTTCGCCGCGCGTTTGACCGGATCACGGGCCGGTCGGGAGTCGAGGATCTCCTCGACGCTTTGTTCGCGCGATTCTGCCTTGGAAAGTGAGTGTTTGATATTCCCGGTTCCACGTGAAACACGAATTGGCTAAAGACGGGCGATGTTCGATATTCTGGTCATCGGCGCCGGTCACGCCGGCTGTGAGGCTGCTGCAGCCGCGGCGCGGCGTGGGGCGCGGACTGGTCTGCTGACGTTCCGCGCCGAGGACGTCGGGCAGATGTCGTGCAATCCCTCGATCGGCGGTGTCGGCAAGGGCCACCTCGTGCGCGAACTCGATGTGTTCGACGGGTTGATGGCGCGCGCCGCCGATCGCGCCGCAATCCACCGCCGGATGCTCAATCGAAGCAAAGGGCCGGCGGTATGGGGCCCGCGCGTCCAGGCCGATCGGCGCCTCTATCGCGGGGCGATTGCCGAGTTGGTCGCCGAGCAGGGCGTCGAGATCGTCATTGGTGAGGCGTTGCGGCTGGTCATCGGCGCCAATGGCGTGACCGGCGTCGAAACCAGCAATGGCACGATCGATTGCCGCGCGGTGGTCATCGCGACCGGGACCTTCCTCGACGCCCGGCTGTTCGTCGGCGAGGAGATCGTCCCCGGCGGGCGGCGCGGCGAACAAGCGTCGACCGTCCTCGCCGACCAGATTCGCAGCATTGGGCTGGGGCAGGGGCGGCTGAAGACCGGCACTCCGCCGCGGCTCGACGGCCGGACCATCGACTGGGCGCGGCTCGAAGAGCAACCGAGCGATTCCGATCCGTGGCTTATGTCAGACCTCGGCTGCCCGAAAAGCCCGCCACAGTTGCACTGCGCGATCGCCCGGACCAACCCCGCGACGCATCGGATCATCGCCGTCAATTTCGACCGATCGCCTTTGTTCGCCGGAACCATGGAAGGTCGCGGGCCGCGCTACTGTCCCTCGATCGAGGACAAAGTGAAGCGCTTCGCCGAGCGCGATTCGCACCAGATCTTCCTCGAACCCGAGGGCCTCGACGATCATCTGGTCTATCCCAACGGTATCTCGACCTCGCTTCCGGTGGATGTGCAGAAGTCGTTCCTACGCAGCATTTCCGGACTCGAGCGGGTGGGTATCGTCCGTCCGGGCTATGCGGTCGAATATGAATATGTCGATCCCCGTCACCTTGGGAGCAACCTCGAGACGCGCGCAATTTCCGGCCTGTTCCTCGCTGGACAGATCAATGGCACCACCGGTTACGAGGAGGCCGCGGCCCAGGGGCTTGTGGCTGGCCTTAACGCCGCAGCTTATGTTCTAGACACCGATCCTGTGCGATTTGATCGCCGCTCGAGCTACATCGGGGTAATGATCGATGACCTTACGCTTCAGGGCGTGAGCGAACCCTATCGGATGATGACCGCACGGGCCGAGCACCGACTATCCCTCCGTGCCGACAACGCCACGACCCGCCTCGGCCAGGACGCCCTCGCCGCCAACTGCGTCTCCGAAGGTCGACGTGCGCGGATCGAGGCGCATTTCGAAGCGCGCGCGGGCGCCGAATGGGCGCTGACCGAGGAAGTACGCGCCGACCGCCTCTACGCTCCTTATGTCGAACGCCAGCAGCGCGAATGGGCGGCGGTGCAACGCGATGTTGGCGTTCACATCCCGCAAGACCTCGACTTTGCGACCGTCCCGGGGCTGTCCAACGAAATGATCGAGCGCCTCGGCCGCGCACTGCCCGAAACGCTCGACCAGGCCTCTAGAATTCCAGGAGTTACGCCCGCGGCCCTCTCGGCGATTTTCATCGCGGCGTCGCGTCCGCGCAGCGCTGCGGCGTGAAGGAGCGAATCGAAGAAGCGTGCGGACGGAAGGTTTCACGTGAAACGTTTGAGCGTCTATTCGCTTTCGCTGACTTGCTGAAGGGTGAGACGGCGCGGCAAAACCTGATCTCTGCCGCATCGCTCGAGACATTATGGGAACGCCACCTCATCGATTCGGCCCAATTGGTGCGCTTTGAAGTTCAGCCGGGGGCGTCATGGGTGGATATTGGCGCCGGCGCCGGACTGCCGGGGATCGTCATCGCTTGTCTCGTTGACGGACCAGTCACCCTGATCGAACCGCGGCGCCTCCGCGCCGAATTTCTACAACAGGTTATCGACAAGCTCGCGCTCAATGCCCGGGTGATCGCGGCCAAGGCGGAAAAAGCGAGCGGGCGCTTCGATATGATAACCGCTCGGGCCGTTGCTTCGGTCTCCCGGGTGCTTGAGATATCCATACATTTGTCCACAGGAAAATCCTGCTGGGTGCTGCCAAAGGGCAAATCGGGACAATCGGAACTGGCCAAAGCGCGCGTCACGTGGCAAGGTATGTTCCACGTGGAACTCAGCTTTACCGATCGGAGCTCGGAAATTGTCATTGCCACGCAGGTGAAAGCGAGGGGACGATGATCCGGATCGCGGTTGCGAACCAGAAGGGCGGGGTCGGCAAAACCACGACCGTAATCAATCTATCGACGGCATTGGCGGCGATTGGCTGGCGGGTCCTGCTGATCGACCTGGACCCGCAGGGCAATGCTTCGACCGGTCTTGGGATCACCAACGCTCAGCGGATTCGATCGAGCTATGATGTATTGATCGGCAGCGCCTCATTGGCCGACGCGGTCCTTGCGACGCGCGTTCCCCGGCTCGATATCCTCCCCGCAACGGTCGATCTGTCCGGTGCCGAGGTAGAAATGGTCGAGCTTGAAGATCGTGCCCACCGCCTCGACAAGGCATTGACGAGCGCCGCTGGCCGCTGGGATATCTGTCTGGTCGATTGCCCACCGTCGCTTGGGCTGCTGACACTCAATGCCCTGGTCGCGGCGCAACAGCTGCTCATTCCGCTGCAATGCGAGTTTTTTGCTCTGGAGGGATTGAGCCAGTTGCTTCAGACCGTCGAACGGATCCGCGGCGCCTATAATCCGGGTCTGTCGATCCTCGGCATTGCCTTGACCATGTACGATCGCCGCAACAATCTCTCGCAAGCGGTCTCGGACGATGTCCGCGCTTGCCTCGGCACCGCGGTGTTCGAAACCGTCGTGCCGCGCAATGTCCGGCTGAGCGAGGCGCCGAGCCACGGGCTCCCGGCTTTGATCTACGACCTCAAATGTCCCGGCTCCGAAGCCTATATCCGGCTCGCCAAGGAGATGATCGGGCGG
>JACDEB010000052.1:5403-14455 GCA_013816595.1 Sphingomonas sp. | reverse complement strand
GGCGAACACCGCGACCCCGAAATAATCGAGCCAGACGAGGGCGGCGGGGAGGGTCGCGTTCACCGTCCGCATATTGCGAGGAGTGAGGCCAGGACGCAATCCGGCTGGCGAAAATGGATTGCTTCGCTGTGCTCGCAATGACGGCTATAGGGGCGACCATGACCGACCACAGCACCACCGACACGCCGCCACTCCCGACTCTGGAGGATTGGCAGCACTGGACCCATGTGATGGGCCGCGCCCAGCAGATGATGATGGAATATTGGGCCGAGCAGGCGAGCAACGGGCCGAGGTCGGGGCCGGGGTCGGGGCCGGGGTCGGGGTCGGCGCCGTTCGCATGCGGTGGCGGCGAGCAGGGCAGCGGCAATGCTGATCCGATGGCGCTTCTGACTGCCGGTGCCCAGGCTTGGGCCAAGGGGCTCGAGACCTGGGGCAAGATGCTTGGCGGAGTGACCGCGGCGGTGCCGCCGGGCGCCGCGCAGCCGGTCCGCGACCGCCGCTTCAGCGCGCCCGAATGGGCCGAAAATCCGATCTTCGACACCATCCGCCAAACCTATTTGCGATTGTCCGACCAGCTGCTTGGTTCGGTCGACGACATCGAGGGGCTGGAACCGGAAGCGCGGCACAAATTGAAGTTCGCGACCAAAAGCTTCGTCGATGCAATGGCGCCAAGCAATTTCGCGTTGACCAACCCGCAGGTGCTCAAGCGAACGCTCGAGACGCGCGGCGAGAATCTGCTCAAGGGCCTGGCCAATATGCTCAAGGACATTGCCGCGGGCCAGGTCACCCAGACCCAGCCGGGCGCGTTCGAAGTCGGCCGCAACCTCGCCACCACGCCGGGCAAGGTGATCCACGAAACCCCGCTCTACCAATTGATCCAATACACCCCGGCAACGGACCAGGTGCTGGCGACCCCGGTGGTCATTTTCCCGCCGTGGATCAACCGTTTTTACATCCTCGACCTGACGCCCGAGAAAAGCTTTGTGAAATGGTGCGTCGACCAGGGCATTTCATTGTTCATGGTGAGCTGGAAATCGGCCGACGAGAGCAGCGCCGGAGTAACTCTCGACGATTATGTGCTGCGCGGTCAGATCGACGCGATCGATGCGGTCCGCGACACGCTCGGGGTCGCTAGCGTCCACGCCATTGGCTATTGCGTCGCCGGGACGACGCTGGCGGCGACCTTGGCCTATCTCGACGCCACGGGGGCGGCCGACAAGGTCAGCTCGGCGACCTTCTTCACCGCCCAAGTCGATTTCGCCCTGGCCGGTGATCTGAAGCTGTTCCTGGGTGACGAGACCATGGGACTGCTGACCCAGCTGACGGCGGAAAAGGGCTATCTCGACGGGCGCTATATGGCGGCGACATTCAACCTGCTGCGCGGCCGCGACCTGATCTGGAATTACGTCGTCAATAATTACCTTCTGGGGGAGGAGCCGGCGCCGTTCGACCTGCTCCACTGGAACAGCGACACCACCAATTTGCCCGCCGCCTGGCACCGCGATTACCTCGAGACATTCTACCGCGACAACAAGCTGGCGCAAAGCGGCGGGATCAATGTCGCCGGAACGCCGATCGACATCGGCCGGGTCAAGACTCCATCCTACATCCAGGCCGGGCGCGAGGATCATATCGCGCCGCCCGAAAGCGTGTGGAAAGTGATGGACCACTTCACCGGGCCAAGGCGCTTCGTGCTCGCCGGATCGGGCCATATCGCGGGCGTGGTCAACCCGCCGTCAGCGGGCAAATATCAATATTGGACCAACGACAAGGCCGCCCCGGCCTTGACCGATTTCATCGCCGGCGCGGTCGAGCACAAGGGCAGCTGGTGGCCCGACTGGGTGGAATGGCTGAAATCGCTGGACGCGGCGACGGTCAAGGCGACCGGCGCGCGGGTGCCGGGTGAGGGGAAGCGCAAAGCGATCGAGGATGCGCCGGGACGTTACGTCAAGGCGCGCTAGAGGATCCCGCCGCCGAGCATCAGCCGAACGATGCCAACGATGATCACGAACAGATTGAGATTGCGCCCGGCGGTGCCGCGGCCGGCCATGCCCAAAGCGGCGCCGATCACCGCCACCGGGATGATCAGCCAATTGGCCCAGCCGAGCAGCGGAAGAAACGCCGGCACCGCGAACACCAATGCGACCAGTCCGATGAGAACCGAGATAATATTCAGCATAAGGGTGATCCTAACATCATTCGGGCGGGGTAGGCAGGCGCGGCTTGCGCACCAGCACCGTGACATAAAGCGCAAGCGAGATCCAGATCGCTGCGAAGGCGATGGCGTGAGCCATGGTGAAGCGCTCGCCATAGACCAGCACCGCGAGCAGGAATTGCAGCGTCGGTGCGAGGAACTGAAGCATGCCAAGGGTCGAATAAGCGAGCCGTTTGGCGGCGGCGTTGAACAGGATCAGCGGTGTTGTCGAAACGATTCCGGCGAGCAGCAGCAAGGTCACGTCGGTCGATCCGTGGCCGAAGATCGCTGCGCCGCTGGCCCAGCGCCAGGCCAGCCACGCGAAGCCGAGCGGAAACAATAAAGCGGTTTCCACCGCGAGCCCGCCAACGGCATCGATCGGGAGCATTTTGCGCATCAAGCCGTAGGTCGCGAAGCTGACGCACAGGACGAGGCTGATCCACAATTGCCCCAGCGCGCCGGCGGCGAGAACAGCGATACCCGCCGCCGCAATCGCCACCGCGGTCCATTGCAATCGGCTCAGATGCTCGTTGAGGACGAAGCGCCCGAGGAGGACGTTGGCGAGCGGATTGAGATAATAGCCAAAGCTTGCGGCGAGGATGTGACCGCTGGTGACCGCGTAGACGTAGAGCAGCCAATTGATCCCGACGAGCAGCGCGGTCACAGTGAGCAAGCCGATCATGCGCGCGCTTCCGGCGCATTCGCGCAGCTTGCGCCAGCCGCCGCTGATCGTGACCAGCGTAGCCAGAAACGGGAGCGACCACAGCACGCGCTGGGCGACGATGTCGAACGCCGGGACATCCCCAAGCATCTTGAAATAAATCGGCAGGACACCCCACAGGCCGTACGCGCCAAGGCCGTAAAGGAAGCCGTTGCGGTAGCGGGTCGCAGGTCCCGTGGAGTGATCGGCCCGATTCATTGAACGCCGCGCCTAGCTGCCGAGATACATCAGTGAAAGGAATTGTTAACCTTAGCTTGGTTGAACATGACACGGCGCCCTGCAATGGTTGGCGCGGGAGACAGCGATGCTGCCTGAACGATCACGAGGGGGGATATGCCGCGCTCTGGCGCTTGGTCTGCTGGTGCTTGCAGCGGGGTGCGAAACCACGCCCAAGCGCCGGCCCGGAATGTCGCCCTCGGTGACCGTCGGTGCGCCGCTCAAGGCCGAGGTGTGGAAGGCCGTCGCCAGTGATGCCGATGAGGATCGAATCGCCCGTCTCGGCCTGGCCTGGTCGGCGGCGCTTGCCGAAGCATCCAGGTCCAATCCGCGCGACGTCCGCAGCGAGGGCGCGCTATTGCTTCCGCGGTCGAGCCTGGCGCGGCCCGACCCCACCCCGGGAAGCTATTATTGCCGGCTGATCCAGCTTGGCCGGTCAAACGCCAAGGGCAAGGCCTATGAGAGCTTCAAGCCATTTTACTGTTACATCGAGGTCGAGGGCGACCAGCTGACCTTCGTCAAGCAGACCGGAAGCCAGCGCCCGGCCGGCCGGCTGTGGGACGATGACGATCTCAAGCGGATGATCTTCCTGGGCAGTATCGCAATGGGCGCGGATGACCGGACTTTGGCCTATGGCGACAATCCCAAGCGCGACATGACCGGCGTGTTCGAGCGCATCGGAGCGTTCAAATGGCGGCTGGTGGTGCCGTGGCCACAGGGCACGTCGAAGCTCGATGTTTACGAACTGACGCCGGTCGCCGACCAACCAAAATGAGCTTGTGCGAAAGCAATCGAGCGGGCCTCCTCGCCGATCCCGACGAAGTGCGCGCGATCCTCATCGCCTCGGCCCAAGCGGGTCTCGCGATCACGTATTCCGAAGTGCTCGGACTGCTCGGCCACCAATTCTCGCGGCCCAAGATGCGCGCCTTGTGCGCCGTACTAGCGGCGGTCGATGACGAGGCCGAAGCGCGCGGCGAACCCGAGCTTGCGGTGCTGGTGGTGCGCCAGTCGGACGCGCTGCCCGGGCAAGGCTGGTGGATCGGCGGGGCCAAGGCGCATGGTTATGCCGGGCCGTGGGAGGGACCGAAAGCGGCGACGCTGATCCGCAAAGTGCAGCGCCGAGCCGTCGACTTTTGGGCGGGACGCGAGGCCTAAGCTGCGCTAAGCGCTCGGCCGGTGAGCGACAGCAAAATCTTCAAGGTCGGCGACGACGACGACGGCATCCGCCTCGACCGCTGGTTCAAGCGCAACCTGCCCGAAGCGAATTTCAACATCGTGTCGCGGTGGGCGCGGACCGGGCAATTGCGCGTCGATGGCAAGCGCGCCGACCCCGGCGACCGGATCGAGACTGGTCAGGAAATCCGGGTTCCGCCGATCGAGCCCGAGCGCGCTGGCGGACGCCCCGAACGCAAGCGGATCGAGCTGACCCCGGAAGAACAGCAGATGGTGCGCGACATGGTCATCCACCGCGACGCCTTCGCCTTCGTGCTCAACAAGCCGCCGGGACTTGCGACCCAGGGCGGGACCAAGACCAACCAGCATCTCGACCAGTTGCTGGACGGTCTGGCCGACGAGGACGAGACCCGGCCCAAGCTGGTCCATCGCCTCGACAAGGACACGTCGGGCGTGCTTCTGGTCGCTCGAACCGCGCGCTCCGCGGGTCATTTCTCGAAGAGCTTCGCCGGCCGGACCGCGCGCAAGGTCTATTGGGCTTTGGTGGTCGGTGTGCCCGATGCCGACCAAGGCATGGTCGATGCGCCGTTGGCCAAGCAGCCGGGAACCGGCGGGGAGAAAATGCACATCGATCACGAGCATGGCCAAATGGCGAAAACCCGCTTCCGGGTCATCGACCGGGCCGGCAATCGCGCCGCCTGGGTCGAGCTCCAGCCGCTGACCGGGCGCACCCACCAGCTGCGCGTGCACATGGCGGCGATCGGCCACCCGATCGTCGGCGATGGCAAATATGGCGGCGCGGAATCGTTCCTTACCGGCGGGATCAGCCGCAAGCTCCACCTCCACGCGCGGCGGCTCAGGATCGATGCCCCGGGCGGGGCCAAGATCGACGTCACCGCCGAGCTCCCGTCGCATTTCGCTGAAAGCCTGACGATGATCGGCTTCGAGCCCATGGCCGGCGACATGATGCCGCTCGATACGCCGCCGGCGAATCCGGCGGAAAAGCACAAGAAGGTCGCCGCTGCAGCCAAGGCGCGGCGCCGCGATCGCAAGGGCGAGCGGCGGTCGCGCGGATCGATCGCCGACCAGCCTAGATCGGGCGCCAAGGCGGGCAAGAGGCCGGCTGGCAAGACCGCTGGAAAACTCGGCGCTAAGCTTGGGCCAAGACCGAAACCCAAGCCGAAGCCGAAACCCAGGAAGCCATGACGAGGCTGGCGATTTTCGATTGCGACGGGACCCTGGTCGATAGCGGAGCGACGATTTATCAAGCGCTCGGCCTGACCTTCGAGCAGCACGGGATCGCGGTTCCGCCGCCGCATGTCGGACGGCGAGTGATCGGCCTCAGCCTGACCGAGGCGATGGCCGGACTGGTCCCCGATGCGACCCGCGACGAGCATCTGGTGCTGGCGGAAGATTATAAGAAGCAGTTCATCGGCTTGCGCGCCGCGGGCCGGGTCGAAGAACCGCTCTATCCCGGAATCCTCGAACTGCTCGATGCGCTCGAGGCAGACGGCTGGCTACTCGCGGTGGCCACCGGAAAGTCCGATCGCGGGCTCAAACATTGCCTCGACGCGCATGGCATCCGCGCCCGGTTCGTGTCGCTCCAGACCGCCGACCGCCACCCATCCAAGCCGCACCCGTCGATGATCCTCCAGGCGCTGGCCGATTCGGGGGCAAGCGCCGCCGACGGCCTGATGATCGGCGACACCAGTTACGACATGGCCATGGCGGTCGCCGCCGGCGCGGTTCCGGTCGGGGTCGCGTGGGGCTATCATGATTCTGACGATCTAGTCGCTGCGGGCGCGGTAACGGTCGCTCAGACGCCGGCCGAGATCCTGAGCTTTGCACGGGGGTTGGACGATGGATGACGAAGCATTGTGGCGGAAGAGGTTCCTGATGTTCATGGTCGTCCGGCTGGCCGGCCTGGCGGTGTTCTTCCTCGGGGTCGCAATCGCCTATTTCGACATCTTGCGGCCGGGCGGCTGGCCGCAGGTCGGAGCGATCATCGCCATTCTTGGCGCGATGGACGCGATTTTCGCGCCGCGCCTGCTCAAGACATTGTGGGAGCGCGAGCAGAAGTGAAGCGCTTCTGGACGGCCGCGGCGGCGGTTCGCGGTCACCATTGCTGGATCATCGAACTCGACGGCAAGCCGCTGCGCACCCCGGCGCGGGCGGTGCTCGAGCTTCCGACCGAGCAACTGGCGCAAGCGGTCGCCGCCGAATGGGCCGCGGCGGGCGAGAATGTGAACCCGCGGGCAATGCCGCTGACCGGACTTGCCAATGCCGCGGTGGATCGAATCGCGCCCGACCCCAAGGCATTCGCCCAAGGGCTTGCCAAATATGCCGAGGCCGACCTCACTTGCTATCGTGCCGAAGGGCCGAGCAAGCTGGTCGAGGTGCAATCGGCGGCATGGGACACGCTGCTGGGCCAGGCGCGGCGGGGATACGATGTCGATTTCGCGGTCACCAATGGCCTGGTTCACGTCAGCCAGCCGAAGGGGACAATCGAGCGGCTGGCGCATGAAGTTCATCAATTGGCAGCGTTCGAGCTTGCCGCGCTGTCGCCACTGGTCACCATCGGCGGGTCGCTGGTGGCGGCGCTTGCACTAATCGATGGAGCACTAAGCGCCGACGACGCATGGGGCGCGGTCAGTGTCGACGAGCGCTGGCAGATTGACCAATGGGGCGCCGACCCGGAAGCCGTCGCGGCGCTCGACAACCGCCGCCGCGATTTCCTCGCCGCAGCGCGGTTCCTGGCCTTGCTCCGGGATTAAGCCGGGCTGACCAAGGTTCGGACAAAATCGTTGAGGCCGCTCTGGCGGCTGCGCTTGAGGCGCTCGCCGGCAATAATCGTGCGGACCTGGGCGAGGCAGATGTCGCGCTCCTCGTTGATCAGCACATAATTATATTCTGCCCAATGGTCGATTTCGTCGGCGGCCCGCTGCATGCGGCTCGCGATCACTGCTTCATTGTCGGTGCCCCGAGCGCGCAGTCGGCGCTCGAGTTCGGCTATCGACGGAGGCAATAGGAAAATCGTTATTAGGTCCTTGTCCATGCTTGCTTCGAGCTGGCGAGCGCCCTGCCAGTCGATGTCGAACAGGATGTCGCGGCCGGCCTCGACCGCTGCCCGGACCGGTGCCGCGGGCGTGCCGTAGCGGTGGTTGAAGACGGTCGCATATTCGGCGAATTCACTGGCCTCGACCATGTTCTGGAAGCGGGCGTCATCGACGAATTGATAGTCGTGGCCGTCGACTTCTCCGGGGCGCATCGGCCGTGTGGTCGCGCTGACCGACATGGTGATCGCTGGATCGGCCGCCATCAGCAATCGCGAAATGGTCGTCTTCCCGGCGCCCGACGGCGATGACAACACCACCAGCAGGCCGCGTCGCTGGGGGCTCGACGGAGGGCTTTCAGGATCGGTTGGCGAAGGGTCCATGACCGCTCTTGCTTCGGGTTCGGGCGGTCCGTCAAGCAGGGCTATTGTGCACCGCACAATTTTCTCTTGAAATGGTGCAACGCAATGTATATGTTGCACCGCAGCAAAGAGAGGAAGTTCTTAAATGACCGAAATCACCAAGGTTGCGACCCAGGACAAGGTCGAGGCTCCGGCCGCGATCGCCGACGCTGTGATCGCTGCCCCGGCTGTTGCGGCCAAGGAAGTCGCGAAAGTCGCCAAGCGCGGCCGCCCGCTGGGTAGCCGCAATGGCACTAGCCGTAAGGTCAAGCGCAAGTCGACGGCTCCCAAGGCCGCGCGCAAGATTACTGCCCGCAAGGCGGCCGCCAAGAGCATTTCCGCCCCCACCAAGATCAAGGCCGCGCGCAAGATTGCCGCCGTGGCCTCCAAGCAAAGGAAGACCATCATGAAGACCACCAACACCCTGTTCAACGGCTTTGACGCCGTCCCGAGCTTCGCTCCGTTCCAGTCGATTTTCTTATCGGCCGGTGAACGCGGCCAGGACGTCGCCAACAAGGGCCAGAAGGTTGCCGCTGAATTGGCCGACCTGACCCGCGCCAATGTCGAAGCGATCGTCGAAGCCGGCCGCGTTGCCGTCGCCGGCGCGCGCACCATCGGCCAGGACGTTGTCGCCACCGGCCGTGACGGTGTCGAGCAGGCGTCGGACGCGATCCGTTCGCTCGCCGAAGCCAAGTCGCCGACCGAATATATGCAGCTGCAGAGTGAATTCGCCCGCGCCTCGTTCGACCGCATGGTCGCCGAAGGCTCGAAGCTGACCGAATCGATGGTCAAGCTTGCCGGTGAAGCTTTCCAGCCGCTTCAGAACCGCGCGTCGGCCAATGCCGAGCGCTTCAACACTTTCGTTGCCTGACCCTCTCCCCTCCTAAAATCAGGCAATGATTGCTGGCGGCCGCTCCCCCTCGACGGAGCGGCCGCCATTTTTTTTGCGCGGCGCTAGCGCAAGCCGCCTTGCCGCAGCGGGGCGGAGTGCCATATCTGGGCCGAGCATGAGCGACTTCGACATCAGCATGGCCGGCCAGAAAGGCGACGACGGGCTCGACGAGATCGAGACCGGGGTCGTCACCCGCACCCGGCCGCGGACCAAAAAGCCGTCGAACTACAAAGTGCTGATGCTCAACGACGATTATACGCCGATGGAATTCGTCGTCCTCGTCCTCCAGAACTTCTTCGCGATGGGGATCGAGGACGCGACCAAGGTCATGCTCCAGGTTCACCAAAAGGGTGTCGCGGTGTGCGGCGTGTTCACCTACGAAGTCGCCGAAACCAAGGTCAC
>JACDEB010000052.1:0-5393 GCA_013816595.1 Sphingomonas sp. | reverse complement strand
CAGGTGATCGACTTCGCCCGCGAGAATCAGCACCCGCTGCAATGCACGTTGGAGAAGGCGTAGGTCTTCGTCATTGCGAGTGAAGCGAAGCAATCCAGTTCTTGCGCCAAGTCGCTGGATTGCCGCGGAGCCTGCGCTCCTTTCAATGACGGCATCGTGGGAGTCCCGGTCGGGCTGCTTGTCACCAGCCCGTCACACGCTAAAGCGCGGCGATGGACAGTATCTGGATCCAGGGCGGCAAGCGCCTCGACGGTGATATCCAGATCAGCGGAGCGAAGAACAGCGCGCTGACCTTGCTGCCGTGCGCGCTGCTGACTGAAGAGCCGCTGACGCTCGGCAATCTGCCGCGTCTGGCCGACGTCGACAGCTTCGGCCATTTGCTCAATGAGCTTGGCGTTTCGACCAAAGTCGCCGGAGCGCGCCGCGGCAATGCCAGCCGCAAGATGACCCTGACCGCCGACGATATCGCCTCGACCGTCGCGCCCTATGACATGGTTCGCAAGATGCGGGCCTCGATCCTGGTGCTCGGGCCGATGCTTGCGCGAATGGGCGAAGCGACGGTGTCGCTGCCCGGCGGTTGCGCCATCGGCGACCGCCCGATCGATCTCCATTTGCGCGCGCTCGAGGCGCTGGGCGCGGAGATTGAAATCGCCGCCGGCTTCGTCAAGGCTACCGCGCCCAAGGGCCGGATCAGCGGCGGCGACTACAGCTTTCCGGTGGTCTCGGTCGGAGCAACCGAAAATGCGCTGATGGCGGCGGTCCTGGCCACGGGCCGAAGCCAATTGTTCAATGCCGCCCGCGAACCCGAGATCGTCGACCTGTGCAACCTTCTGGTCGGCATGGGCGCAGGAATCGATGGCATCGGCTCGTCGCACCTGATCATCGACGGGGTCGAAGCGCTCCACGGCTGCAGCTACGACGTCATGCCCGACCGCATCGAGGTCGGAAGCTATGCCTGCGCGGCTGGGATTACCGGCGGTTCGATCAACCTTATCGGCGCCCGGCCGGAAGAAATGCTCGCGACCACCAACGCCCTCGTCCAAGCCGGGCTGGCGATCGAATTCACCGGCGCCGGGATCCGCGTCACCGCCGACCGCCCGCCCAAGCCGGTGTCGGTATCGACCCAGCCCTATCCGGGCTTCGCGACCGATATGCAGGCGCAATTAATGGCCATGCTGTGCGTCGCCGAAGGTCAGAGCTTCCTTGAGGAAACGATCTTCGAGAACCGCTACATGCACGTCCCCGAGCTGCGCCGAATGGGGGCCGAGATCGAGGTCCACGGCCGCTCGGCGATCGTGCAGGGACCGCGCCAGTTGACCGGCGCCCAGGTGATGGCGACCGACCTTCGGGCATCGATGAGTTTGGTTCTGGCGGGATTGGCGGCCGAGGGCGAGACCGAGGTCCTGCGGGTCTATCACCTCGACCGCGGCTACGAGCGGCTGGAGGACAAATTGTCGGCCGTCGGAGCGACCATCGAGCGCCGCAGCGGCAGCTAATCCGCGGTTTGGCCGCGGGTCAGATCCACGGCCGCTCGCGAAACCATTTGGTGACGATATATTTGCGGCCGTCGGTGACGGTCGTGCCTTCGTGCATGGTCATGATATTGGGCGCGCCATTGGGCAGCATATTGTTCCAGGCGAGCAATTTGCCGCGCCTGGGTTCGATGTCGAGTCCGAGCTTGGGGAAGCTGGTCGCTCCGCCGGCACCGGGTTCGTTGAGGAAGACCATCGCCGTCCACGTCCGCTGGCCGCCGTTTTTCTCGACTTCGGGCCAGTAAGGCTGGTCGATGAAGAAGAAATCGGCGTGCTGGCGAAAGTGCTGGCCGACCTCATAGCGCTGCCCCTGGACGGTCTCGCCAAATTCGGGCGCCAGGCCGAGCAAAGCGGCAATGGCGTCGTCGACCAGCTTCACGCGCGGGTCCCAACGCAATAAATTGCACGACGAGCTGTTGCGAAAATCGGCGCCATAGCCCTCGGCCTCGAAGATCGAGGACGGCTGGCAATTTTCCTCGATCAACCCGATCATCGTCGCGCAGCCCGCCTCATCGAGGAAGTTGTCCAGCGTGAACAATTCGGCCTGATCGGTGGCGACTCGGACGATGCCCGGCGTTGCCGCGAGCCGACTGGCGACGCTAGTGCCTGCGGCCGCGCGCACGTCTGAAACCTGCTGCTCGAGCGGCGGGATGCTCACATCCGGTCCAGTGCGTATAGCGCGAGGCCGACCAGCCCGCCGACCAGGGTGCCGTTGATTCGGATATATTGGAGATCGCGGCCGACCGCCGCTTCGAGCCGGTCGGTGACGGTCTGGGCATCCCAGCCACGGACCGTTTCGCTGACCAGCTTGACGATCGATCCGCCATAGCTTGCCGCCATGCCGACGGTCGCGCGGCGCGCGAACTGATTGATGGCGGCGCGGATTCGGGCATCGCTTTCGAGCGTTCCGCCCATCGAGCGAAGCACTTCGCCCAATTTGCCGGCCATGACCGCATCGGGATTGCGGGCAGCGCGGATAATCGCTTCGCGGCCCTTCTGCCACAAGGTATCGAGCCACAGGCCGACCGATTGATTGTCGAGCAACTGGTCCTTCATCGCTTCCACCCGGGCGCGTGTTTCGGGCCGGGTCTGAAGGTCATTGGCGAGCTGGGCAAGCGCTTCCTCGATCCTCAACCGCACCGGGTGGGCAGGGTCTTCCGACATTTCGCCAGCGAGTTTCCTGAAGCCGTTGATGATCGCATCGGCGAGCTTGGCATCGAGCCCGGCCAGCTTGAGTGCCCAATTGGCCTTTTTCTTGACCATGTCGCGGATCAGGGTTTCATTGGCTTCGAGCATTCGCGCGGTCCAGCGGATCGCCGCCTCGAGCATCGGCACATGGCGATCCTCGTTGATCGCGCTGGCCAGCGCATGGCCGATCAGCGGCGACACCTCCATCTTGCGCAATCGGGTCGCAATCGCGCTCTTGACGATTCCGCCCAGCCGTTCGTCGTCGAGTCCTTCGAAAATGTCGGCGATGAGGCGCGAGGCGCCGGCGCGAATGCGCGTTCCTTCACCGGCCGGGGTCTTGAGGAAGCGGCCGGCGGCACCGGCGACGTCGATATTGCGCATGCGCCGGGCGACGACCGCGGGGATCAGGAAGTTCTCCTTGAGGAAACTGGCCAATGCCTCGCCGATGCGGTCCTTGTTGCGCGGGATGATCGCGGTGTGGGGAATGGGCAGGCCGAGCGGGTGGCGGAACAGCGCAGTGACCGCGAACCAGTCGGCGAGACCGCCGACCATGGCCGCTTCAGCGAACGCCTTGACCCAGCCGAACGCCGGATAGAGCGGCTGGAAATGGCGCGCCGCGATAAACACCAGCGCCATGACGAACAGCAGCCCGGTGGCAGCGATCTTCATTCCGCGAGCGCCTGGCTGGGCGGGGTTGAAGCGGACGATCCGCCGCGTTTTCGAAGCGCTCATCACCGCTCAATAGCCGAGCTTGGCCGAAGGTTCACTCCGCCGGGACAGGATCCGGTTGGCGCTGCGCATCATCGCCGATGAAACGGTGGAACAGTCGCCCGATCCGCGCCTCGATCGAAATCGCGATCGAGAAATAGGCCGGGACCAGAAGCAGCGTCAGGATCGTCGAGAAAATCAGCCCGCCGATAACCGTCACGCCCATTGGCGCGCGCCAGCTGCCGTCGCCGTTTAGCGACAGCGCGATCGGAAGCATCCCGGCGACCATCGCCACCGTGGTCATGACGATCGGCTGGGCGCGTTTGTGGCCGGCTTCGTAAATGGCCTCGTTCTTGCTCATCCCGTGATTGATCATCTCGACCGCGAAATCGACCAGCAGGATCGAGTTCTTGGCGACGATCCCGAACAGCATCAGAAGCCCGATCAGGACGGGGAGGGATACCGGCTGTCCGGCGACATGGAGGGCGATCGCAGCGCCCAACGGCGCCAGCAATAGCGAACCCATGTTCACGAACGGGGAGAGGAAGCGCCGGTACAGCAGCACCAGAACAGCGAAGACGAGAAGAATCCCGGCGCCGAGCGCGAGGAGGAAATAATAGATCAGCTGGCCCTGCCATTTCTGATCGCCGAGGTTGAGTTTGGTAACTCCCAGCGGCAGGTTCTTGAGCGTCGGCAGTTCGTTGATCTTGGGCCACACGTCGCCGCTGACGAGTCCGGGCGCAAGGTCAGCGCCGACCGCGATGCGGCGGATCTGGTCGGTGCGCTGGATGGTCGTCGGGCCCGATCCGAAGCCGATAGACGCGACCGACTTCAACGGCACCGAACCGCCGCTCGAGGTCGGGACCGGAAGATTCTCCAGCGTCGACAGATCGCGCCTGGCATATTCCGACAAGGCCACAGTGATCGGCACCTGGCGGTCGGCAACCGAGAATTTGGCGCTATTCTGTTCGATGTCGCCAATGGTCGCGATGCGGATCGTTTGGCTGAGTGCTGCGGTCGTCACGCCAAGGTCGGCGGCAAGATCAAAGCGCGGCTTGATGAGGATTTCGGGCCGCACCAGGTCGCCGCCGACGCGCGGTGCGCGAAGGCCCTGGATGCCCTGCATTTCCTTAGCGATGCGGTTGGCGGTCGCGGTCAGTTTTTCGGGATCGTCGCCGCCGAGATAGAGCGTTATGTCGCGGCCCCCGCCATCGGGACCACCGCCGCCCTGGCTCTGGAAATTGACCCGGGCATCGGGGATCGCGGCCAGAGTAGGCGCCAGATTGCGTTCGAATTCGGTGCTTGTGACCTTGCGGTCCTTCTTGAGCACGATCGGTATCCGCGCACTGCCGATCCGAATCCGTTCGAACACGCGCTCGACGTTTGGATCCTTGCTGACAATCGCCGCCACTTTGTCGGTGATGGCCTCGGTCTGTTCGAGGGTCGCGCCCGGCGGAAGGCCGATCGTGACCGCGGAGAAATCGCGGTTGAGCGGCGGCTGGAAGGTCATCGACAGAGTCGCGAACATCAGGATGCTGAGCAAGAAGGCGCCAAGCCCGGCGCCGACCATATAGACGCGGTGATCGCGAAACAGCGACTTGATCTTGCCCCAGAAGCCCGGATGCGTGAGGCGGTAGGCATGGGCCTTGGTCGTATCGAGGCTCCAGTTGAGGGTTTGCAGATACCAGTCCATCCACTTGAAATTGGCGTGGGGCTGGACCCCCTTGGAGCGCAGGAAATAGGCCGCCATCAGCGGTGTGATCATCCGCGCGACGAGCAGGCTCATCATCACCGAGACGACCACGGTGAAGCCGAACGCCTTGAAGAACTGGCCGGAAATTCCGGGCATCAGCGCGACCGGCAGGAACACCGCGACGATCGCCATGGTCGTTGCAAGCACCGCGAGGCCGATCTCGTCAGCAGCGTCGAGCGATGCTTGATAGGCCGATTTGCCCATGCGCATGT
>JACDEB010000051.1 GCA_013816595.1 Sphingomonas sp. | reverse complement strand
CGAGGACAAGCGCGAAGGCATGATGGCGTTCATCGAAAAGCGGCCGGGCGTGTGGAAGGGGCGCTGACATGAAAATCGCGTTTATCGGGCTCGGCAACATGGGCGGCGGGATGGCCGCGAACCTGGCCAAGGCCGGGCATGAGGTGACCGCCTTCGACCTCGCCGAGCCGGCGATCGAGCGGGCGCGCGGCAATGGCTGTGCCATCGCCACCAGCGCCGCCGAAGCAGTCGCTGGTGCGGATGCCGTCGTCACCATGCTCCCGGCCGGAAAGCACGTTGCCGGGGTCTATCGCGACAGCGTCATCGGCACCGCGCCCAAAAGCGCAATCCTGATCGATTGTTCGACCATCGATGTCGCCACCGCCCGCGAGGTCGAAGAGGTTGCTTCGGCCGCGGGCTATACGATGGTCGACGCGCCGGTGTCGGGCGGGATCGCAGCGGCGGACGCAGGAACGCTGACGTTCATGGTCGGCGGCTCAGCAGATGGTTTCGCACAAGCACAGCCGATCCTGGAAAAAATGGGCAAAGCGGTGATCCACGCCGGGGCCGCGGGCGCGGGCCAGGCGGCGAAAATCTGCAACAACATGCTGCTCGGGGCGGCCATGGTCGCGACCTGCGAGGCGTTTGCTCTGGCCAAAAAGCTCGGGCTCGACCTGCAGACCTTCTACGACATCTCCTCCAAGGCCAGCGGCCAGAGCTGGTCGATGACCAGTTACTGCCCGGTGCCCGGAGTTGGCCCCGACACCCCCGCCGACCGCGATTATGAGGGCGGGTTCGCCGCCGCGCTGATGCTCAAGGACATGAAACTGGCGATGGAAGCCGCCCAGGAAGCCGGCGCCTATACGCCGATGGGCGCGGAAGCCGAAGAAATTTATCAGCGGTTCGTGGACCGCGGCGGCGCGTCCAAGGATTTCTCAGCTGTCATTCAGATGATCGACGATAGCTGGGTCCCGCCACAGGAAGACAGGTAGTAATCATGCGCAAGATTCTCTTCGCACTCGCGGCGCTCGGGCTGCTCAGTGCTGCAGCGACCCCAAAACTCAGCGGCGCAAAAGCCAAGGCGGTCATGCACGAACGTCGCGATGGCATGGAAAAAGTCGGCAAGACGATGAAATCGCTCGCCCGCCAGATCAAGTCGGGCGCACCCGACATGGCGGATGTCCAAAACCACGCAGCAGTGATGAACGGCCTTGCCCAGAAAGCCGCGACCTGGTTTCCAGCGGGAACCGGGCCCAACGTGCGCAAGACCGGCGCGAAGGCGGAAATCTGGCAGAAACCGGAAGATTTCGCGGCGAAAATGAAGGCATTCCAGATCGCCGCCGGAACGTTGAATCGCGCCGCCCAGACCGGCAATGCAGCGTCGGCCGCGGCCGCCTTTAGTGACCTCGGCAAGAGCTGCAAGGCGTGCCACGACAGCTATCGGACGGAACACCACTGATGCCGGATCGGGCCCAGGTCGCCGTCTGGGACCTGCCGATCCGTCTGTTCCACTGGACGCTGGCGGCGCTGATCGCCTTTAGCTGGTGGACGGCGACGACGGGCCATCTCGAATGGCATCTATATTCCGGCTTCGGGATTTGCTCGCTGATCCTGTTCCGGCTGCTGTGGGGTGTGTTCGACAGTTCGACCGCGCGCTTCACCAATTTCGTTCGCGGACCCAGAGCCGTCGCCGCCTATCTCAAGGACCAATCGACGTGGCGATTGCCGGGTCATACGCCGCTCGGAGCGCTGAGCGTCGTCGCACTGCTGGTCGCGGTCGCGGTCCAGGTGGCGCTGGGCATGTTCGCCCAGGATGACGATGGCCTGGTCTTCGGCCCACTGGCGACACTCGTGTCGAGCGATACCTCGGACAGGATTCGCGAAATCCACGGCATCTGGTTCTGGGTGCTGATTGCGCTCATCGTTCTGCACATTGCCGCGATCGTCTATTATAAATTCATCGGACGACAGCCACTGACCAAGGCCATGCTCACCGGCACCGCCGACCTTTCCGACGCAGCGGAGCCGACGCAGCGGGGCAAATATTGGGTGGCGCTGATCTGCCTGGTCGCCGGAATCGCACTTACCCGCTGGATCATTGCCGGGGTGCCGCCGTTCGGGGGTTGATCGGACGGCCGCTCGGGACCACATCGCGACCATGCTCATTCGCACCGAACAGACGCCCAATCCGGCGACCCGCAAGTTCCTGCCCGGCCAAAATGTCATGGAATCGGGAACTCGCGACTTCCCCGATGCCGCCAGCGCCGAAGCCTCGCCGCTCGCCTCGGCGCTGTTCGACAGCGGCCAGGTCGAAGGCGTGTTTTTGGGACGCGATTTCATTTCGGTGACCGCCGGCGACGGCGTGTCGTGGGGCGACCTCGAGCCGATCGTGCTCGAAACCTTGCTCGACCATTTCCTCAGCGGAGCGCCGCTGTTCACCGCGGGCAGCGCCGGTGGCATTCACGTTGCTCCCGAAGCCGCGATGGATGACGACCCCGCCGACGCCGAGATCATCGACCAGATCAAGGAATTGATCGAAACCCGGGTCCGCCCGGCGGTGGCCCAGGATGGCGGCGATATCGTCTATCGCGGCTACAAAGCGGGAACCTTGTACCTTGCGATGCAGGGCGCCTGCTCCGGTTGCCCGTCATCGGCGATCACGCTCAAGCGCGGGATCGAGGGGCTTATCAAACATTATGTTCCCGAGGTTGAAAACGTCGAAGCGGTCTAGGCCTTCGTTGGGGGTTGCGGCGCGTCGCCGCTTGTGACCACAATCGCACTATGATCCTCGCGTTCGACACGTCGAGTTCGGCCTGCACCGCCGCTTTGTTCGACGGCGCTGGGCTGTGCCTGTCGAGCAGCGACGAAATCATCGACCGCGGGCATAGCGAACGGCTGGTCCCTATGCTTGAGGAAATGCTGAAGGGCCGGCGACCGGACTCGATCATCGTCGGCATCGGACCCGGCAGCTTTACCGGCATTCGGGTCGGTGTCGCAGCCGCTCATGGCCTTGCGATCGGCTGGGGCGCTGGGCTGGCGGGCATGTCGTCGCTGGCATTGATCGCCGCCAGCGGGCAATGCGACGGGCCGGTGGCTGCAGCGGTGCTTGGCGGCCATGGCGAGATTTTCGTCCAGGAGTTCGACGGCGCGACCGTCCAGCCTTTGGGCGAGCTGATCAACCTTACCCCGGCCGACGCCGCGCTGCACATCGCAGCGCCGGTGGTGCTTGGATCGGGCGCCGCGGCTCTGGTCGCGGCGCGCGGGAACGGCGAAGCGCTCGAAGCGTGGCCGGTTGCGAAACATGCGCTTCGGCTGCCGCCGGCGCTGCGCTCACTCGAACCGCGACCATTTTATGCCCGCGCGCCCGACGCCAAAGCCGCCGCCTGATGGCGAGCCCCGCGCCACGCCCCAATTATCAGGTCGAGCGCGGCACCGCCGACGATCTCGACGCGGTCATGCATGTGATGGATATGTCGTTCGGAAGCCAGTTCGGCGAAGCCTGGACCCGCTCGCAATGTTCAGGAATCCTGCCGCTTGCGGGGATCACTCTGGTGCTTGCCCGGACGGCGGGCGACATCATCGGCTTCGCGCTAGCCCGAACCGTAGCCGACGAAGCCGAATTGCTGCTCATCGCAGTTGCGCCCGATCGTCACCGGAGCGGCATTGGATCGATCCTGCTCGACGATTTCATCAGCCGTGCTCAAGCGAGCGGCGTGGCGCGGGTCCATCTTGAAGTGCGCGACGGCAATCCGGCGATCGCCATGTACCGCAGGGCCGGCTTCGCGCCGGTCGGCCGCCGCCGCGATTATTATCGCGGACAAGATGGCGAGCGGTTCGACGCACTGACCTTCGCCCGCGACCTCCCGCCCAAGGATTGACCCCGCGACTACGGTAGAACGTCGAGTTGCGCGGCCAATGCCCGAGGATTAAAGCAAGTGTTGCGTGCAGTAAGATGCACGGGTCTCTGCTCTTATTCGGGAACTTGCCAAATGGCCGATAATCACGGCGACGACGATACCTTGCTGACGCTGACCGCGGATATTGTCGCCGCGCATGTCAGCAACAATAGCGTTGCGGTCAATGACTTGCCGACATTGATCCAGAACGTTCACATGGCCTTGGCGAGCATCGCCGGGGCCGGCTCCGCGCCCGAGGTCAAGCTTGAACCCGCGGTTTCGGTGCGGGCGTCGATCAAGCCCGACTATATTGTCTGCCTCGAGGACGGAAAGAAGCTCAAGATGCTCAAACGGCATCTGATGACCCATTACAACATGACCCCCGACGACTATCGCCGCAAATGGGGCCTCAATTCCGATTACCCGATGGTTGCGCCCAATTACGCGGAACAACGCCGCGTTCTCGCCAAGTCGATCGGGCTCGGCACCAAGGGCGGACGGCGCCGGACTCGAAAATAAACAGTGCCGCAAGTATTTGGGGAGGCGGTCGCTGGCCGCTTCCCCTTTTCTTTGGGCCCGGCACTCCCTAGTCTTGGGCCATGCACCGAACCATCGATATCGAGCAATTATGCGCCGACAAGGGTCTGCGCATCACCGAGCAGCGCAAGACCATTGCCAAGGTTCTTGGCGACAGCGCGGATCATCCCGACGTCGAAACCCTCCATTCGCGGGCGGCGGCGATCGATTCCAATATCTCAATCGCCACGGTCTACCGGACGGTCCGGCTGTTCGAGGAGGCCGGGATCCTGGAGCGTCACGAATTTGGCGACGGCCGCTCGCGCTATGAAGCGGTGTCCGAAAGCCACCACGATCATCTGATCGACGTCGAAACCGGCAAGGTCATCGAATTCATGGATGACGAACTCGAGCTGCTGCAAAAGCGCATCGCCGAGCGGCTCGGCTTCCGCCTCGTCGACCACCGGATGGAGCTGTACGGCGTCGCCCTCGACCGCGAGCGCTGATCGGTTGGACGCGCCGTCACTGGCCCGAATGCTGGTCCGAGTGGCCGCGCTTGCATTGCTGTTCCTGGTCTGTGCCCCGCTTCATCTGGCGACCAGGGCCGTCACCGGAACATCGCCGTGGCCGCCAAGGTTCCTTGGTGCGGCGGCGTGGCTGGTGGGTGCGCGCGTTCGGGTCGAAGGCGCGCCGGTCGCCCCGCACAGCCTGCTCATCGCCAACCATGTCAGCTGGCTCGACATCCTTGCCGTCGCCGGAGCGACTGGCGCGGCGTTCGTGTCCAAGGACAATCTCGGCCCCGGCTTCGTCCACTGGCTCGCCGACCAGAACCACACGATCTACGTCCGCCGGGGTCATATCAAGGGCGCCAGGAACCAGGCGCTGGAGATTGCACTGGCGCTCGAAGGTAACCAGCCGATCGCCTTGTTCCCCGAAGGAACGGTCGGCCCGGGAACGCATCTGCTGCCGTTTCGCTCGACCCTGCTCGAAGCCGCCAATTATGCATCGAAAGACGTCACGATCAGGCCGGTGGCGCTGGATTACGGGCCGAACGGGCCCGACATCGCCTGGTTCGAGGAGCCGGCCAAGGCCAATGTCCTGCGCATCCTTGGCCGCAAGGGGACGCTGCCGATCATCGTCAAGCTGCTGGCGCCGCTGGCGCATGACGGAAATCGCAAGTCGATCGCCGCCGATGCCCGCCGCGCGCTCGAACAGGCGCTTGGCTTCAACTCGCCTGAGCCATCGCCTATAGGCGAGCCGCGATGATTCCCAAGACCTTCAAGATCAAGAGCTTCGGCTGCCAGATGAACGTCTATGACGGCGAGCGCATGGCCGAATTGCTGGACTCGCGCGGGATGCGCGCGGCTGGCGAGGACGATGATGCCGACCTCGTCGTTCTCAACACCTGCCACATCCGCGAGAAAGCCGCCGAAAAGGCTTATTCGGATGTCGGGCGACTGCGCCGCGAAGACGGATCCAAGCCGCTGATCGCGCTCGCCGGCTGCGTCGCCCAGGCCGAGGGCGCGGAGGCGCGGAGGCGCTCGCCGATGATCGATATCGTGGTTGGTCCGCAGGCCTATCACCGGCTCCCCGACATGGTCGGCGAAGCAGCATCGGGCAAACGCCCCGTCGACACCGACATGCCGGCGATTTCGAAATTCGACGCCATGCCAGCGCGGCGCCGTGCCGCTCCGAGCGCTTATCTCACCGTCCAGGAAGGGTGCGACAAATTCTGCACCTATTGCGTCGTTCCTTATACCCGCGGGGCCGAGATCGGCCGGCCGCTGCGCGACATCCTGGACGAGGCGCGGGCCTTGATCGATTGCGGCGCGCGCGAAATCGTCCTGCTCGGCCAGAACGTGAATGCATGGCGCGAGGCTGGCGCTGGGCTCGCCTCGCTGATCCGCCAGCTGGCGCGGATCGATGGCCTGGAGCGCATTCGCTACACCACCAGCCATCCGAACGACATGGACGACGCGCTTATCGCCGCCCATGGCGAGGTCGAGCAATTAATGCCCTACCTCCATCTGCCGGTGCAGTCGGGCAGCGACCGAGTGCTCAAAACCATGAACCGAAGCCACAGCGTCGACAGCTATTTGCGAATCCTCGACAAAGTTCGCTCGGTCCGGCCCGACATCGCGCTGTCGGGCGATTTCATCGTCGGCTTCCCGGGTGAAACCGAGGAAGAGTTTCAACAGACTCTGAGCGTCGTCGATGCCGTCTGCTATGCGTCAGCTTATTCGTTCAAATACAGCCCGCGGCCGGGCACTCCGGCGGCGGCGATGGACGACCAGATCGAGCGCGCCGTGATGGACGATCGGCTGCAGCGGCTGCAGGAGCGGATCAATCACCACCAATCCGCCTTCAACCGATCGCGCATCGGGACCGAAACTCAAGTTCTGATCGAACGCTCCGGGCGCAACCCGGGCCAGATGATCGGCAAGTCGCCGTGGCTGCAATCGGTCCACGTCGAAACCGCCGCCACGCCGGGCGAGATCATCGACGTGACCTTGGTCGAGGCCGGTCCGCGATCGATGACCGGCGCCGAGCGCGCATTGGCCGCCGCCTGATCAGCGCCCATCAAACCACGCTTGCGCTGCACTATGGCGGCCCTATCCTGCGAATCGCACATCGGAGGTCCGGTGGCTGCGGCCGGATCGGCTGGTCGACATGAAAGGAGAGCATGGCCCGTAAATTCGCCCGCGCCCACGACGAGGCGCAGTTTCGTCCCGAGCCGTCCGCCAGCGCGCGGCTCGAGCTGGAGTTCGAGCAACCCTATCTGATTGGCCCATTGTTCGGCGATTACGACCGCCACCTGATCGCGATCGAAACCGCGCTCGGGGTCCATATTTCCGCCCGCGGCAACCGCGTCCAGATTGAGGGCGACGCCGATTCAGCGGCGCGGGCGCGCGACGTTTTGACCGGCCTCTACAACCGTCTCGACCAGGGCCATGACGTCGATGCCGATGCGGTCGAGGCGGTGCTTGGAATGGCCCAGCAGCCGAGCCTCGACGGGATCATCGCCAATGAAGTGATCGACGTGCCCAAGGTCATGATCCGGACCCGCAAGAAGACCATCGTTCCGCGCTCGGTGGTCCAGGCCACCTACATGGAAGCGCTAGGCCGCGACGACATGATCTTCGCGCTTGGGCCCGCGGGCACTGGCAAGACCTATCTGGCGGTGGCGCAGGCGGTGGCGATGCTGATCACCGGCGCGGTCGACCGGCTGATCCTGTCGCGCCCGGCGGTCGAGGCGGGCGAGCGTCTCGGCTTTCTGCCCGGCGACATGAAGGACAAGGTCGATCCCTATCTGCGCCCGCTTTACGACGCGCTTTACGACATGCTTCCGACCGAGCAGGTCGAGCGGCGGATTGCCTCGGGCGAAATCGAGATCGCGCCAATCGCATTCATGCGCGGGCGTACGCTTGGCGACGCCTTCATCATCCTCGACGAGGCCCAGAACACCACCCCGCAGCAGATGAAGATGTTCCTCACCCGCTTCGGAATGCGCAGCCGGATGGTGATTTGCGGCGATCCCAACCAGACCGATTTGCCGCCCGGTGCGACCAGCGGGCTCAACGACGCGGTCGCCAAGCTCGAAGGCATCCCCAAATTGTCGATGATCCGCTTCTCCTCCGCCGACGTCGTCCGTCACCCCTTGGTCGGGCGGATCGTCCAGGCCTATGAAGGGCCCGGATCGTGAGCGCGTCGTTGATCGGCCAATGTCCGTTGAATCATTTAGACGGTGGCGGCCGAATATGGTCGCAATGATGCTGGAAATCGCGCTCGACAGCGACGGCGACTGGGACAGTAGGATCGTCGGCGATGCGCTGGTCCGCACCGCCGCCGAAGCCGCCATCGCCGAAAGCGCCTTTCCGCGACTGGCCCAGTTGGGACGAACTGTTGAACTGTCGGTGCGGCTGACCGATGACGAGGATGTGCGCGCGCTCAACGCCAAATGGCGCGGCCAGGACCGGCCGACCAATGTCCTGTCCTTCCCGCTCGCGGGTGCAGACGAGCTTGCGCGGGGCGCTGGCGGAGGACCCGAATTGATGCTCGGCGATATCGTTCTCGCCTCGGGTATTTGCGCTTCGGAAGCGGCGGAAAAGGGCATCGCCATGCGCGATCATGCAGCGCATTTGATCGTCCACGGAACGCTTCATTTGTTGGGCTATGATCATCTCGACGACGACCAGGCCGGCGACATGGAGGGGCGCGAGGTGCGCGCCCTCGCCCGGATCGGAATCGCCGATCCGTATCACGGGGCGCGGTGATGGCCAGCGACCCCCAAGCGGACGGCGGATCGCGGCTGTGGCGCGGAATGCGGCACCTGATTTTTGGCGACGAATCCGAACCGACTTTGCGCAACCAGATCGAAGATGCGATCGAGGAAGCCGAGGATTCGCGCCCCGTCGCCGGCGATCTCAGCCCGACCGAGCGCCAGATGCTCAAGAATTTGCTTCAGTTCGGCGATCAGACCGCCGGCGACATCTGCGTCACCCGCGGCGACATCATCGCTGTTCCCGACAGCATCAGCTTCGACGCTTTGGTCCAGGCCTTCGCCGATGCCGGGCACAGCCGGCTGCCGGTCTATGGCGACGGTCTCGATCACGTCATCGGGATGTTCCACATCAAGGATGTCTTCATGGCCAATGTCGATCCCAGCCTGGACCGGTCATTGAGCGCGTTGATGCGCGATCCGTTGTTCGTTCCCGAATCGATGGGCGTCATCGAATTGCTGGCGCGGATGCGGACCGAACGAATCCACTTGGGCATCGTGGTCGACGAATTCGGCGGCACCGAAGGGCTGGTGACGATCGAGGACGTGGTCGAGGAAATCGTCGGCGACATCGAGGATGAACATGACGAGGAGGCCGATGGACTTCTGACCATGCTCGACGAGGGCATTTGGGAAGCTGATGCGCGGCTCGAGCTCGACGATTTGCGCGAAGCGGTCGACGCGCGGCTGATCGCCGAGGACGATGAGGTCGATACGGTCGGCGGAATGACGTTCGTTCTGGCCGGGCGGATCCTCCAACCGGGCGAATCGGTCGTCCATTCATCGGGCTGGCGGCTGGAATGCGTCGCCGCCAACGCGCGCAAGATCCAACGCGTCCGGCTCCATGCCCCCGACCATTCGGGCGCCGACGGCGAATCCGCCGACGGTTAATCTGCCGCGAATAATTTGGCCGGGTCGGCCATCGCCTTGAATTCCAGTGCATTGCCCGACGGGTCGAGGAAAAACATCGTCGCCTGCTCGCCAGCCTGCCCGGCGAACCTTATCGTCGGTGCAATCAAGAAATCGGTTCCCGCGCGTTCCAGCCGATCGGCCAGCGCGCGCCATTCCTCCATGTCCAAGACCAGCCCGAAATGCGGCACTGGAACATGTTCGCCATCGACCTCATTGCTGGCTTTTGAGCGCGCCGCATTCGGATCGAGGTGGGCGACGATCTGGTGGCCATGAAAATCGAAATCGATCCACTCGTCCGAACTTCGACCTTCCGCGCAGCCCAGCAATCCGCCGTAAAATGCGCGCGCTGCGCCAAGGTCGTCGACCGGAAAGGCGAGATGGAACGGGCGCAGGCTCATGCGCCTTTCTGCGCGCGGCACGTCATTGTTGTCGAGGCTTTCGTTCCTGCCCGGTAACGACTAGCCATGGCGCCATGCTGCTGGTCCTTTATGCCGCGCTGATTGGCGCCGCCACCGCCTTCGCCTTCGAGCCAACCGCTTGGTGGCCGCTGATTTTCGTCGCCTTCGCCGCGATTCTCGATTTGCTGACTCGAACCACCCGCCTGTCGACTGCGCTCGCGATCGGCTGGGCGTTCGGCTTCGGCCAGTTTGTGGTCGGGTTGAACTGGATCGCGACCGCCTTCACATTCCAGTCCGCAATGCCGCCGTCGCTGGGCTGGGCCGCGGTCGCTCTTCTGTCCGTCTACCTCGCAGTCTATCCAGCGATCGCGACCGGCCTGGCGTGGCGCTTCTGGCGCGAGGACAAAGTCTCGTTGCTGCTGATCCTGGCCGGCGCCTGGGCGGTTACCGAATGGCTGCGCGGGACGTTGTTCACCGGCTTTCCGTGGAATCCGGTCGCTGCAGCATTGGTCCCGACCCCGCTGATCACGCTCAGCGCGCTGAGCGGCACTTATGGCCTTAGCGCGGTTGCCATCTTGCTCGGCGGCGCGGTGTGGCTCGAGGTCTATCGAAAATGGCTTCCGATGGTGGTGATTTTCGGGCTCACCACGCTTGGCTGGCTGTTGCCGTCATCGGCGGTCCCAGCCGATCCTCTGGCGATCCTCAACGTCCGTGTCGTCCAGCCCAATATCGGCCAGGAGGACAAATGGCGCCCGGGTGCGGATGCCGAAGCATCGGCACGTCTCGCCAGCCTGTCGGGAACACCGACTCAGGAGCCGCGCCTGCTGTTCTGGCCCGAAGCCGCGGTGACCATGCCGATGCAGGACAGCCGCCCCGCCGGCCGCGCCGCCGCCGCCGCCGAAGTCGCTCGCGCAGCCGCTCTGCTGGGGCCCGATGATGTCCTTCTGACCGGCGGGCTGGCGGTCAATTCGGCCGACGGGATGCGCGTTGATTCGGCGACCAACAGCGTGTTCGCGATCGGCCCCGGGGGGAGGGTCATTGGCCGCTACGACAAGGCGCATCTAGTCCCCTATGGCGAATATCTTCCGATGCGCCCGGTGCTGTCGTCAATCGGCCTTGCCCGGCTCACCCCCGGCGACATGGATTTCGCCGCTGGCCCAGGACCGCGAACGATCGATGTCGGCGGCCATTGGGGCAAGATCGGGTTCCAATTGTGCTACGAAATGATCTTCTCGGGCCGGGTGGTCGACCAGGTTCACCGCCCGGCCTTCGTCTTCAACCCGTCGAACGACGCCTGGTTCGGCCGCTGGGGCCCGCCGCAGCATTTGGCCCAGGCACGGCTTCGGGCGGCCGAGGAAGGTCTTCCGGTAATCCGCGCGACCCCGACCGGGATCAGCGCCGTCATCGACGCCCATGGCACGGTGGTGAAGGAGCTTCCGTGGCGCACCGCGGGTGTGATCGACGCCGTTCTTCCGCCGCATTCGAATGCCGGGACGATGTTCTCGCGGGTCGGCAATTTGCTGCCGATCATTTTTGGCTTGCTGCTGATCGCGGGCGGCATTGTGCTTGGCCGCCGCCGCCGCTAGAGGCGCAGCATATAAGCTTTTCCTTATATCGTTGAATCCAAGGATCGCCGCCGCTCATGCGCAGCTCTTATCTGTTCACGTCCGAATCCGTTTCCGAAGGACATCCCGACAAGGTCGCCGACCAGATTAGCGACGCCATCGTCGATCTGTTCCTGGGCATCGACCCCGAAGCGCGAATCGCCTGCGAAACCCTGTGCACCACCCAACTGGTGGTCCTGGCCGGCGAAATCCGCGGCAAGGGCATTTACGAAAATGATCAGTGGGCGCCGGGCATCCCCGAGCAGATCGAGCAAGCGGTGCGCGAGACCGTCCGCAAGATCGGCTATCAGCAAGCGGGCTTCCACTGGCAGACGCTGACGTTCCGCAACAAATTGCACGGCCAGTCGGAGCACATCGCGCAGGGCGTCGATGCCGCCGGCAATAAGGACGAAGGCGCCGGCGACCAGGGCATCATGTTCGGTTACGCCACCGACGAAACCCCCGAACTCCTCCCCGCCACGCTTTATTACAGCCACAAGATCCTCGAGCGCATGGCCGCCGACCGCCATTCGGGCAAAGCGCCGTTCCTCGAGCCCGACACCAAGAGCCAGGTCACGCTGCGTTACGAAGAAAGCAAACCCGTCGCCGCGACCGCGGTCGTTGTCTCGACCCAGCATGCGCCGGGCTATGACCAGGGCGACCGGGAAGCCGAGCTCCACAATTATGTGAAAGATGTCATCGCCGAGGTCCTACCGGCGCATCTGCTCAGCGACGAAACGGTCTACCACATCAACCCGACCGGAAGTTTCGAGATCGGCGGCCCCGATGGCGACGCCGGGCTGACCGGGCGCAAGATCATCGTCGACACCTATGGCGGCGCGGCCCCGCATGGCGGCGGAGCGTTCAGCGGCAAGGACCCGACCAAGGTCGACCGTTCGGCGGCTTACATGGCGCGCTACCTCGCCAAGAATATCGTCGCCGCGGGTTATGCCACGCGCTGCACGATCCAGCTCGCTTATGCCATCGGGGTGAGCGAGCCGCTGTCGCTTTACGTCGACACCCACCGCACCGGCACCGTCGATGACGATGCGCTCGAGAATGCGATCCATTCGATCACCAAGCTCGGCAAGCTGACCCCGCGCGGCATCCGCACCCATTTGTCGCTCAACAAGCCGATCTACGCCCCGACCGCCGCCTACGGCCACTTCGGCCGCAAGGCGGAAGGCGACCTGTTCCCGTGGGAAAAGACCGACCTGGTCGAGGATTTGAAAGCGGCGCTGGCTTAGGCCAGGTCGCGGACCTTCGGCTCGCGGTCCCAGTGGCGTTTCGGCGCAACCTTGGCGAACTGGTCATTGCCGATCACACCCGCGTCCACCTCAAGGCCGAGGCGCTCGATCAGCTTCATCGAACCCTTGCAGTGGCCGATCGTCTTGCAATGCGAATAAGCGTCCATCAGCCAACCGTGCGCGGCGCTGTCGTTGAGCAATTTGTCGACCGCGTCGGGCATCAGCACCATCGTCACCGCGTCGAACAGCACCGAGGGTGAGCCCGCGAGCTGGCCGTCGGCGGCGAGCGTTCCGCCCTTGACCGGAATCCCGCCAACCTTGGGCGCGACCAGGAACAATTTGCCTCCGGCTTTCTCGACCTCACCCTTGATGCGGTCGATCTCGGCCTTGTCCGACCCTTCGGCGAACAGCAATGCAACCTTGCGCCCCTTCATCGGCGGGTCGCCCTGCTTGACGATGGACAATGCGTCCGACGGGTCCATGTCGATCGGCGCCTTGGCCGCCTTGTTCGCGGGCGGAAGGTCCATCGCCAGCCCCGCCGCAACGCGCTTGGCGAGGTCCTCGTCGATGTTTCGCAGATTGCCGAGCATCCGCGTGCGGATCGCGGGAATCATCACCTTCGACAGTTCGAACACTAATGCCGTAGCGATATGCGCCTGCTCGATCGCGGTTTGCGAGCGGAAGAACAATCGCGCCTGCGAATAATGGTCGGCGAAACTCTTGCTGCGGACGCGCAGCTTGGCCGACGGATCATTGCGCTCGTCATTGGCCTCGACCGTTCGGAAACCCATCTCGCTCTCGCGCGGGCCGCCGTCTTCGCCATGATCGCCCAATGAATTGGGCTCGTAATTGGCGCGTCCCTTGGGAACCATCGTCTGCATCATCCCGTCGCGGTTCATATTGGTGAACGGGCAGCGCGGGGCGTTGATCGGGATCTGGAAGAAATTGGTCGTCCCAAGCCGCGACTTCTGCGTGTCGAGGTAGGAGAACAAGCGACCCTGAAGCAGCGGATCGTTGGAGAAATCGATCCCCGGCGGGACATTGCTCGGAAGGAACGCCGACTGCTCCGTCTCGGCGAAGAAATTGTCGACGTTGCGGTTGAGGGTCATCCGGCCGATGACCTTGGGCGGAAGCACTTCTTCGGGAATGAGCTTGGTCGCGTCGAGCACGTCATATGGCTGCTTGGCGGCGAACGCCTCGTCGAACGTCTGGATAGCGAGGTCCCATGCCGGGAAGTCGCCGCCGTCGATCGCCTCGAACAAATCGCGGCGGTGGTAATCGGGGTCAGCGCCAGCGATCTTGACCGCTTCGTCCCAGCAGGTCGATTGCAGGCCGAGCACCGGCTTCCACAGGAATTTGACGAACGTCGATTTGCCCGCGTCGTTGACCAACCGGAAAGTGTGGACTCCGAAGCCCTCGATCATGCGCAGGCTGCGCGGGATGGCGCGGTCGCTCATTGCCCACATGATCATGTGGCTCGCCTCGGGCATCAGTCCGATGAAGTCCCAGAAGGTGTCGTGCGCGCTGGCAGCCTGCGGATAGCCCTTGTCGGCCTCCATCTTGACCGAGTGGATGAGGTCGGGGAATTTGATCGCGTCCTGGATGAAGAACACCGGGATGTTGTTGCCGACGAGGTCCCAATTGCCCTCGGGCGTGTAG
>JACDEB010000050.1 GCA_013816595.1 Sphingomonas sp. | reverse complement strand
GCCGCGCGCATCGCGGCGGGGTGGATCTCGAGCTCATCACGCGCGGCAAGCGCGAACAGCTCGACCAGCCGCTCTGGCTGTTCGGCGAACCAGTCGTCGCGCGGAATGGTCAGCCGACCGCGATCGAGCGCGAAGCCGTCAAGCCGCCCTGGGCGCCGCTTGATCCGCGGTAAAGCGAAGCGGCGGTTCTTTTCGGCCAATTGCTCGTCAAGCTGGGCGAGAAACAGCCCAGTCAGGTCGCCGACCACCTTGGCGTTCAAAAAGTAGAATTGCATGAACCGCTCGACCGCCGATTTCCCCGGCCGGTCGGCGTAATTCATGATCTCGGCGATACTCCTCTGCTGCTCGAAACCCAGTCGCTCCTCGGCCCGTCCGGCAAGCAGATGAAGGTGGCAGCGGACCGACCAAAAGAAGCGCTCGGCGCGGTCGAAGCGGCGATATTCGCCGGCGGTCAGCAAACCCGCCTTGACGAGGTCCGCGGGCTGTTCGACTCCATGAACATATTTGCCGATCCACATCAGCGTGTTGAGGTCGCGAAGGCCGCCCTTGCCGTCCTTGACGTTGGGCTCGACGACATAGCGGCTGTCGCCCATTCGAACGTGGCGGGCGTCGCGCTCGGCGAGCTTGGCGGCGACGAATTGCGCCGCCGACCCGCTGACGATTTCGCGCCGGAACCGGTCCAGCGCTTGCTCGACCAGCCGCGCGTCGCCCCAGATCCAGCGCGCCTCGAGCAGCGCCGTGCGGACCGTATTGTCGTCCTTGGCGGCGGCGATCATCTCATCGACGGTCCGAACCGAATGGCCGACCTTGATGTTGAGCGCCCACAGCAGGCCGAACAATTTTTCCGCCGCAAGTTCGAGGGTGGCGGGTTGCGGCGCACTGGTCAGGAGCATCAGGTCGAGGTCGCTGAAGGGCGCCATTTCGCCGCGCCCGGTGCCGCCCAGACCGACCAATGCGACGCCCTCTCCAAGCGGCGCGTCGAGCAGCCGCGACGACATGAAATCATAGGCCAGACGGACGATCTGGTCGTGGAGATAAGCGGTCGCCTGAGCCGCTGCCTTGCCAGCGGCGGGCTGAGCCATCAAGCGCCGGGCGATTTCGGCGCGGCCCGAGGCCAGAGCATCGGCCAGGATCGCCGCGGCTTGCTCTTCGATAGCCGTTTGAGATTGCAGCGCCATCAATCGGTCGGCGATCGAGCGGCGGTCGATCAATGCCCGCCGCTGTTCGATGGAAATCGCGTTCACTGGCCCGGCTCGCGCGCGATCCGCTTGAGCTGGTAAAGCGCTTCCAGGGCATCGCGCGGGCTCATCGCGTCGGGGTCGAAGGCAGCAAGTGCTTCGCCCAGCGGATCCGGTTGCGGCGCCTCTAACGCACCCGCCGCGAACAACGGCAGATCGTCAAGCCCAGCGGCAATGCCGCCGGTGGCGTCGCGCCCGGCCTCGAGCTTGGCGAGGACCGATTTGGCCCGCCCGATGACCGCCGGAGGAAGCCCCGCGAGCTTGGCCACGGCGATCCCGTAGCTGCGATCGGCGGGGCCGTCGGCGACTTCGTGAAGCAGGACCAGATCGCCCTTCCATTCGCGCGCCCGGACATGGTGGAGCGACAGGCAATCGAGCCGCCCGGCGAGGCGTGTCAGCTCGTGATAATGGGTCGCGAACACTGTCCGGCAGCGAATGTCGTCGTGCATCGCCTCGACCACCGCCCAAGCGATGGCGAGCCCGTCATAGGTCGAAGTCCCGCGCCCGATCTCGTCGAGGATGACCAAGCTGTGCCCCGTCGCCTGGGACAGGATGGCCGCGGTTTCGACCATTTCGACCATGAAGGTCGATCGGCCGCGCGCCAGATTGTCCGACGCTCCGACGCGGCTGAACAGGCGGTCGACGATGCCGATTTTGGCGCGCGCGGCGGGGACGTAGCTGCCGGCCTGGGCAAGCAATGCGATCAACGCCGCTTGCCTCAGGAAGGTCGATTTGCCGCCCATGTTGGGGCCGGTGACCAGCCACAATCGGTCGTTCGGGCCAAGGCTCAGATCGTTGGCGACGAACCGCTCGCCTGATCCGCTCAGCGCGCTTTCGACCACCGGGTGGCGGCCGGCGTCGATGTCCAGGCACGGCGCGTCGTCGAGCTTGGGCAGGCACCAGCCCCCCTCATTCGCCCGCTCGGCATTGCTCGCGGCGACGTCGATCCGGGCGATGGCGTCAGCGCCCGCGGTGATTCGCGTGGCGGCCGCGATGCACATCGCGCTCAGTTCCTCGGCGTGTGCCGCTTCGGCGGCGAGCGCGTGACCACCGGCTTCGACCACCCGGCTCGCCTCCTCGTGAAGCTCGGGCGAATTGAAGCGGACGACACCGGCCAGGGTCTGCCGGTGGGTGAACCCGCTGTCGGCGCCCATCAGCGCGTCGCCATGCTTGGCCGGAACTTCGACGTGATAGCCGAGCACCGCATTGTGGCGGATCTTGAGGGTGCCGATCGCGGTCAACTGGCGGTAGCGCTGTTCGAGCTCGGCAATCACCCGCCGACCGTTCGACGCTGACTCGCGCAGTGCATCGAGCGCTGCGTCGTAGCCCGGAGCGATATAGCCGCCTTTGGACGAATCGATCGGTGGGGTATCGACCAGCGCGCGCGCCAACTGGTCGACCAGCGCCGAGTGGCCGCCAAGATTGGGCAGGAGGCTTGCGAGCAGTGGCGGATGGTCGCTGTCGGCTTCGATGTCGCGCTTCAATCCCGCGATGGCATCGAGGCCGTCGCGCAATTGGGCGAGGTCGCGCGGCGAGCCGCGTTGCGCCACCAGCCGCGCCAGCGCGCGGGGAAAATCGGGCATCGCCTTCAATGCGGCACGGATGCGCGTCCGCCGCGACCCATTGCTGTGAAGCCATTGAACGAGCGCCAGCCGCGCTTCGATTGCACCCCGGTCGGTCAGTGGCGCGGCCAAATCCTCGGCCAGAAGTCGGCGGCCGGCGGCGCTCTGGCAGCGGTCGATTTCGCCGAGCAAGCTGCCAGCGATGCTGCCCGCGGTCGAGCGGGTCAGTTCAAGGCTTTCGCGGGTCGCGGAATCGATTGCCATATGCGCCGATCGCGCGATCCGCCGCGGCGCATCGAGCAGGATCGCGCCGCCCTTCTGGGTCGCATCGAGATAGGCGAGCAGCCCGCCCGCGGCTGCCAGTTCCGCCCGGCCCGGAGAACCAAGCCCGTCGAGCGTCGCCAGCCCGAACCGCGTTTTCAGCGCTTGTTCGCCGCCGTGGCTGTCGAACCCACCTTTGCCTTGGCTAGTGACAATCCCCGGGACCGGCGCGTCGGCGATGATTTCCGCGGCGCCAATTCGCGCCAGCTCGGCCGAAAGCTCGCCCGGCGCGCACGCGACCAGCTCGAACCGCCCGGTCGAAATGTCCGCCGCCGCAATCGCCAGTTCCTCGCCCGCCCGACCGATCGCGGCCAGCCAATTGGCCGACGCCGAATCGAGCAAAGCGTCTTCGGTCAGAGTCCCCGGAGTGACCAGGCGGACGATCGCGCGCTCGACCAGGGCCTTTGCCCCGCGCGCCTTGCGGGCCTCGGCGGGGCTTTCGATCTGCTCGGCGATGGCGACTCGGTGGCCGCCCTTGATCAGCCGCGCGAGATACGAATCCGCGGCATGGACGGGAACGCCGCACATCGGGATCGGCTCGCCGCCATCGGCACCGCGTTTGGTCAAAGCGATGTCGAGGCAAGCCGCGGCGGCCTTGGCATCGTCGAAAAACAATTCGAAGAAATCGCCCATACGGTAAAACAGCAAGGCGTCCCCGGCCTCGGCCTTGAGGCGGTGGTATTGCACCATCATCGGGGTTTGCGCGTCGCCTCGGGCCATTGCGGTGTCTTAACAGTCCCCGCCGTCATGCTGAACTTGTTTCAGCATCCATTTCTCGACCGCTGCGGACATCGCCGGAATGGACCCTGAAACAAGTTCAGGGTGACGATATGCGGATTTTGCCGCTAAGGCCCTCGGCCATGTCGGACAGCAACATTAAGATTTCGCGCGAGGAAGCGCTTGAGTTCCACAGCCGCGGCCGCCCGGGCAAGATCGAGATCATCGCGTCCAAGCCGATGGCCACCCAGCGCGACCTCAGTCTGGCCTATTCACCGGGCGTCGCCGAGCCGGTGCGGGCGATCGCCGCCGACCCGACCTGCGCTTATGATTTCACCGCCAAGGGCAATCTTGTTGCGGTCATTTCGAACGGCACCGCGATCCTCGGCCTTGGCAATCTCGGCGCGCTCGCCTCCAAACCGGTGATGGAAGGCAAAGCGGTGCTGTTCAAACGCTTCGCGGATGTCGACGCGATCGACATCGAAGTCGCGACCGAGGACAGCAAGCGCTTCATCGAATGCGTCGAATTGCTCGAACCCAGCTTCGGCGGCATCAACCTAGAAGATATCGCCGCCCCCGATTGTTTCGTCATCGAGCAAACGCTGAAGGAGCGGATGAACATCCCGGTGTTCCACGACGATCAGCACGGAACCGCGATCATCACCGCCGCCGGCCTCATCAACGCCTGCTTTCTGACCAAGCGCAAATTGGGCCAGATCAAGGTCGTCGTGAACGGCGCTGGCGCCGCGGCCATCGCCTGCACCGAATTGATCAAGCGCATGGGGGTCAAGGGCGACAACGTCATCATGTGCGACCGCAAGGGCGTGATCCACAAGGGCCGGACCGATCTCGACCAATGGAAATCGGCGCATGCGGTCGAAACCAAGGCGCGGACATTGTCCGAAGCGATGGTTGGCGCCGACGTTTTCCTCGGCCTGTCGGCGGCCGATGTCGTGAGCGCGGAGATGGTCAAGTCGATGGCCAAGGAACCGATCATCTTCGCAATGGCCAACCCCGACCCGGAAATCAGCCCGTCGCTGGCCAAGGAAGCGCGGCCCGACGCGATCATCGCCACCGGCCGCTCGGACTTCCCCAACCAGGTCAATAATGTCCTCGGTTTCCCGTTCATTTTCCGTGGCGCGCTCGATGTCCGGGCGACCGCGATCAACGACGAGATGAAGGTCGCTGCGGCCGAAGCCTTGGCGTCGCTGGCGCGCGAGCCGGTGCCCGATGAAGTCGCCGCGGCTTATGGCGGAAACGTCTACAGCTTTGGCCGCGATTACATCATTCCAGCGCCGTTCGATCCGCGCCTGATGGAAGTGGTCGCTTCGGCGGTTGCGGAAGCGGCGATGGCGACCGGGGTCGCGCTC
The DNA here is from genome assembly GCA_013816595.1 of Sphingomonas sp. Lineage (GTDB taxonomy): Bacteria > Pseudomonadota > Alphaproteobacteria > Sphingomonadales > Sphingomonadaceae > Sphingomicrobium. The sequence goes on along the minus strand of JACDEB010000050.1, from coordinate 9,722 downwards.
CGCCCGATCGCCGACATGGAGGCCTATCGCAACGAGCTTCGGACCCGGCTCAACCCGACCATGTCGGTGATGAGCGCGGCCTATGAAGCGGCTCAGGCCAATCCCCGGCGGGTGTTGTTCGCGGAAGGCGAGGAGCCCAATGTGCTGAGCGCTGCGATCGCTTTCAAGGAAGGCGGCTACGGGACTCCGGTGCTCGTCGGACGTGACAATGTCCACGATCAGCTCGCCGCCATGGGGGTCGACAATCCGCTCGATTATGAAGTGCTCAACAGCCGCAATTCGCCGCTCGTCGGCCGAGCGGTCGATTACATCTATTCCAAGCACCAGCGCCACGGTCTGTTGCGGCGTGAGATCGAGCGGATGGTCAATCAGGACCGCAATTATTTCGCCGCTGCGATGCTTGCTTTGGGCGAGGCCGACGCGATGATCACCGGCACCACGCGCCCGTTCAGCCAGTCGCTGCGCCAGGTCCGGATGGTGATCGACGACGAAGGCGATGTCGCTCCGTTCGGGGTCAATGTGGTCATCGGCCGCAACCATACGGTGTTGATCACCGATACCGCGGTGACCGAGCGCCCGTCGGCCGAGCAATTGGCGGCGATCGCAATGCGCTCATCCGCATTCGCCCGGCGAATGGGTCTGGAGCCGCGAGTCGCCTTCACCAGCTACACCACCTTCGGCAATCCGCCGGGGGTTCACGTCGAAGAATTGCGCGACGCGGTCAAAATCCTCGAAGGTTTCACCACCGACTTCGAATATGAAGGCGAAATGGCGCCCGATGTCGCGCTCAATTACGAGATGCAGAAGCGCTATTATCCGTTCACCCGGCTCAGCGGCCCGGCCAATATCCTGGTCATGCCGGGGCTTCAGTCGGCGAGCATTTCGACCAAGCTGCTGCGCGCGCTCGGCGGCGAAAGCGTGCTCGGCCCCTACATGCTCGGGCTGTCGGCCTCGGTTCAGATCGCGCCAATGACCGCGACCGCTTCCGATTTGGTGCGGCTGGCGGTGCTCGCCGCCGGCGATGCCGAGGCGCGCGAGCGGCGCAAGCTCAGATCCGCTCCACGCTAGATCCGCTCCACGCTGGAGACGGGATCGGCATCGCGCAGCGCGGCGATGATCGCGTGGAGGTGGGCGAGATCGTGAACCTCGATGTCGAGGTGGAAAGTGTGGAAGCTGCCGTCGCGGTGAACCAGCGCCAGATTGACGATATTGGCGTGCTTCTGCCCGAGAATTCCCGACATCGTTCCGAGCGCGCCCGGAATATCGTGCAGAATTACGCACAGCCGGGCGGCACCGCCGTCCGAGCCTTCGCCCCAGGCAAGGTCGAGCCAGTCGGCATCGATCCCGCTGGCCAAGGTCTCGCAGCCGATGACATGGACTTCGATTTCCTCATCCTCGCGGCGCAATCCGACGATCCGGTCGCCCGGAATCGGGTGGCAGCAGGCGGCGAGATGATATGCCACTCCCGGGGTCAGCCCCTTGATCGAAATCGCCTTGCGCTGGCCGAGCGGACGCGACGCGACATCGCCGCCGACAGATCCGGGCATCAGCGCTTCCATCAGCGCATCGTCGCCGACCCGCTTGCGCGCGATCGCGACCATCAACTCGTCCTTGCCCTCGAGCTTGAGTTTCTTGAGCGCTCGCTTCAGCGCATCCTTGGCCAGGTCGGCCGGTAGCCGGGCGACGATTTCGTCATAGATCTTGCCGCCAAGCTCGATCGTCTCTTCGCGTTCCTTGTGGCGGACGAAGCGGCGGACCCCGGCGCGCGCCTTGCCGGTGGCGACAAAGCGCAGCCATGACGGTTGCGGATGCTGCGCTTCCGACGCCAGAATCTCGACCTGATCGCCATTCTCGAGCATCGTTCGAAGCGGCACTACCCGGCCATTGACCTTGGCCCCGACGGTGCGGTCGCCAAGATCGGTATGAACCGCATAAGCGAAGTCGACCGGGGTCCCGCCCTTGGGCAGCTGGATCAGCTCGCCCTTGGGGGTGAAGGCGAAAATGCGATCCTGGTACATCGCCATTCGAGTATGCTCGAGCAGCTCCTCGGGGCTGTCGGCATGGTCGAGGATCTCGACCAGATCATCGACCCATGGAACGTGCAGATCGGCGGCCGGCTTGCCTTCCTTATAGGCCCAATGAGCAGCGAGCCCGCGCTCGGCCTGTTCGTGCATGTCCTTGGCGCGGATCTGGATTTCGATTCGGGTCTTGGAATCGTGGATGACCGAGGTGTGCAAGCTTCGGTAGCCGTTGCGCTTGGGCGTCGAAATATAATCCTTGAAGCGGCCCGGGACCATCGGCCAGCGGCGATGGATCAGCCCAAGCGTCTGATAACAGGCATTGAGATCGTCGACGATTACTCGAAAGGCCATGACATCGGACAGTTGCTCGAAGCTGATGTGGCGCTCGGCCATCTTCTTCCAGATCGAATAAGCATGTTTCTGACGGCCGGTGACTTCGGCATCGAGGCCATTGTCGGCCAGATACAATTGAAGCCCAAGCCCGATCCGGTTGACGAGGTCGCCGCCGGCTTCGCGCAATTGCTTGAGGCGCTTGGTGATTGAGGCGAAGGCATCGGGTTCGAGTTCACGAAATGCCAAGGTCTGCATCTCGTTCATCATCTCGTACATGCCGATCCGCTCGGCCAGCGGGGCGTAGATATCCATCGTTTCACGAGCGATCCGGCGGCGCTTGTCCTCGGCCGGGATGTGATGGAGCGTGCGCATGTTGTGCAAGCGGTCGGCAAGCTTGACCAGAAGCACCCGGATATCGTCGCTCAAGGCGAGCAGGAACTTGCGCAGATTTTCGGCCGCGCGCTCGTTCTCCGACTGGGCCTCGATCTTCGACAGCTTGGTCACCCCGTCGACCAGCCGGGCAACATCCTTGCCGAACAGCTTTTCGATTTCCTTGGGCGTTGCAAGCGTATCCTCGATGGTGTCGTGGAGGATCGCGGTGGCGATGGTCTGAGCGTCGAGCTTGAGGTCGGTGAGGATTCCGGCGACTTCGATCGGATGGGAGAAATAAGGGTCGCCCGAGGCGCGCATCTGGGCCCCATGCGCCTTCATCGAAAACACATAAGCGCGGTTGATCAGCCCTTCGTCGACATCGGGGTCGTAGGACCGGACCTTTTCGACAAGTTCATACTGGCGGAGCACGCCTTCTAGATGGGGTCAGGCACGGGGCATTAGCAAGCGCGAAAGGGCGGGGCTGCACGCGGGCCTTGAGAGGGAGGCCGGTTCCGAGGGAGTGCGCGCAGCCCCAAAGCGATTATTTCGCGGCCAGCGGCGAGACCGTCGTGGCCTTGGCTAGCTTGTTGCACTGCTTGAGTTCGGCTGCAGTCAGCGACCGGCCGTCGACCAGGAAGCTGTCGACCCGTCCGGCCTTCTTGGCGAGCGATTGGCACAGTACCACTGGGCGACCGTTGTCGGTCGCGCCCTGGCACGCCGCCGGGCCGCATTTCCACACGATATCGCGGGCGATGATGCGCACCGACGCCGGCGCTGCCAGATTGGCGGAATAGGATGAAGCGAGAGCGGGAGCGGAGAATCCCGCGGCGATTGCGGCAAGGGCCATAATGGAAGTGCGCATGACGAATCCTCTTTCAGTTGTAATATGAAACCAATATGACGATAAGTTTTAATCTGCAACTATATTTTCATCAAGCGTTGTGATTTATCAGCATTGTAGGGAGTGCATTCAATGTCAGACGGGCGTGAGTCGCCGGGAATCCATGTTTTCCAAGAGGCTGCCTTGTCGTGTCCGATCCCGGCCGCGGTCGAACTGATCGGCGAGAAATGGGCTTTCCTGATTCTTCGCGGGGCGCTCAACGGGCTCAAGCATTTCGAAGAATTTCAGGCCGGGCTGGGCATTGCCCGCAACATCTTGTCGGACCGGCTCGCCAAGCTGGTGGCCGGCGATATCATGGCCCGGGTGCCCGACCCGACCGATCGGCGCAAAGTGGTCTATTCGCTCACCCGCAAGGGCGAGGGGCTGCTGCCGGTGTTCGTCAGCCTTCGCCAATGGGGCCTGGAATGGGGCCACGGCACGCAAAAGGTCGTTCTGGCGGATAAACGTGACGGCCGGCCGGTGCAGAGAATATGCCTGCTGTCGCACGATGGCCGGCCGCTCGAGCTTGGCGACTTGACGTGGATCGACAGCAGCGGGGAAAAGGCCCCGCTCAAGATCGCCGCCGCAACCGCCGCCTGATCGAGTTTATTCGGATTCCAGGACGTGATCGCGCAACGACCGCGCATCGTGCAGCGCATTATGCGGCACCTTGCTGTTCGCTGCGGTGCTGAAACCGGGGATCGGGCGCATCAGGAAATTCAGCCGCGGCACCGCCACCATGTCGCCATTGCCGGTGACCAATAGCATGCTCAACTGCGCAATATCCTCGGGCCAGTCGGCGACAACCAGCGGATCGCTGTCGCCGGCGAGATAATGCGCGACGATTTGCGCCGCATCGAGCCGGCTGAGGCGCGGCGAAAGCATCCCGTCGGGCACGGTATCGAGATAGGGCATGACGTGGCGCTCGACCCACGGCTCGAGCGGGACGTCGACCGCCAGCGTCAGATACAATTCCTCGCCCTCGTCGGGGACCAGGGCAATGCTGATCAAGGCGCCGCCCCAGCCATTATATTCGGTGTCGAGGAAATACCGCATCGCCCCATACTGGACGAGCGCGCGCGAACGTTCCAGTCTGCCGATTGAAACACATTCGACGGGGAGATCGACGATGCGGACCGGATTGATAATTGGGACTGGAACGGCGCTTTCGGCGCTGATGATCTCACCGGCGTTCGCAGCGCCGGGCGATCCGGGGCGCGACAAGGTGGTTGCAGCGATCAGCGCGGACCATGACCCGGCAATCGAGCGGCTGCGCGATTGGATCAAGCTGCCGACCATCGCCAACATGGGCATCAACCACATGGAAGGCGCCGAATATATGCGCAAGCTGGCGCTCGAAGCCGGGTTCCAGCAAGCAAAAATCGTCAAAACTTCGGGCGTCCCCGGGGTCTTTGCTACGCTGGACGCGGGCGCCAAGGACACGCTCGCGATCTATTTCATGTACGACGTCAAACATTACGAGCCTAAGGAATGGTCGTCGCCGCCGCTCGAGGGTCGGATCGTCGATCGGCCGGGCGAAGGCAAAGCGCTGATCGGGCGCGGAGCGGTGAACCAGAAAGGCCCGGAGACAGCATTTCTGACGGCCCTTCGCGCGTTCAAGACGGCCGGGGTGAGGCTTCCCGTCAATCTGGTGTTCGTCGCCGAGGGCGAGGAGGAAATCGCTTCGCCCAATTTCAGCCAGGTGGTGACCCAGCCCGACGTGAAGGCAGCGTTGGAAAAGCGGTCGGGATCATCATCCCCTCGGCGGGACAATCGGTCGATGGCCAGACGACCTTGCTTCTCGGGGCCAAGGGCGCGGTCGAGCTGCAGCTGATTTCGAGCGGTGAGAAATGGGGCAAGGGTCCAAACAAGGACATCCATTCGAGCCTGATGGCCAATGTCGACTCGCCGGCCTGGCATTTGATCAAGGCGTTGAACACTTTGGTCGCTGACGACGGGCACACGCCGGCGATCGACGGCTGGTTCGAAAATGTGAAGCCGCTGACCGCGCGTCAGAAACAATTGATCGCGGCCGATGTCGCGGCGTCCAACGAAGCCGACGACAAGAAGGGGCTCGGGATCAAGCAATGGTACAATAATGAGGATTTCCTGACAGCCACCTACCGCCTGGCCGAACAACCGATGGTCAATATCCAGGGGTTGGTCAGCGGCTATATGGGGCCGGGTGGAAAGACCGTTCTGCCGGGCCGCGCCGAAGCCAAGATCGATCTTCGGCTGGTTCCCGACATGACCAAGGACGAGGTGGTGGCCAAGTTGAAAGCGCACCTCGCCAAACGCGGCTATGGCGATATCGAGGTCAACGTCAGCGGCGGCTATGGTCCCAACCAGACCGATGAGAACAGCATGCTGATCAAGGCGGAACAGCAAACGCTCAACACCGCCAGGATCGCCAATACGTTGTCGGCGCGCTCGGCCGGCAGCTGGCCTGGCGTGGTGTTCACCGGGCCGCCACTGCGCATGGCTGCGGGACAATTCGGCGCTGGTCGCGGCGGCGGCGCTCACGCCCCCGACGAATGGTTGCTGATCGACAGCAGCAATCCGAAAGTGCTGGGTTTCGACGGCCAGGCGATCCTCTACGCCGACTTCCTGTACGAAGTCGCGCGGATCGCCGAGAAATAGCCGGGCGCTCTACTTTGAAGGATTGACCACGGGCGCCGGCGGGCAGGCGGTTCCGCGGGCTTTCGCCTTGCGGCAATCTTCGCCCCATTGCCGCTGGCGTTTGCCGGCCAGTTCTTCCGCCTTGCGCAGCTTGCGCCCGGCATTCTGGTCGGCTTCGGCCTGGCTGGTGGTGGCGGCGTCGACCGTCGCCGACACCACCTTTACCGGCAAGGTCACGATATCGACCGCGGTATGGGCGATGGTCGACACCACGCAGCCCGACAATGTCAGTCCGCAGCCAAGGATGATCAGTCCGCGCATCGCGCCATGATGACCGACAAGCGCCAAGCTGTCGATTGGCGAATCAGTCGACCCGCATCGCCTCCGCGACCAATGACTCGGCCTCGATCAACAAAGCGTCGTCGGCTGCTCCAGACGGAAGCGCCTCGCGGCCGATGACGACCATCAACGGGATCGCCAGCGGCGTTACGCGATCGGCCTTGACGTGGACCATGGTCGCGGCGGCGCGATCGACCAGCCGGGCGAGCCGGCCAAGTTCGGTCATGCGCCCGCGGGCATCGTCCCACGCCGCCCGCAGAAGGAGATGCTCGGGCTCATATTTGCGCAACACGTCATAGATCAGGTCGGTCGAGAAACTGACCTGCTTGCCGGTCTTGCGCTTGCCCGGATGCTGGCGTTCGACCAGCCCGCCGATAACCGCGACTTCGCGAAAGGCGCGCTTGAGCAGATGCGATTGCTCGACCCACTCGACGAATTCATGTTCCAGGATATCGGGCGAAAACAATGGCGCCGGGTCGGTCACCTCCTCCAGGCTGTAGACCGCAAGCGCATAATCATTGGCGACGAAGCCCATCGGTTTCAGTCCCGCGGTCTCCATTCGCCGGGTGATCAGCATCCCCAGCGACTGATGCGCGTTCCATCCTTCAAAGCTGTAGATGCACAGGAAATGGCGCCCTTCGCGGGGAAAGGTCTCGACCAGCAATTGGTCGGGCCGAGGCAGGATCGAGCGCCGTTCCTGAACCTCGAGCCATTCGCGGACATCGTCGGGGAAGCGATGCCACTCGCTGCCGTCGGCAAGGAAGGCACGGACCCGTTCGGCAAGGTGGGTCGACATGCTCATCCGCTGCCCGCCATAGGTCACCAGCCGGGCCGACTTCGACGACGCTCGGACGATGATGTCGCTGTCCTTGAAGCGGGTGACTTCAAGGCTCAGTCCGGCGAAGAAGATGTGATCGCCGACGCTTAACGTTGCTCCGAACCCTTCCTCGACCCGGCCCAGCATTCGGCCGTTGAGGAAGCGCACGTCCATCATCGGATTGTCGACGATGACTCCGGCGTTGAGGCGGTGCTGGGCGGTCACCGCGGGCCGGGTGATGCGCCACTTGCCTGGCTCAAATTCGACCAGCCGCTTGAACTTGTCGTAGGCGCGCAGGGAATAACCGCCGGTCGCAATGTAATCGAGCACCAGGCGCCAGGTCTGGTCGGTCAGCCCGGAATAAGGCGCCGCGCCGCGGACTTCAGCCAGCAGCTCGGCCTCGTCGAACGGCCCCGCGCAGGCGATTCCGAGCACGTGCTGGGCAAGAACGTCGAGTGTTCCCGGGCGGAAAATCTCAGGGTCGAGCTCGCCCGCGTCGACCGCGTCGAGCGCCGCCCGCGCCTCCAGATATTCGAACCTGTTGCCGGGGACGATCAGGCCCCGGGACGGTTCGTCGAGCCGGTGATTGGCACGGCCGATGCGCTGCAACAGCCGCGACGATCCCTTGGGCGCCCCCATTTGCACGACCTGATCGACATTGCCCCAATCGATGCCGAGATCGAGGCTGGCGGTGCACACCAAAGCGCGCAGCCGTCCCGCGGCCATCGCCGCTTCGACCTTGCGCCGCGCTTCGAGGGCAAGGCTGCCGTGGTGGATGCCGATCGGCAATTGAGTGTCGTTGACCGACCATAATTCCTGGAAAATCAGTTCGGCCAGGCTTCGCGTGTTGCAGAAAACGAGCGTCGTCCCGTGTTGCTCGATCAGCGTCATGACCTCGCCCACCGCATGGCGCCCGCTATGCCCGCCCCACGGGATCTTGCCGTCGGGGATAAGGATCGAAAGGTCGGGCTCGGCGCCAGCCTCGCCCTCGACCAATGCGATCGAATCGATGTCGCCGTCGGGCGCGAGCCAGGCGCGATAGGCGTCGGGATCGGCGATGGTCGCGCTGAGGCCGACCCGGCGAAGACCCGGGCGGAGCGCATCGAGCCGGGCCAACGCCAAGCTCAGCAAGTCGCCGCGTTTTTCGCGCGCGAAGGCGTGGATTTCATCGACCACCACGGTCCGCAAATTCTCGAACAAGGTCGGGCTGTCGGGATAGCTCAGCAGAAGGCTCAGACTTTCGGGCGTGGTCAGGAGGATGTGGGGCGGCCGCGCCCGCTGGCGCGCCTTGCGGTCCGATGGCGTATCGCCGGTGCGGGTCTCGATCCGGATCGGCAGCCCCATCTCTTCCGCCGGTCCTACCAGATTGCGCTGGACGTCGACCGCAAGCGCTTTCAGCGGCGAGACGTAGAGCGTGTGCAGCCCCTCGGCGGGATCTTCGGCGAGTTCGCACAGGGTCGGCAAAAACCCCGCCAGCGTCTTGCCCGCGCCGGTCGCGGCGACGAGCAAGACGCTGTGCCCGCGGCGCGCTACCTCGAGCATCTCCAGCTGGTGACGGCGCGGCTTCCAGCCCTTCGCTTCAAACCATTGGCCGACGACGACCGGGAGTTGCATGAGCTCAGTTTCTGCCGCGGCTGCGCCTGCGGCGACGGCTCGGCGACTTCGCCTGCTGGTGCTGGCGATGGAGCGCTCGATCGGGGTCGGGTTCGGCCGTTGCGATAAGCGCGATCAGAACGATCAGCATCGCCACCGGAGCGATCAGTTCGACAACCATCCAAATATTGCCGCCCATCACAATCACTCCTGCCGGTGGGAACCTGAAGCCCGTTCACCAGCTATAGCTCGCAATGGCCCGCCTCGGTTCCTGGATCGAGCCCTCGCCCGAGGGCATTTACGTAAAGCCGGCGGACGCCTGGGTCGACCCGTCGCAACCCAAGTCGCGCGCTTTGGTCACTCACGGCCATGCCGATCATGCCCGCGGCGGCCACGGCGAGGTGTGGGCGACCGCCGAAACGCTGGCGATCATGGATGTCCGCTATGGCGAGCAGCAAGGCCATGCGGTGGGCTATGGCGAGACCGTCCGAATCGGCGATGTTGATGTCGGTTTTGTCCCTGCCGGCCACGTTCTCGGAAGCGCCCAGATCGTTCTCGACTTCAACGGCGAACGGGTGGTCGTTTCGGGCGATTACAAGCGCCGGCCCGACCTCACCTGCGCTCCGTTCGTGGTCACTCCGTGCGACATCTTCATCACCGAAGCGACCTTCGGCCTGCCGGTTTTCCGCCATCCCGACACCGGCAGCGAGATCGATCGGCTGCTTCACCGCCTCCATTCCGAACCCGA
>JACDEB010000049.1 GCA_013816595.1 Sphingomonas sp. | reverse complement strand
GATCCCGGCCTGGCGTTCGTAGATCGTCACCCGTTCGGCGTGCATCGCCGAACCGCGGCCGGCGACCAGCCCGGCGCGCACCAGATGGTCGCCGTTCAAGACCCAGACGTTGGACAGCAAACCGCTGTCCGGCGGCACCGAACGATAGTCACTGTCGGACCAGGCGCTGACCTCGCGCGCGGCCTTGACGACGACCGTCTCGTTGAACGCGAACAGGATCGCCGCGATGCCGAGGCTGGCGACGATCAGCGGGGCGAGAATCTGGTGAGCGCTGAGGCCTGCGGCCTTCATCGCCACGACTTCGCTGTGCTGGTTGAGGCCGACGAAGGCGATCAGCGTTCCAAGCAGAACCGAAAACGGTAGGAACCGCGACACCAGCAATGGCACCCGAAGGCCGACATAGCGCCACAGATCGGCATCGCCATTGCCCGGAACGGCCAGGATCTTGCCGCTTTCGCCAAGCAGATCGAGGGTCATCAGGATCAGGATCAGCGCCAGCAGAACGGCCAGGCTGCGGGTCAGGAACAGGCGCACGAGATAAAAGGAAATCCGCCGCGACGGGAAGAAGCTGAGGTTGATCATGCGGCGCGCGATTTCGGCAGCAGCCGGCGGACGAATTTCGCGGCCCGGGCGGCGCCCTTGTCGAGCGCTCCGATCGGCTGGCCACCGGGCTTATGGGCGAGCACATGATACATCCAGAAGATGATCGCCGCGTACAAGAGTAGCGGTATCCACAACGCCAGAAACGGGCTGAGCTGGCCGTTGGTCCCGGCCTGCTGCGCATATTGATTGATCTTGTGATAGGCGACCACGATCAGGATCGCGACGAAGATGCCCAGGCCCGAGGAACTGCGCTTGGGCGGGACCGCGAGCGCGATCGCCAGCAATGGCAGCACCAGCATCATCAGCACCTCGACCAAGCGGAAGTTGAAGGTCGATTGGGCCTCGAGCAAGCGATGCTCGCTCGTTGCTCCGCCGCCATAGCCGACGCGCCATAATTCGTGGAGGTAAAGCTCGTCGGACTCCGAGCCCCCGCGGCGCCGGAACTGATCGATCGAGGGCAGATTGATGGGCAAATCATAGCTGTCGAAGGCCAAGGTGCGGGGCGCTGGGAATTTGGGACTGTCCTGGATCAGCCGCCCCTTGGTCAGTCGAAACAGGATCGTGTCCGGATCATCGGTTGACAGGAACCGCCCCTGCTCTGCGGTGGCGGCGACGCTCATCCCCCCGGGCTGGTCGGTCTGGACGAATATGCCGTGAAGCCGGATGCCCTTTTCCTCGCTGCGCTCGATCCGCAGGGTCAGGCGTTTGCCCAATTGATTGAACTCGCCGACTTTGATCGCGGCCCCCAAGGCGCCGGATTTGAGGTCGAAGCGAAGCCCTTCGTAGCGATAATGGGTATAGGGTTCGAGATAGCCGACGATGAACAGGTTGAGGAGCAACAGCGGCACCGCGAACATATAGGGGACGCGGAGCAGCCGGCCGAAGCCGATGCCGATGCCGCGAAGGGCGTCGAGCTCGGACGACAAAGCAAGCTTGCGGAAGGCGAGCAGGATGCCGAGCATCAGGCCGATCGGAATTCCGAGGCTGAGATATTCGGGCAGGAGATTGGCGAGCATCCGCCAGACGACGCTGACCGGGCCGCCGGCAGCGACCACGAACTGGAACAGGCGAAGCATCTTGTCGAGCACGAGCAGCATCGCCGCAAGCACCAGCGAACCGATCAGCGGAACCGCGATCGAACGGGCGAGATAGCGGTCAATGAGGCCCATCCGGCGCAAATTTGGTCGTCCCACCACCATGATTTGGCCGCAAAGGCAGCCGACATAGGCAGTCTATAGCGAACCGGTCCGTAGATTCATGATGAAATATTGCCTGCGCCCGACAAAGCCGGCCGCCACCTTGGGTGGAGGCGTTCGCTCGGCCATGCGCGCGACGCAGCTCAAGGCCGTTCTCGCGGTGCGGTTTATAGAGAAAATGCGATGATCGAGCGGCCGCGCATCGCCTTATTGTCCAACCCGCGATCGACCGGGAATATCGCGCAATTGCCGCGCATCCGCGAATTTTGCGCCGACCACCCCGATATCTTCCATTATGAAGTCGAACATGCCCACCAGATTGGCGAGGCGATGCGGACCATTGCCCAGGTGCGGCCCAAGGTGCTCGCGATCAATGGCGGGGACGGGACCGTTCAGGCGGCGCTGACCGAGCTGTATAACGGCGGACATTTCGGCGACGAGCGGCCGCCGGTCGCAGTGCTTCCAAGCGGCAAGACCAACCTCATCGCGATCGACCTTGGAGCGCGCGGCGACCCGATTGAATCGCTCGAGCGATTGATCGAGCTGGCCCGCGGTGACCTCAAGTCGGCGACCGTCGCGCGCGAGCTGATCGCGCTTCGCAGCGGCGGCAGCGACCGGCCGGTCATTGGCATGTTCCTGGGCGGCGCGGGCCTCGCCGACACAATGCTTTATTGCCGCGAAAAGATTTACCCGCTGGGACTGCCCAATGGCCTGGCCCATGCGCTGACCGGCGCTGCTTTGCTCGCCAAAATGCTGCTCAAGCTCAAATCGGGTATGCTTCCGCCCGACCCGACCCCGCTCGCTATGTCGATGAGCGAGAATGGGTCGAGGATCAGCGGGCGCTTTTCGCTGATGGCGGTGACGACGTTGGAAAAGCTGCTGCTGTCGGGCGAATTGGGCGGCGAGCGGCGCGGCGCGCTCAAGCTGATCGCGGTCGAGGAGAAGACCAGTTCAGTGCTTCGCGCCTTGTTCGCGGCGCTGGTCGGCAAGCTCGGCAATTCGGCGGTTCGCGGGGTTCATTTCGAGGAAGCCGATGAAATCACCATCGAGGGCGAAAGCTCCAAGCTGATCCTCGACGGCGAGACCTTCAGCGCCGAGCGTGGAAGCCCGATCAACCTGCGCTCCGCGACGCCCTTGTCGTTCGTCAAACTGGCGGCCTGAGACCAGCCATGCGATCGCTCGCCGCCCTCGTCAGCGAGGAGCTTGCAATCAAGGTCGACCCGAAGGTGGTCGCGGTCGCCGGGGCGATCGCCGCGCGTTATGGCGAGGCCAGCCGGGCGGTGCTGTTTTACGGATCGTGCCTGCGCCACAAGCAGCTCGATGGGCTGATGCTCGATTTCTATTTGATCGTCTCCGATTATCGCTCGGCCTATCGCAAGAAATGGCTGGAATATGGCAATGCGCTGATCCCGCCCAATGTCTTCTATTTCGAACATCAAGGCCTCGTCGCCAAATATGCAGTGCTGAGCGAAAGCGATTTTGCGCGTCTGTGCGGTCCGGCGACCAATCATGTGTCGGTGTGGGCGCGCTTCGCCCAGCCCGCGCGGCTGGCGTGGGCAGCGGACGTGGCGGCTGAGCGGCGGGTCGCGGGGGCCATCGCCCAGGCGGCCCCGACCTTGCTTGCCGCCGCTGGCACAAGCGACGGCGAAGCCCGGCTCGACCGCTGGCGGCGCGCCTTCGCATTGACCTATTCGGCCGAGCTGCGCGCCGAGCGCACGGGCCGGGCGGCCTCGGTGGTCGACCTCGAGCCCGAGCGCTACGAGCGCTTTTCGGCGCCGGCGATGGCCGCCGCCAAGGCAATGGGCGGCAAGATTTCGACGCGTTGGCGCTGGCGCCGGCTGGAAGGAAAGGGTTTGTCGGTCATCCGCCTCGCAAAGGCCAGCCTGACCTTCGCCGGCGGCCCCGATTACATCGCCTGGAAGATCAATCGCCACGCCGGCACCGCGATCGAGCTCAAGCCGTGGCAGCGGCGCTTTCCGTTGGTGGCCGCGATCAGCCTTTTGCCGCGGCTGCTGAAGTCCGGGGCGGTTCGCTAGCGCCGCGCATCAGCGCCGCCGCGACCGCGTTTGCAAGCGCTCCAACGGTGAATGGTTTGCGCAGTAACTCATAGCCGCGCAGCTCGTCGCTTTCGCCGTCGCCGACATAGCCGGTGACGAACAGCACTGCGAAGTCGCGGTCCTCGGTGCTCTTCAAATGCTTGATCAGCTCAGGGCCGGTCATTTCGGGCATGATGACATCGCTGATGACGAGGTCGAACGGGCGGCTGTTGAATAGTTCGATGGCCTCGGCGCCGCTACCGCAGGAGACCGGCTCGTAATCGAGATCCTCGAGCGCGCCGACGGTTGCGGTGCGAACCCGCGGATCGTCCTCGACCAGCAGGATCTGGGCGCCGGCGACATGGATATCGCGCTCGCTGGTTTGTGCCGCGGGGTGGAGGCGGACCTCGGCGACCGCGTCGGTGCGCGGCAGATAGAGCGATACGGTGGTGCCCTTGCCGACAATGCTTTCAATTCCGACCTCGCCTTCCGACTGGTGGGCAAAGCCGAAGATTTGGCTGAGGCCAAGCCCGGTGCCCTTGCCGACCGGCTTGGTGGTGAAGAACGGCTCGAACGCGCGCTCGAGCAATTCGGGTGACATGCCGCAGCCGTTGTCGGCCACGCTGACCTGAACATAATCGCCGGCCTGGATATCGCCGACCTGATTGGCGGCCAGGGTGACATTTTCGGTGGCGATGGTCAGCGATCCTTCGCCGTCCATCGCGTCGCGCGCGTTGACCGCCAAATTAAGGATGGCGTTTTCCAGCTGGTGCGGATCGACATAGGTTGGCCAGGTATCGGGTTTGAGGTCGATGAGGATCTTGATCCGCTCGCCCAAGGTGCGGTCAAGCAAATCGGTCATCCCGCCGATCAGTTCACTACTTTCGACCCGTTCTGGAAGCAATGGCTCCGACCGGGCAAAGGACAGCAGGCGGCGGGTCAAAGCGGCCGCCCGGGTCGCGCCTTCCATCGCATTGTTGAGGTGCAGGCTGACTTCGCGGCGCGGCCCATTGAGCCGGCGCAGCGCAAGGTCGATCCCGCCAACCACGACCGCGAGCATATTGTTGAAATCATGCGCGATGCCGCCGGTCAGCTGGCCCACTGCTTCCATTTTCTGGACCTGGCGCAACTGGGCCTCGGCGGCTTGGCGCTCTTCCGCTTCGGCCTTGAGCGCCTGATTGGCCTCCCACAATTCCTGAGTCCGTTCGCGGACCCGTGATTCGAGCCGCTCGGCACGTTCGGATTCGGTATCCGCCTGGCGCCGCGAAGCGACATTCTGGCGCAATGCCTGAACCGCAATGACCCCGAGGAAGACCGCGCCAAGACCGATCACGACCCCGAGCCAGCTGAGATATTGGGTGAAGCGGTCGGCTGCGGCGGAAAAGACCTGGCTCTGAGCGATCCGGGCCCGAAGAGCGCTCCGTTCGCTGGCCGTGATCTCGTTGAGCAGCTTGTCCATCCGGGGTAGGGTTTTCGACTGGCCGGCCTGATAGAAATAGCCGATCCCGGTCTGGCCCTGGTGGCGGATGGCGGCACGCGCGGCAAGCGCCAGCTCGCCGCCGCGGATCCGGTAAAGCGCCTGCAATTCGGCGATTCTCAGTTCTTGCGCGGGATCGTTGCGGAGCTGCTTTTTCAGCTGCCGGATCTGATAACCTGCAAGTTCCCAGTCGCTGGCATAGATGCTTCCGCTGGTTTTCACATCCTCGTCGAGGACGAAGCGGGCCAGCGCCGCCTCCGAGCGGGAGATGTTGGCGCTGACGTTGCGAACGGTCAGAGCGATATCATAGGATCGGCGTTCCGCCGACAGGGCCGCTTCGCGTTCGTCATTGGCAAAGGCGACGAGGAACACCATCCCCATCAGGATGAGCGCTGCAATCAGCCCCGCAGCGGCCGCTCCGCCACGGCGCCAGTCGAACCCTGATTCCTCCCGCTCACCATACATGGCCGGCAGTCTAGACCGGTCGGGCGAAAGCGAAAACCTGAATGTTCGCCAGTCGACTCAATTGATGCAGTTTGTGGCTCGGCCCGCCGCTTCGAACATGGCGAGAATCTCGCTCACCTGATCGGTCGAATGTTCGGCGCACAGCGAACAGCGCAACAACGTCATTCCGGCCGGGGTCGCGGGCGGTCGGGCAAGATTGACGTACAGGCCCTCATCGAGCAGCGCTTGCCACATCCTGGCGCCGGTCGGCAGATCGGGCATGATCACCGCGATGATCGCCGATTGCGGATCGTCGGTGCCAAGGGTGAAGCCCAAGCGCTTCAGGCCGGCGTGCAGAAGCTTTGAATTTTCCCACAAATGGGCGCGCTTGTCCTTGCCCGACATGAGCTTGCGGATCGATGTCGCGGCGGTCGCAACCACCGAGGGCGGGAGCGAGGCGGTGAACACATAGGGCCGGGTAACGAGCCGCAAAATCTCAAACTTGGGATGGTTGGAGACGCAGAAACCGCCGACCGTCCCGACCGATTTCGAGAAGGTGCCGATAATGAAGTCGCAATCGTCGATGACTCCCTGGGCCTCGGCGACGCCGCGGCCATGCTCGCCGATGAAGCCCATCGAATGGGCCTCGTCGACCAGCACCGTGGCGCCGTATTTCTTGGCCAAGGGCACCATCTTGTCGAGCGGAGCGACATCGCCGAGCATCGAATAGACGCCTTCGAGTATGACCAGTTTGCCGGCCCCTTCCGGGACCCGCTTGAGGCGTTTTTCGAGCGCGTCGATGTCGTTGTGGCGGAACGGCACGATCTGGGCATTGCCGAGCGCGCAGCCGTCGTAGATCGAGGCGTGGCTGTCGATGTCGAGGATGATGTAATCATCCTTTCCGGCGATGGTCGAGATGATCCCGAGATTGGCCTGGTAGCCGGTCGAAAAGACCATCGCATGGTCCATCGCGTAGAAATCCTTGAGCGCTTCCTCGCACGCCTTGTGGACGGAATAGGTGCCGTTGAGCACTCGGCTGCCGGTGGTTCCCGAACCAAATTCGTCAAGCGCCTTCTTGCCTGCGGCGATGACGTCGGGATCGAAGGTCATGCCCATGTAATTATAGGTGCCAAGAAGGATCACGCGCTGGCCGTTGCAGATCGCCACGGTCGGGCTTTCGACCCGTTCCATGACCAGGCCGAAAGGGTCGGTGAGGCCGTCATCGAGGATCGCCTGGCGCTGCTCGATCAGCGGGTCGAACTTGGCGAGTAGGTCGCTCACGTCAGGCCGTGGTCAGGGTCTCGATGGCATCGGCCAGCTGGCCGACATTTTCGATTTCGGCCTGAAGGTTCATGCTGATGAGGACGTCGAATTCGTCTTCCACATTGGCGACGAAATCGAGCACCGTCAGGCTGTCCCATTCAAGGTCCTGGGCGAAGCGCGTGGTATCGTCGACGGCGATGCCCTTTTTGTTGAAGGGTTCGATCTGCCCGAGGATCGCGGCGAGGATGGTTTGACGGTCCGACATGGTGACTGCGTTAGTCGCGCCAATTTGGGGCCGCAATAGGGCGGGTCAAAGCCAGCGCTGATCCGCGTACCAGCGCGCGGTGTCGGCGAGGCCGGCCGCTGTCGGGATAACGGGGGTCCACAAGCCAAGCGACGGAACATGTTCCGGATCGACGACCCAGTCGCGGTGGGCGAAATAGGCGGCGCGGTCGAGCGTCAGCCGGGCCTTGTCCCCGCGTACCAGTCGGTCGGCTCGGGCAGCGAGGCGAAGTGCCGCCTCCGGAGCACTAATGACCAGTGGCTTTTTGCCGACGGCAGCGCCCAGAGCGGCGGCGAATTCCTTGTGGGTCCAGCCGTTCGGGCGCCCGTCATCGGGCTCGAACCGGACCTTGGACGGCGCCGCTTCATCGACCAACGCAAGCAACAGCAGCGCCAGATCATCGACATGAAGCAGCGAGAAACGGCCCGGTGGCGGCATCAGCATGACCCCGGTCCGGGCCATTTTGAACAGTTCCAGGGTCTCGCGATCGCCGGGGCCGTAGACCGCCGGCGGGCGGACGATGACCCAGTCGAGCCCGCTGGTTTCGACCAGCTCCTCCGACCGCGCCTTGGACCCGCCGTAAAGCGACAATGTCGGCTCGCGCGCGGCGAGCGAGGAGACATGGACGAAGCGGTGGACCCCACCAGCGGTCGCCGCGGCAAGCATCGCCAGCGTGCCGGTGACGTTGCCCGCTTCAAAACCTTCACGGGTCGGGGCGTTCAGCACTCCAGCGACGTGGATTACCGCATCCGCGCCGGTCGCCAGAACGCGCAGCGGATCGCGGTCCTCGAGGCTCCCGGCGATCCAGGTTACACCGTCGCGCGGTGATTGATCGCGGCGGGCGAGCGCCGCGACTTCATGCCCGGCGGCGAGCGCGGCCTCGATCAGATGGGCACCGACGAAGCCGGTCCCACCGGTGATCGCGATCCTCAAGCCGGCCACCTCACAGCGGCGACCAGTCATTGCCCAGGTCGCCGTCGGCGCGCGCTTCGCGGCCGCCATCGCCGAGCTTTTCGACCAAAGCGTCGAGCAACGGCCCAATCCCTTCGCCAAGCGGCGCCGAGATCGGGAAGACCGGCGCTCCGGAGGCCTTGGCAAGCGCTTTCGCGGCCTTGGCAAGGACCTTGGGATCGACCAGATCGGAGCGGCTCAAAGCGACGATCTCGCTCTTGCCGTCGAGGTCGGCGCCGTAAGCGGAAAGCTCGCTTCGGACCACTTTATACGCCGCCACCGGGTCCTTCAGATCGGCGTCGACCAGATGCAGCAGCACCCGGGTGCGCTCGACATGGCCAAGGAAGCGGTCGCCGACCCCGGCGCCTTCGGCCGCGCCCTCTATCAGCCCGGGGATGTCGGCGACGACGAATTCGCGGCCCTTGTGGCGGACCACGCCCAATTGCGGGTGGAGCGTGGTGAAGGGATAGTCGCCGACCTTGGCCTGCGCGTTGGAGACGTTGTTGAGGAAGGTCGATTTGCCGGCATTGGGAAGGCCGACGATGCCGACGTCGGCGAGCAATTTGAGCCGCAGCCAGACCCACATTTCCTCGCCCGGAATGCCGATCTGGTGCTGGCGCGGGGCGCGATTGGTGGAGGTTTTGTAGCTGGCGTTGCCGCGCCCGCCCATGCCGCCGCGAAGGAAGATGATCCGCTGCCCCTCCTCGGTCAGATCGGCCAGAACCGTCCGATCTTCGTCATCGGCCAGGACCTGGGTCCCGATCGGCACCTTGATCACCAGATCAGGGCCGCCGGCGCCGGTGCGGTTGGCGCCCGACCCGCCCTTGCCGCGCGGGGCGCGGAAATGCTGGGTGTAGCGAAAGTCGATCAGCGTGTTGAGCCCGGCCACGGCCTTGAAGATGACGTCCGCGCCGGTGCCACCATTGCCGCCGTCGGGCCCGCCGAATTCAGCGAACTTTTCGCGCCGGAAGCTGACCGCCCCCGGCCCGCCCGCGCCGGAGCGGATGTAGATTTTGGCCTGGTCGAGAAAATGCATCGGGGGCGCTTTAGGCCATGAGGCGGTCATGCGCCACGGGCGGGCCGAACGAGGGTGCGGACGTGTCCGTGATGTGCGCGCTTGGTCCATTGCGGTCATTCGGCGCTGTGACTGCTAACCGCCACGTTGGTTGCTACCCAAATGCGAAACGATGCTCGGAAGCGGTCCGCTAGCCCACCACCTTCTTGCCTGCCAGCACGGCGATGACCTGCTGGGCGGCGATGTCGCGGGCGGCGGAGCGGGGGAGGCTGCAGGCGCGGGCGACTTCGGCCCCGACCAGGCTGTCGCCAATGGCCAAGAGGACGAGGCCGAGCGTGGCTTGATCGAGCGGGCGTTTGTCCTCGGGTGAGCTGATGTCGCGGACGACGTTGGCGATGGCGTCGGCGACCGGCTCCAGCGCCTCGTGCTGCCGGGTGAGCATGACCCAGGCCATGAGCTCGCCGACGCGCTGCTGGTCGAAGGCGTCGAACATGCCTTCGATGACGTCGCGCATGCCAACCTCGCCGCGGCGCATGCGGCTGATGGTATCGGTAATCGACGCCGCTACCTGATGCGCGATTTCGTCGGCCAGCGAGCGATGGAGTTCGGCAACGCTTCCGAAATGGTGGAGGACGTTGGCGTGGGTGCGACCGATTCGCGCGGCGACCGCCTTGAGGGTGATCGCAGCAACGCCGTCCTCGCGCAGTAGCTCACGGGCGGCGGCGATGGCCGCGGCGCGGCTTTCCTGCGGTGACAGGCGGCGACGGGGCTGGGAAGCTATTGACATTTGTGTCAGCTAACGCGATCCTCTTGATCGCTCGCTTTGGAGTTCATCGGTGCCGGTTGCAACCATTACCCCCGTCGATCTGACCATCACCCCGCGCGACCGGCGGTTCGGGCGGGGCGAGGCGACTCCGCGCTGGTGGCATGATGGCGATCCCTTCGCGACCGCGCTCTACAATTCCTTGTCGGCGACCTTTCCGCTGGGCGAAGCCTTTTTCGTCGAGAGCGTGCGCTCGTTTCGTGACGGCGCCGAACCCCAGCTGGCCGAAGACATCCGCAGCTTCACCACCCAGGAAATCGTCCACAGCCGCGAGCATCTGGCGTTCAACCGCCGAGCCGCCGATTCGGGCTATGATCTGTCGCAGCTGGAAGCCCAGGTGAAGCGGCGGCTTGCGGTAACCAAGGCACGCCCGCCGGTCGTCAGTCTTGCAGCGACCATAGCACTCGAACATTTCACCGCCATTTTGGCGCATGAATTGTTGGCCGATCCCAAGCATCTCGCCGGTGCCGATCCGGCGACCGCGGACTTGTGGTGGTGGCACGCGACCGAGGAAATCGAGCATAAGGGGGTTGCCTACGACACCTGGCTCCACGCTACCCGCGATTGGCCACGCTCCAAACGGTGGCAGGTCAAGGCCAAGGTGATGCTGTTCATCACCCGCAATTTCCTGGTCGATCGGACGTCCGGAGCGTTGGACCTGTTGCGCCAGGACGGGATTATTGGTGTTCGCGCCTGGGCCGGTCTGTTGTGGACGATGTGGGTCACTCCCGGGATGCTACGCAAGATCTTCAGCGCGTGGGCCGCGTTCTTCATGCCGGGCTTTCACCCGTGGAACGAGGACGACCGGCATTTGATCGCCGCTTATGAAGCCTCTGCCGCCAAGCCTGCTACGCCGGGGCGTACGGTTCGCCGGGCGAAGCCGGCCTAACCAGCGACCTAAAAGCGGTCGAGCAAGCGGTCGACCGTATCCTCGGCCGATTGGGATTTGCCTCCGCTAGTTTTGCCCGTCGCCGACTTGGACTTGGTCGCCTCGGATTTGACTCTGACCGGCCCTTCTTCCTTGGCCTGCTTCTCGAGCGCCCGGCGGATCATCTCGATCTGGTTTTCGGTCAGATGTTCGATGCCGATGAATTGCGAGCGGGCCTTGTCGCCGGCGCGAAGCAGCTCGTCGAGCTTGGCCTGGATCGCGGCGCCATCGCGGTTCTGGCTGTTCTGAATCAGGAACACGGCGAGGAAGGTCAGAACCGTCGTTGCGGTGTTGATAACCAGCTGCCAGGTGTCCGAATAATTGAACAATGGACCTGAAACGGCCCACAGGATGCACGCCCCGACGGCGCCGATGAAGGCGTAGGGATGGCCCATCCAAACCGCGGTCTGGGTCGCGATATTCGAGAAAAATTTCTGCATCGTGAGCGCGCAACGCACCGCTGCGCAAATAGTGCCGCCCCGAAACGCGGTGGGGCGGCACCGATCATTACGCCGCGAGCGACGTCTGGTCGTCGAGTTCCTCGGCAAGACCGGTCCCCGCGACCAGATCGAGCCGCATCAGCCGCGCCGGCGAATCGCTTTCTCGGGCACAGCTGAAGCGTGGCGCGATGAGCCCGGTCGCGGCGAAACCAAGTTTCTCGAGCACTCGGCCTGAGGCGGGATTGTCGATGAAGTGCGAGCCCTCCAGCCGCTTGAGGCCAAGCGTTCGGGCAATGTCGACCAGCGCCGTGCAGGCTTCGGTAGCAAATCCGCGGCCCCAGCTGTCGCGGGTCACCCAATAGCCCATTTCAACCGCTCCCGACGCTCGTCGGCCAAGGCCGCAGGCGCCGACCAGCCGGGGCGGGCCAGCGCCGCGCTCGAACATCAGCAGGGTCGGCAGGATGGGGTCGCGCGGGGTGGCCAGAAAGGCTTCGGCGTCGCGCATGCGATAGGGCCACGGAACGCTCGCCAGATGGCGCACGATGGCGACATCGGCGATCGCGGCCGCAAGCGCGGGCGCATCCTCGGCAAATCCAGGCCTCAACAGCAATCTTGGCGTTCTTGCGAACATGTCCTTACTCCACCACCAGCGCGCCCTAGGGGCCGCGCATTACAGTTGTGGGAGAAGGGACAAAGAAAAGGGGGCTGCCCTTGCGGGGCGCCCCCTTCTCCCTTTGTGGTCTGATCCTAATGGATCACATCCAGGCCGCCCCTTGTGGGAACGGACCCGTTATGACCGTTCCTATTTTGCTTCGTTCGCCGGCATAATATGGACGTACTTTCGGCCCAATTTGCCATCGCGAAACGCGACTTGCCCGTCAGTCAACGCAAACAAGGTGTGATCCTTGCCCATGCCGACGTTCGAACCGGGGTGCCATTTGGTGCCGCGCTGACGCACGATGATGTTGCCGGCGCGAGCGGTTTCGCTGCCGAACTTCTTAACGCCGAGGCGCTTGCTCTCACTGTCGCGGCCGTTGCGTGACGATCCGCCTGCTTTTTTATGTGCCATCGTTACTTCTTCTTCGGAGATTTCTTGGCCGCGGCCTTAGCAGGTGCAGCATTTTTTGTCGCGGGCTTTTTTGCAGCCTTGGGTTCAGCGGCCTTCGCAGCCTTGGCCGGAGCCTTGGCTGGAGCCTTGGGAGCGGGCTTGGGCGCAGCCTTCGCGGCCGGCTTGGGCGCGGCCTTTGCGGCCGGCTTGGCGGCCGGCTTTGTCGCGGCCTTCGCGGCGGTCTTGGCAGGCTGTTTGGTCTCGGCCTTGGCGACGGTGTTGACGACTTCCTTGGCGACTTCGGCCTTGGGCGCGTCATCCTTCTTGGCTTCGGCCTTGGGAGCGGCGGCCTTCTCCATCTTGTGATCGCCAATAGCGGTGATCTGGAGAATGGTGTGCTGCTGGCGATGGCCGGCCTTGCGGCGATAATTGTGGCGGCGGCGCTTCTTGAACACCGTGACCTTATCCGCCTTGGCTTGGGCTAGGATTTCCGCCGACACCTTGAGGCCGCTGGTCGATTTCAGATCCGAGCCCTCGCCGGCGAGCAGAATGTCACCAAGGGTGATCTTGTCACCGGCATTGCCGTCGATCTTCTCGACGACGATCTTGTCTCCCGGGGCAACGCGATATTGCTTGCCGCCCGTGCGCACGACTGCGAACATTGGCTCTTCTCTTTCGTCTAAATCTAGCTTCCACGCGCGTCAGCGCCGCGGCGCCTCAGGCCTCGCGCGGAAAGCGTGCCGCCTATGGCAGCGCCGGTTGGGTGTCAACCTTTGGCGGGCGCGCATTGGCCCGTCGCCGGTCAGTGGCGGTGGTTGGACTTGAGCTTGTAGCCGCCGCCTTCAATGCGCTCGAACATGGTCGGGATCGCCGGATGGTCGATCGGTTCCTCGCTGTCGTCGGCGACCAGATTCTGCTGGCTGACATAAGCGATATAGGCGTGCTCGGGATTTTCGGCGAGCAAATGGTAGAAAGGCTGGTCCTTGGCCGGACGGATATCGGCGGGGATCGATTCATACCATTCGTCGCTGTTGGCGAATTGCGGATCGACGTCGAACACGACCCCGCGAAAGTCGAACAGGCGATGGCGGACGACCTCGCCAATGCCGAATCGGGCGCTTGGCATGGCGGCGGAGAAACTGACCGGGTTCATAGTGCCCAATCTAGGCATTGTCGCAGGCTAGGCAAGGCTTTGAAGCGCTGCTAGAGCGCCGCCCGCGACCAATGGGCGGTTCCGCCGCGCAGCGCATATCTCTAGCGGAGAGGTGGCTGAGTGGTCGAAAGCACCGCACTCGAAATGCGGCGTACGGGCAACCGTACCGTGGGTTCGAATCCCACCCTCTCCGCCACGCAGTCAACCTATTGTAGTAACTTGCTTTTCCCTTCCGGGGCTTTCGCCGGAAAGCGGCGCTTTTTCGGCTCAATCCCGTACCTCGGGAGAGCCATTTGTAGGCGCCAATTCTGGGCAAAACCTGCGTTTTCTCCGAAGGGGAATTCCGAGGTACGGGATCCGTCCGGGTCGGCAAAACGCCAAGAGCTGTGAGTCAGGAGTGCTGCTGATCCCAGCGTGCGGAAATCGCATCGGGCGCGGTCAGTCGCTTCACCGTCAAATGAGCTGGCAGTGTGCCATCGATAACGTTGCCAAGCATCTGCGGGGAAAGGAAGGCCAGGCGGACGATCCGGCCGACGTAAGAACCGGTGATCCCCTCGCGCCGTCCTATGTCTTCCAAGGTGAGATTGGTGTTGGACTGGAGTTCCTGCCACCACGCGCGACCCTGCGCGACGGCCTTGACGAGGGTGCGGTCGACTTCGGGAACGGCCGCGCTGCCGCTGTGCGTGATCAGCCTCATCACGCAGCCGCTTCGCTTGAGCGCGGCGGGTACATCCAGTTTGGGTGCCTCGCTCAAGTGTGGGATTTCGAGCAGGTTTGCCAGCTTCGCCGCGTTGAGCAGCATGGTGATCCGATCCGTCCCAAGCCGAACCTCTGCCACAAGATCACGCAGCAGCTTGGCGCTTGGTGCGCGCGGACCCGCGAGCTTTGTCGCAGCCGCTTTGCCGTGGCCAATGAGTGACTTGAGTTCGTCCGGGGATGGCATCCCGGCGCCTGACGATGCGAGTAATTCCATCGGATCGTTGAGCAACGCAGCCACTCGCGCGCGAACCAACGGCTCGATCTCGCGCGACGGCAGCCGCCAACCCTCGGTTTTGCTGGCGTCGCCGGCGAAATGGAGATCGCGGCTGACGTAATAGCGATAGCGGACCTTGCCCTTGCAGGCATGGACCGCGACCATGGGTACGCCGCGGTTGTCGACCAGCTTTCCAGCCAGCAGGCTCGACTCTGCGGGCGCAGGACCGCGGGATCCGTTGACGTTGGCGGCGAGCGTGGCTTGAACCCGATCCCAGACGAGCTCGTCAATGATTGCTTGGTGGTTGCCTTTGTGCGACCGGCCTCCATGATCGATCCGGCCGATGTAGGTTGGGT
>JACDEB010000001.1:68541-89564 GCA_013816595.1 Sphingomonas sp. | reverse complement strand
AATTCGCTGCTCCCCAATGTCGAAGGGCTGAAGGGTCCGTTCGGCTGCCTCAACCGCGCCCGCTATGGCATCGGCTGGGGCTCGATGGGCGCGGCCGAGGCCTGTTACGCCGCCGCCCGCCAGTATACGCTCGACCGCAAGCAGTTTGGCCGCCCCCTCGCCGCGACCCAGCTGGTCCAGCTCAAGCTCGCCAATATGGCGACCGAAATCAGTCTCGGCCTGCAGGCGGCGCTGCGCGTCGGGCGGCGAATGGAAGATGGCGAACTGGTCCCCGAAGCGGTCAGCCTGATCAAACGCAACAATTGCGGCAAGGCGCTGGATATCGCCCGCGTCGCGCGCGACATGCATGGCGGCAACGGCATCAGCGCGGAATTCCACGTCATGCGCCACGCCGCCAACCTGGAAACCGTCAACACTTATGAAGGGACGCACGACGTCCACGCTCTGATCATGGGCCGGGCGATCACCGGAATTGCAGCTTTCTAGGAGCCCGCGGAGGCGCTAGACCCGCCGGTACGCGACGCGAGAGGGCATTTACATGACTATTTGGATCATCATTGGCATCATCGTTCTGGCGGTGCTGTTCATCATCGGCCTGTACAACAAGCTGGTTCGGCTTCGGGCCCTGGTCAAGGAAGCCTTTAGCGGGATCACCGTCCAGCTGCGGCGGCGGGCCGACCTCATTCCCAACCTCGTCGAGACGGTCAAGGGCTATGCAAGTCACGAAAAGTCGACGTTCGAGGCGATAACCGCGGCCCGCGCGCAAATGGCTGGAGGCAATGCGAACAGCGTTGCCGCGACTGCTGCAGCGGACGCCACGATGACCGGGTTGATCGGGCGGCTGTTCGCGGTTGCGGAGGCCTATCCGGAGCTTCGCGCGAGCGAAAATTTCCAGCAGCTGCAAAGTGAGATTTCGGCGATCGAGACCGAGCTTCAGTCGGCGCGGCGCTATTACAACGCCACCGTTCGCGACCTCAACACCGCGGTCCAGAGCTTTCCTTCCGTGCTGATCGCCCGGCCCATGGGCTTTGCCGAGGAGCCTTCCTACGAAGACCCCAACGCAAGTATCCAGAGCGCACCCAAGGTTTCGTTCGACCCGCCGGCGGCCTGATCATGACCGCGGCCTGGCGCGCGATCGCCGCGGCGCTCGTCTTTTTGTGGACCGCGACCGCGGCCGCGGCGGAAGAACGCATCCTCAATTTCGACAGCGCGATTGCGGTCCAGAAAGACGCTGCGCTCGACGTCAATGAAACGATCCGGGTCAACGCCGAGAACAACCAGATCAACCACGGCATCTATCGCGATTTCCCGACCCGCTACACCATCCCTAACGGCGGCAAGATGAAGGTCGGCTTCACCTTCCTCGATGCCACGCTCGACGGCCAGCCAGTCGACCATGCCCAGGAATCGCGCGGCAATGGAGTGCGCATC
This sequence comes from Sphingomonas sp., assembly GCA_013816595.1. Lineage (GTDB taxonomy): Bacteria > Pseudomonadota > Alphaproteobacteria > Sphingomonadales > Sphingomonadaceae > Sphingomicrobium. Next base: position 88,133 of record JACDEB010000001.1, on the reverse strand, counting down.
AAGCTGGGATCGGCGGACAGCCTGGTCTCTCCCGGCGAGCATGTTTATCGCCTCCACTACAAAGTCGATCGCGAGCTTGGTTTCTTTAAGGATTATAACGAGCTCTACTGGAACGTGACCGGCAATGGCTGGGTTTTCCCGATCGATCGTGCAAGCGCGACCATCACCCTCCCCTCGCCCGCGAAGTTCGGCCAGCGTTCGGCCTATACCGGCGCTCAAGGCTCGACCGCGAAAGATGCCCAGGTGGTCGAGGAAAGCGATGGCTCAATCCGCTTCGAAACGACCGCGCCTTTGGGGGCGTATGAAGGCCTGACCGTCGCTACCGCTTTCCCCAAAGGTGTCGTTGACGAACCCAGAGCGAACCAGAAAATGGGCTGGTTCATCGCCGATTTGCTGCCGATGATCGTCGCCGTTCTGGGCCTGCTCGGGACGATCGGTTTTCTATACTATGTGTGGAAGCGCGTCGGCCGCGATCCCCGCGCGGGCACCGTCATTCCCTTGTTCTCGCCGCCCGACGACATGAGTCCGTCGGCGATGCGCTATGTAATGAAACAAGGCTTTGATGATCGCGCCTTTGCCGCGGCGATCGTCGATGCCGGAGTCAAGGGCCATGTGCGGCTGTCCGAGGACAAGGGTTTCCTGTTCTTTGGCGGCGACAAGTTTATCGAAGGCGTGGTTCCATCGGCGACCAGCGTACCGCTTGAAAGCGCCGAGCAGACCGCAATTACGGCGCTGGTTGCGCCGGGCGAGAAAATCGAGCTCGACAACAAGAACCACGCGACCTTCAGCACCGCGAAATCTGCGCTCGAGGAGGCGTATAAGACCCGCTTCGACGAGCATGCCTTCAAGCGCAATTACGGCTGGGCAGGCGTTTCGATCCTCGTTTGGCTCGGTGCCGCTTACCTCACCGCGCTGGCGATCGTCCTCTCCGAAGGACTTGCCCCCGGCTATATGCAAATGGTCCCCTTTCTTGCGCTCGGAGCGGCGTGGCTCCATTTCCTGCCCAAGACCAAGCGGACGACCGCGGTCAGCTGCGTACTCGCCCTGGTCGGCCTTGCACTGGTGGCAGTGGCCGGGATCACGGCCATTACGACCATCGGCCTCGCTTTGGGTTCAGGCCGGTGGCAAGCCATCCTGGTCATCCTTGTGGGTCTTCCGCTGGCTATATCGTCGTTCTTCTGGATCAGCGCGCCGACCCCTGAAGGGCGCGCATTGCTCGACAAGATCGCGGGCTTCAAACAATATCTGTCGATCACCGAGCGCGAGCGGCTCGACCGGATGCAGGCGCCCGCCGACACGCTCCAGACCTTTGAGCGCTTCCTGCCTTATGCGATCGCGCTGGAAATCGAGAACCGCTGGGCCGACCGCTTTTCCAGCCAGCTCGCCGCGGCAGCCGCCGCAGCGAACGCCGGGATCCAGCAGGGATTCCTGTGGTATTCGGGGTCGCACAGCCCGTGGGCCGACGCCACCGGCTTCACCAATTCGATCGGCAGTTCGCTGTCGAGCAGCATTTCTTCCGCCTCGACCGCTCCGGGATCGTCGAGCGGATCGGGCGGTGGCGGTTCGTCGGGCGGCGGCGGTGGTGGCGGTGGTGGCGGCGGCTGGTAATCAGCCCCAGGTTGGTCGGCGCAGCACGATGGTCGGCTCGCCATGGTAGGTCGTCTCGTGGACGGGCTCAAACCCAAGCTTCTGAGCTAGTTTGATCGATGGTTCGTTGGCCGGCGCGATGATCGCCCAGATTTGGGTTGGCGCAAGATTGCTTTGCGCCCAGTCGAGCACTGCCCGGCACGCTTCGCCCGCCAGACCCTGGCCGTGCGCATCGGTCGCGAAGATCCAGCCCATTTCCGGATCGTTGCCGAATATCGGATCGAGATCGCGCCAGGCGGTGAACAGTGCCGCCATTCCAAGCAGCCTGCCGTCACTTTTGCGTTCGACCGCCCAGCCGCCAAACCCATTGAGCTGCCAGCCGCCGACCGCCGCCATCAGGCGCCGCCAGCATTCCTCCATCCCCATCGGTTCGGGACCGAAGTGGCGGAACACCGCGGGCTCCTGGAGGATATTGAAATGGAGCTCGCGATCGTCTCTGCGCCACGCGCGCAGCCGCAATCGCTCGGTCTCCAATGTCGGAGCCGAGCTGTGCGTGCCAGTCACCTTTGGATCAGGCGTCCTTCTTACCCAGGCTGAGGCCGCCGAAGCGCTTGTTGAAGCGCGCGACCTGGCCGCCTTCCTGAAGCTGGCGGCTGCCGCCAACCCAGGCCGGGTGAACCTTGGGATCGATGTCGAGGTGAAGCGTGTCGCCTTCCTTGCCCCAGGTGGAGCGGGTTTGGTACTTGCTGCCATCCGTCATTTCGACGTTGATCAGGTGATAATCGGGGTGGATTTCGGACTTCATCGCTTAGATTTCCCTGGATGTGCCGCTGGTTACCGACCAGCAGCCAAAGATTGTGCGGCGCCCTTACAAGGCGGACGCCGAAGTTGCAACCGAACCGGTCAGGCGGGTTGCGGCGTTCCTTCGCGAAGTGTCGGGACCAATCGTTCCGCAACCGCGAAGCCGCCAAACAGAAGCACAGTGTAAAACAGGTCGCCGGCGAGGCTGTTCTGGAAGAACGGAACCGCGGCTGCATAGCATTCGACGAGACCGCTGAAGCTGTGCGGATACATGCCGCTGCCGAGCCACACCCCGAAATTGCTGAGCGCGAAAAACAGGATCGCGCTGGCCAGTGCGCTGAGGCCGACCCGAAGCGGACCGCGGCTGCGCGACAACGCGACCAATCCGATCGTCACTGCGAGTGCGGTGCCGACATATTGGTAGATCATGCCGGGATAGAAACCGAGGATCGAATCGCTCAACGCAAGCGCCGCGAGCGGTGCCGCGAACGCCAAGGCGCGGCGTTCGACATAGGCGCCGCTGAACAGCGCCACGGCGCCGATCGGCGTGAAATTGGGCGGATGCGGCACGAGCCGAAGCGCGGCGGCTGCGAGGATCGCTAAAAGGAGGACGATCAGGCGGGTGCGATTGCTGGTCATTGGCACTGAATAAACTGGCAAGACGCAATTTGACAGCCCGTCCGCGCGGCGCGTAGCACGATCTGAGATCGAGGTGCCGCCCACGGGTTTCGATCCGACGGGGGCGGTTCAAAGGGAAGCCGGCGAAAATCCGGCGCTGTGCCCGCAACTGTAAGTGCCGATGGGGTCGTCGATCCCGGCTGGCGAAGTCAGGAACCTGCCACGATCCGTCGTCCGTTTCTTCGGCCGGGACCAGCCGCGGAGCGTGGGCGGACCGTGGCCTGAGGTCGCGGCACCCTCCGTGACGGCAATTGTCGTCAATGGAGGTCCACATGCCAATACCGATTACCACCGCCGATCAAATCGTCATCACCGCCTCACGTGCTCCGCAAACCGAGGCTGAGACCGCGGCCAGCGTCACTCTGATCGATCCGCAGCGCATCGAGCAGCTTGGCGAGCCCTTGGTCCCCGCTCTTGTCCGCCTTACGCCGTCAGCCGCGGTGACCACCATCGGTCCGGCCGGATCGCTCTCGGAAGTACGGATCAGGGGCGCCGAAGCCAATCACACCTTGCTGTTCATCGACGGGATTCGCGCCAATGATCCGGCGGCGGGCGATACGCCGCGCTTCGAACTGCTCAATGCCGATCTGGTTTCGCGGGTCGAAGTGGTTCGCGGACCGCAATCGGCGTTGTGGGGTGCGGATGCGATCGGCGGGGTAATCGCGATCGACGGCGCCAATGCGCCGGGCATCGCCGCATCGAGCGAGGCCGGGAGCTTCGGTTTCCGCCGGGCCTCCGTCGCTGGTGGGATACAAGGCGGCGGGGCGACACTGGCGGCGGGCATCGCCTTCCAGCGCGCAACTGGAATCGACAGTTTCGGAAGTCCTGGCGGCGACCAGGAGGCCTTTCGCAACCTGTCGGGCCGGCTCCGGGCGACTTATGCCCTTGCGCCGCAGGTCAAGGTCGGAGCGTCGGGCTTTGTGCTGACCGGCCGAAGCCAGTTCGACGGTTACGATCCCCTCACCTTCGAACATCTGGACACGCTCGATAGCAGCCGCAACCGGCTCGCCGCGGGCCGCTTGTGGGTCGAAGGGGGAAGTCAGACTTCGGACTGGGCCGGGCATGTCGCGGTGTCGTTGCTGTCCTCGTCGAACCGCAATCTTCTGGACAGCGACCCGGTCAACCAAACGAGCGGCAAGCGAACCAACGCCGAAGTGCAGGTCGAACGCCGATTTGCCACCGGCACGATCAACCATCGCCTGATCGCCGCGGTCGAAGTCGAACAGGAGCGCTTCCGTTCGCGCGACACGATCTATGGCGGCTTTTCCAACCAGGATCAGGACCGATCGCATCAGTCGCTGACGGTCGAATGGCGCGGCCAGGCCGGGCGGGTGAACGCCGATGTCGCGCTTCGCCATGATGTCTTCAACCGGTTCAAGGACGCCACGACATTGCGCGCATCCGGGCTGGTCGACGTCGGCCGCGGGTTTTCGATCGCGGCTTCTTATGGCGAAGGAATCGCCCAGCCGACGTTCTTCGACCTTTACGGCTTTTTTCCGGGAAACTTCATTGGTAATCCATCGCTTAGATCGGAAACCTCACGCGGTTTTGAAGCGTCAATCCGCTATCGCAAGGGCGGTCTGAGTGCTGCGCTAACGGCTTATCGTCAGCTCCTGCATGGTGAAATCGTCGATGTGTTCGATCCCCTCACCTTCCAATCGTCGACCGCCAATCGCGACGGGTCGAACCGCCGGAGCGGGGTTGAGGGCGAAGTCGCGTGGGCACCATCGGACCGCCTTCATCTGACCGCGAACTATGCTTATCTTCATGCCACTGAGCCCGGTCCGCTTTCTACTGGCCAGATGATCGAACTGCGCCGCCCAAAGCACAGCGGATCAATCGCCGCCGATGGGGCGCTGGGCCGCTGGAGCTACGCCGCGTCGCTGGCCTATGTCGGCCCCCATCGCGACCGGCGCGACAACTTTCCCTATGATGTGGTGCGGCTTGGCAGCTACGCGTTGCTCGACGCTCGGATCGCTTATTCGGTCAGGCGGAATATCGAAGTCTTCGCGCGCGGATCCAATTTGCTCGGCCAGAAATATCAGGATAGCGCGGGCTACCGCACCGAAGGCACCGGCCTCTATGCCGGGGTCAGGCTGCTGGCGGGTCGGCGATCATCGCGGTGAAACTGGCTTCGGCGGCAAGTTTGCCGTCGACACTGGCGCGACCAGCGAACTTGCACACGCTCGAGCGTTTCTGGACAAACTCGACATCGAGTTGGAGGAGACAGCCGGGTTCGACCGGAGCGCGGAACTTGGCGCCTTCAATGGCCATGAAATAAACCAATTTGCCCGTTCCGGCGAGTCCGAGACTCTCGACCGCGAGCACTCCCGCGGCCTGGGCCAAAGCCTCGACGATGAGAACTCCAGGCATGATCGGCCGGCCCGGGAAATGCCCCTGGAAGAAGCCCTCGTTGATCGTGACCGCCTTGATCGCGGTGATCGAGACGTCTTTTTCGAGCCGCTCGACGCGGTCGACGAGAAGCATCGGGTAGCGATGCGGCAGCGCTGCCATCACCTGCCGGATATCCAGCCTGGTGGTGGCGGCGCTGTCCGAACGATCGCTCATAAATCGCTTAGCGGCCCTGCGGCGCCTGTTGGGCCTGGGCCGGCGCGGTGGTTACAAGTGACGGCAGGCTGGCGTTGAGCCCGGCGGTGACATCGGCCGTGACATCGATCGCAGCGGTGGTGGCGAGGGTCGCGCCGGCTTCAACCAAGAGATTGGCACCGCGACGCTGCATCACCTGCTGATAGATCGGGCCGAGCTTGGTTCCGATCTGCTGCTGGATATACTGCTGGTTGCGCTGGATTTCCTGCTGCTTGCGGCTCAATTCAGCGGCTCCCGCTTGTTGCTTGGTCTGGAACGCCTTGATCCGCGCTTGGAGCGCTGCATCGGGTTGTTTGCTGGCCAGTGCATCGATTGCGGCCTGGATCGACTGGGCTTCGGTCTTGAGCGGACCTTCGAGCGCGGTTTCGCGAGCAGCGAGCGCATTCGCCTGACCTTTGAGCGTAGCCGCGGCCGATTTGCAGGCGGTGCAATCGGTGGTGACCTTGTCGAGGTCGACAACGGCCACGACGGCTGCCGGAAGCGCCTGCGCCGAAGCAGCGGCGGGCGCGATGAATGCGGCCGCGACGGCAGCCGAAACGAGCAATTTTTTCATTAGAATGATGTTCCTACGTTGAAGCTAAACAATTTGGTTTTATCGCCGTCCTGCTTGAGGATGGCTCTGGCGAGATCGATCCGGAGCGGCCCGAACGGCGACACCCAGTTGAAGCCAATGCCGATCGCCAGGCGCGGCTTGGGCGAATTGCCCAGGAACACTTCCTTGCTGCCTGGAGAGGCGGTGAATTTGGTCGGATCGCCAACCGGGGTTTGCTGCCCAGTTACAGGATTGATCGCAAAGGTACATTGCGGGTTCGGGCTCTGGAAAGTCGGCAGACCTGTCGTCCCGGCATTGGGGCTGCAAATAGCGACAATGTCCGTCAGTCTTGGCTGGGTGACTTTCCACAAGGACCCAACATCCAAAAACACAGATGGTCGGATGCCGGCACTGCGAAGCGCGGAATTGGTCGGCAGTTCAAGTTCGATCCGGCCCATGTAGAAAGCGCGGCCACCAAGCGCGTCCTGGGTGCGGCCCTTGCCGTTATCGAGCGTAGCGACGCCATCGGTAAAGATGTAAGGGACACGTTCCACCCGCGGACCAATGCCGCGAATATCGAAGCCGCGCAGCTGCGGCCCGAAGAAGCGGTCGGTCAGCCGGATTGCATCGCGGAATTCGCCGGGCGACTTCTGCAGGGGAACGATCAACCCGCCCTCGGCATGAAGCGAAAGGACGAAACCCCCGCCAAAGCCTTTGTACTTGGTGCCATCGGCCCGAGTCCGAAGGTAGCGAACGTCGCCGCCCAAACCGGCGAAATCCTGCGACATGGTGAACCGCTGTCCGCGCGTCGGGCGGAAGCCGTCGGTATTGTCGAACAGCACCGAATAACCGACCGAGGAGGTCGTGCGCTTGCCGATTTCGTCGCACAGATACTGGCCCGCCTTGAACGGATCGCACAGTCCGTTGGTGTAAAAAGTCGCCTTGTTCAGGGTAACCTTGTCCTGGACCAGGTTGTACCGACCGCCAAGACTCCAGAACTCAGTCAGCGGAAAACCGGTTCGAAGGCCGAAGCCAGTGCTGTTCTGGGCGTAAGTCGTCTCGCGGCTGTTGCCGACGAAATTGAAACTGCTGACGTCGCGGCGATAGATTTGCGCCCCGAGCAGAATTTGTTTGTCGAGAAAATACGGGTCGACAAACCCGAGCTGGATCGACTTGGAATAGCGCGAATAGTTGACCGAGGCATCGAGCTGCTGGCCCTTGCCCATGAAATTGTTCTGCGACAGTCCGAGCTGAACGACAAACCGTTCAAGGCTCGAATAGCCGCCCGACAATTGCAGCTGCCCGGTCGGCTTTTCCTCGACATCGACCGACAGGATCACGCGATCCGGAGCCGAGCCTTCGGCCTGCTTGATCTCGAGCTTTTCCTGGAAGAAGCCAAGGCTCTGGATGCGGTCCTGGCTGCGCTTGACCTTGAGCGCGTTGAAGGCATCGCCTTCATTGACCCGGAATTCGCGCCGGATGACCTTGTCGCGGGTGGTGGTGTTGCCGGTAATGTCGATCCGTTCGACATAGACGCGCGGCGTCTGGCCGACCTTTACGGTCACATTCATCAGCCGCCTTTCGGAATTGCGATCATAGACCGGGCTGATGTCGGCGAAGGCGTAACCAAGGTTGCCGGCGGCTTCCTCGACATCGGTTACCGCATCCTCGATCTTCTTGGCGTTGAACCAGGTCCCGGGGACGACCTTGACCAGCCCGACGACCTCGGAGTTGGGAAGGTCGCGAAGGGCGCTGTCGGCCTGGACCGTTCCGAATTTGTAGCGTGCCCCTTCCTCGATCACATAAGTGATGACGAAGTCGCGGCGGTCGGGGGTCAGTTCGGCAAGCGCCGAAACGACGCGGAAATCGGCATAGCCCTGGGTGAGATAAAATGCGCGTAGCTTCTGCTGATCGGCGGCCAGGCGATCGGGATCATAGGTATCGTTCGACTTGAGGAAGCCGAGGATTCCGCCAGCCTGCTTGGTGTACATTTCCTTGCGCAGCCGGCCATCGCCGAAATTATTGTTGCCGATAACGTTGATCGCCTGAACCTTGGCCAGATCGCCTTCGTAGATTTCGAATACGACATCGACGCGGTTCTGATCGAGCTGGACGATCTTGGGCTCGACGCGGGCGGCAAAGCGGCCCTGACGGCGATAAAGCTCGAGGATCCGGTCAACATCGGCGCGAACCGCGGAACGGGTAAAGATCTGCCTCGGAGCGAGTTTGATCTCGGGCGTGATCTTGTCTTCCTTGAGGCGCTTGTTGCCCTCCAGGATGATGCGGTTGATGACCGGGTTTTCCTTGACCGCGATGACCAGATTGCCGGTGTCCGCGCCGCTGATTGTGACGTCGGCGAACAATTGGGTGGCGTAAAGGTCCTTGAGCGCCTGATCGAGCTTGCTCGCGGTATAGGTCTGACCATTCGACAGATTGGCATAAGCGCGGATGGTTTCGGGCTCGAGCCGCTGGTTGCCGGTGACATTGATCGACTGGATGACCCGCTCGGCCGGGGCTGTAAGCACCAATGGCGCGGGCGCCGCTTCGGCAGCGGGCGGAGCAGCCGGTGCGGCAGCTTGCGCAAAGGCCGCAGTGGATGTCCCGCCAAGGACGGTCCCGACCAGGAGAAGCGCACCGGCGCGACTGCTGAAGCTCTTGGAATTTGAAATCACGCGTCCCCGCCTTTGTGCAAAATACATGTTCGGCGTCGCTAATCGCCGTGTAGAGTCCCGCCCTGCCCGAACGTTCCTAACCAATCAAGCGGTGTAGGCGATCCCACAGCCCAACCGATCCCAGGTCGTTGACCGTCGTGAAGACGACCAGGGCGAGAATGACGGCAAGTCCGCCCCGGAACGCCCATTCCAGCGCGCGCGCGCTGAGCGGGCGCCGCCGGACCGCTTCCACGGCATAGAAGAAAAGATGTCCGCCATCCAGCATCGGGACTGGCAACAGGTTGATGAATCCCAGATTAATCGAGAACAAAGCAAGCAGCTGAACGAAGGGCAGCCAGCCCAATGTCGCTTGCTGGCCCGCGATCTTGGCGATCTTGATCGGCCCGCCGACATCCTCGGTCCCGCGCTGCCCGCTGATGATCTGGCCCAGCCCGTCGACCATCGAAACGGTGATCCGCCAAGTGTAGCTGATCGCTTCCGGGAACGCCTGCAACGGATTCAGACGCTGGAGCGCCGTGGCCGAAGGATAGACGCCGAGCAGGCCGCGTTCGAATTTTTCGCCGAACGGATCGGTCAGGGTGTCGGAGGTCAGCGTAACCGGGACCTGCCGCTGCTCGCCCGACCGTTCAAAGGTCAGCGGAACGGTCTGCTTCGGCCGGAGCATCACGACCGATCGGATGTCCTCGAAACTGGGCGTCGCGCGGTCGGCGATCGAGAGAATTTTGTCCCCCGGCTGAAGGCCCGCGGCCGCGGCCGCACTACCGTGCTGGACGATGCCGACGATGTTGGTTCGCGGCGATCCGTAAATCATGAAAAAGGCCGCGAAAATCAGAATGGCGATGAGGAAATTGGCCGCCGGGCCAGCGAGCACGACGAGGAATCGCTGCCACACCGGACGTAGCTGGAACGCTTTGTCCCGAAGTTCCACCGGTATGTCGTTAAGCTCCGCCGGATTGCTCGCCGGGCTCATATCGCCGACGAATCGGACATATCCACCAAGCGGCAACCACGCGACCTTCCACCGAGTCCCCTGCTTGTCATTCCAGCCGAACAGCTCGCGGCCAAAGCCGATCGAGAACACTTCTGCCGGGATCTTGAACAAGCGAGCCACGAAATAATGGCCGAATTCGTGAATGAACACGAGCGGACCAAGCGCGCAGATAAAGGCGAGAATGATCAACCAGAACGGCGGCTGGGGCAGCATCAGGAACAGGCCTCCTCGATCAGCCCAGAAGCCCGCCTGCGGGTCGCCTGGTCAATGGCAATCACATCGTCGATCGAACGCGGCGCCGGACTCACGTCCCGGTTGAGCGTTTGTTCAACGATTCTCGCTATATCGGTGAAGCCGATCGTCCCTGCAAGGAAGCGTTCGACCGCCACTTCATTGGCGGCGTTGAGGACAGTCGGCGCCGCACCCCCCGCCTCTAGCGCGGAACGCGCCAGTCGAAGCGCCGGAAAACGCATCGCATCGGGGGCTTCGAAATCGAGCCGGGCAAGCCCCGCGAGGTCGAGGCGCTCGGCCGGGGTTTCCATTCGCTTGGGCCAGGCCAAAGCATAAGCGATCGGGATTCGCATGTCGGGCGCACCGAGCTGGGCAAGCACCGAGCCATCGACGAATTCGACCAGCGAATGAATGACCGATTGCGGATGAACCACAATATCGATCCGCTCCGATGGCAGGCCAAATAGATAATGGGCCTCGATCAGTTCAAGTCCTTTGTTCATCATCGTCGCCGAATCGATCGAGATTTTCGCGCCCATCGACCAATTTGGATGGGCCACCGCCTGTGCTGGAGTGGCGTTGTCGATGGCGGCCATTGAGGAGGTCCGGAACGGGCCCCCGCTGGCGGTCAGAATGATGCGTGATATACCCTGCGAACTAGCGCCATTAATGCACTGGAATATCGCATTATGTTCGCTGTCGATGGGGAGTATCGTTGCGCCGTTGCGGGTCGCTGCGTCGGTCATCAGCGCGCCCGCGGTGACCAAGGCTTCCTTGTTGGCGAGGGCGACGGTCCGACCCGCTTCAACCGCCGCCATGGTCGGTTTGAGACCGGCGCAGCCGACAATCGCCGCGATCACCAGATCGGCGTCGCCTGCCGCGGCATCGGCCAGCGCGGTTTCACCCGCCGCAGCCTTGCAGCCTGAGCCCGAGAGGCATTGCTCAAGTTCGCGGAGCAAGCTTTCATCCGCGACCACCGCCAGTTCCGCCTTCGTCCGCCGGGCGATTTCGGCCAGCGCAGCGACATTGCTGGCCGCGGTGACGGCCCTGATCGTGAAGTCATCTGGATTGCGCTCGATCAGGTCGAGGGTCGATGTTCCGATCGACCCGGTCGCACCCAGGATCGTGATCGATTTGCTCATGTCAGTCCGGCAAGCTGGGCAAGCGCGGTCAGTACAGCCACCGGGACGAGCCCGTCGATCCGGTCGAGGATGCCGCCATGGCCGGGTAGCCAGTCGCCCGAATCCTTGACCCCGGCGCGGCGTTTCATCCAGCTTTCGAACAGGTCGCCGCACTGCGCCGCGATGGCGAAGAATGGGGCGAGGACCAGCAGCGCCTGGCCAAGGCCAGTGAACTGGACCCAGGCGCCGCCGATGACGGCCGCAGCGACAATCCCGCCCAACAGCCCTTCGACCGTCTTATTGGGGCTGATCGTCGGCGCCAGCTTGGTGCGGCCAAAAGTGCGGCCGGCGAAATAGGCCCCGATGTCGGTCGACCAGGTGACGAGGAAGGTCCACAGCAACAAATAGAGGCCGTGATCGTCGCGCTCGCGGATCCACAGCAATGCCAGCGCCGGAAGCAGCGCATAGACGAACCCCGAGGCATACCAGGCAGGTCCCCACCCGCGCACCAACCGGGTCCATTCGAAAAACATCAATGTGGCAATTGCCGCGACCCCGAGCGCGAACATATTGCCGCCCAGGAATGCCGCACCGAGCGCCGCGGCGATCATCGCGACGCCGGTCAGGCTGCGGACCGCAAGATCGTTCATCGGCCACCGAAGCGGCGTTGGCGGCTTGCATATTGCTCCAGCGCATCGGCGAAGGCGCGGTCGTCAAAATCGGGCCACAAGGTGTCGAGGAACAGCAATTCCGAATAGGCCGCCTGCCACAACAGGAAATTGCTCAAGCGCACTTCACCCGAGGTCCGGATCAAAAGGTCGAGCGGCGGCAAATCGGCGGTCTCGAGCCGAGCGCCGATCGCCGCTTCATCGATCGTCGCGGGATCGACCGTTCCGGCCGCTGCGTCGGTCGCGAGGCGGCGCGCTGCGGCGGCAATCTCCGTTTGGCTGCCGTAGTTGAGTGCGACGACCAACGTCAGCCGTGTGTTGGCCTTCGTCCGCTCGACCGCGCGCTCCAGCTGCCCGGCGAGGTCGGGTCCAAAGGCGGCGTAATCGCCGATCAGCCGGAGCCTGACCCCTTCCTTCTCGATCGTTTTCAATTCGCGCTCGAGATAGAATCGCATCAGCGCGGTCAAATCGGCGATTTCCTCCGCGCTTCGGCGCCAGTTCTCGGACGAAAATGCGTAGAGGGTGAGCACCTCGACCCCGTGGTCGGCGGCAGACTGGAGCGCGGTTCGAACCGCTTCGGCCCCGGCGCGGTGTCCGGCAACGCGCGACAGGCCGCGCTTGGCGGCCCAGCGGCCGTTGCCGTCCATGATGATTGCAATGTGGCGCGGAATGCTGGCTTGGCCCCGTTGCTGGCCGATCGGCGGATCCGGCGCTTGGGCCGCGGTCACTTGCCCAGGATTTCCTTTTCCTTGCTGCTCGACAGATCGTCGATATCCTTGATCGTGTCGTCGGTCACTTTCTGGACATCGGTTTCGAGCCGCTTGCGTTCGTCTTCGCTGATCAGCTTCTTATTCTCGTCCTGCTTGAGGTGATCCATGCCGTCGCGGCGGACGTTGCGCACCGCGACCCGCGCCTTTTCGGCATATTGGCCGACCAGCTTGGCGAGTTCCTTGCGGCGTTCCTCGGTCAGATCGGGGATCGGGAGTCGGATCATCTGCCCGTCGGTGATCGGATTGAGGCCGAGACCGGCGGAGCGGATTGCCTTTTCGACCGGCTGAACATTGGAGCGGTCCCACACCTGGACCGACAACATACGCGGTTCGGGCACCGATACCGTCGCGCATTGGTTGAGCGGCATGTGCGCGCCATAAACCTCGACCTGGATCGGATCGAGCAAGGCGGTCGAGGCGCGGCCGGTACGAAGCCCGACCAAATCGTGCTTGAGGGCGTCGACCGCTCCAATCATTCGGCGCTTGAGGTCGGCGGTGTCGATACTTGCAGGCATTTTACTCTCCGTCCTGGACGACCGTCGCTGTCCCCTCGCCCGCGAGCACCTTGGCGAGATTGCCCGGCTGGCGAACGTTGAACACGACGATCGGAATTGCATTGTCGCGGCACAAGGCGACCGCGGTTGCGTCCATCACCTTGAGATTGTCGCCCAACACCTTGGTAAAGCTCAAACTGTCGTAGCGCTTGGCGTCTTTGACCTTCTTTGGGTCGGCATCATAGACACCATCGACGCTGGTGCCCTTGAACAAGGCGTCGCAGCCCATTTCAGCCGCGCGCAAGGCGGCCGCGGTGTCGGTGGTGAAAAAGGGATTGCCGGTGCCGGCCGCGAACAGGACGATCCGGCCCTTTTCGAGGTGGCGCAAAGCTCGGCGGCGAATGTACGGCTCGCTGACACTGGCCATCGGAATGGCGGACTGGACACGGGTTTCGACGCCGAGCTTCTCGAGCGCATTTTGCAGCGCGAGCGCGTTCATCACCGTCGCCAGCATCCCCATGTAATCGGCGGTGGCGCGGTCGAACCCCTTGGCCGCGGCGGCCATTCCGCGAAAGATATTGCCGCCACCGACCACCAGGCACAGCTCGTGGCCGTGCGCCTTGGCCGCCGCAATCTCTCCGGCGAGCCCGGCGACCGCTTCCGGATCGATGCCGAACTGGCCCTGGCCCATCAGCGCCTCGCCCGACAGTTTGAGCAGGATTCGATTGAAGCGGGGGCGGGTCATGTGAAGGCGCGATCCTTTCAACTGCAAAAAGGGCGGCCCAGCCTTTATGACCGAGCCGCCCCGTTGCCAACCGTTAAGCGGATATGAAGCGCTCAGGCGACCGGTTCGGCTTTGGCGGTTCCGGCGGCGGCGGCGACTTCCGCCGCGAAGTCGCTGTCCTTTTTCTCAATGCCTTCGCCAAGCTGGAAGCGCTTATAGGCTTTCAGCGCGATGGTCGCGCCGGCATCCTTGGCGGCCTGCGCGACGACGTCGGCGACCGGGGTCTTGTTGTCCATCACGAACAGCTGCGACAGAAGCGCGTTTTCCTTTTTGAACTTGGCCATCGTGCCATCGACCATCTTGCTGATGATCTCGGCCGGCTTGCCGCTTTCATTGGCCTTGTCGGTGGCGATCGAGCGTTCGCGCGCAAGCAGATCCCGGTCGAGGCCATCGGCATCGAGCGCCAGCGGATTGGCGGCTGCGATGTGCATCGCGATCTGCTTGCCCAGAGCCGCCAGCGTGTCGGCCGAAGCCGAGCCTTCGAGCGCGACGAGGACACCGATCTTACCCATGTTGGGAGCGGCGGCATTGTGGACGTAGCTGACCACTGCGCCTTGAGCGACTTCGAGCGTCGCGGCCCGGCGCAGCGACTGGTTTTCGCCAATGGTGGCGATATTGTCGGTCAGCTTTTCCTCGACCGTCCCGCCCGACGGATAAGCTGCGGACTTGAGCGCATCGATATCGTCGCCGGTCGTCAAAGCGATCTGCGAAACTTCGCGGACGAATTCCTGGAACTGCTCGTTCTTGCCGACGAAATCGGTTTCGGAGTTGACTTCGACGAGTGCTCCTTTGCTGCCCGAAACGGCAACCCCGACAAGCCCTTCGGCAGCGGTTCGACCGGCCTTTTTGGCGGCGGCCGAAAGGCCCTTCGCGCGCAACCAGTCGATTGCGGCTTCCATATTGCCGGCGGTTTCGCCGAGCGCTTTCTTGCAATCCATCATCCCGGCGCCGGTGCGCTCGCGGAGTTCCTTCACCGTGGCGGCGGTGATCTCGGTCATGTCTTTGTCCTTCTGGCTCCCACCCGTCTCGCGGGAGGGTCGGGTGGCATGTGGGGGTTCGGGGCCGGGTAGACAGGCCCTCCCCTAAATCCCCTCCCGCGCAACGGGAGGGGAGGAAAGTTACGCTTCGACCGCGACCTCTACCGGCGGTTCGGCCATTGCGCCGACATCCTGGCCACGGGCCTGGGCATTGCCGGCCTTGCCTTCGCTGACCGCATTGGCAATCGCTTCGCAATACAGGCGGATCGCGCGGCTGGCGTCGTCATTGCCCGGAACCGGGAAGGCGATGCCGCTCGGGTCGCTGTTCGAATCGAGCACCGCGACAACCGGAATGCCGAGCACATTGGCTTCCTTGATCGCGAGTTCTTCCTTGTTGGTGTCGACCACGAACATGACGTCGGGCAGACCAGCAAGATCGCGGATCCCGCCAAGGCTCTTCTCAAGCTTGTCGCGCTCGCGCGTCAGCTGGAGCACTTCTTTTTTGGTCAGGCCGGCGGTGTCGCCGCCAAGCTGCTCTTCAAGACTCTTAAGGCGCTTGATCGAATTGGAAATGGTCTTCCAGTTGGTCAGCATTCCGCCGAGCCAGCGATGATTGACGAAGTGCTGGCCCGATTGAAGCGCAGCATCGGCAACCGCGTCCTGCGCCTGGCGCTTGGTACCGACGAACAGCACTTTGCCGCCCCGGGCGACGGTCGACTGGACGAAATCGAGGGCGCGCGCGAACAGCGGCACCGACTGCGACAGATCGATGATGTGCACCCCATTGCGATCGCCGAAAATATACGGCTTCATCTTGGGGTTCCAACGGTGGGTCTGGTGGCCGAAATGCGCTCCGGCCTCAAGCAATTGCTGCATCGTGACGACAGTGGCCGCCATAATCATTCTCCTTCCGGTTTTTCCTCGATGGAGCCAGTCACCGACCAAAGGTCAGCACCGGTATGGCGGCTCCATCTGCGAGATGGTCGGGCCACTAGCGCAAGGAGCGAGGCATTTCAAGGGCTTGAGTCCGTCCGAGCGAAAGCGCTTGACTAACGCAGAACCAAACGTGAACATGTGGCCATGTAGCTTGGCTTACTTTCCGGTTTGGAACGAAACAGGTCCGGATGGGTTTATGCCTCAACAGAAGGACGCAGATGATGATCGCAGCACTTGCAACCCTGGTTTTCCTCACCACGCTTTGGTTGCTGACAGTCGTCGGCGCAAAGGTGCTGGAGGAAAGTGGTTCGAAAATCCTCGTCGCCCTGAAGGGCAAGTCGGTGAATTCGGTAATGAGCACCGCGCCGCAGCGGTTGCGCCACCGCGAGCGCTATCGCACCGCTTATCGCGCTACGCCGCGCCTGCGCGCTGCCGCCTGACCCGGGCGTAGCCGGCGATACTGAACGGAAGCATCACCAAATAAAGCGCCGAAATCGCCAGCAAGGTGATCCATGGTTCATTGAGCAATCCCGCGCCTAATATGGCAATCAACGCAATCAGCGGAATCCGCCACCCGCGCCGGATCCTTAACGATCCCCAGCTAAACGTCGGCACGTTTGAAATCATCAAGGCGGCGATGAACAGGGTCCACGGCATCACCACGCGCCAATCGTGGAACAGCTCGTTTCCAGTTATGATCCGCAAATAGATCGGCAGGAAGGCCAAACCGGCGCCCACCGGGGCCGGAACGCCAGTATTGTAACCGGCCGCCTTGAGCGGCTGGACTTGAGTGTCGATCCGCGCATTGTAGCGCGCCAGCCGCAGGGCGCAGCACACCGCCAGCGCAAGCGAAACCGTCCAGCCGAATTTAGGCGCATCCTTGAGCGACCACAGGAACAGGATCAGCGCTGGGGCGGTGCCGAAGGCGATGTTGTCACTTAGGCTATCGAGTTCCGCACCGAACTTGGTCTGCGCTTTGAGTAAACGCGCTACGCGGCCGTCGATCCCGTCGAGAATGCCCGCAACGACGATCGCCAGAACGGCCTTCTCCCATTCCTGGCCGATGCCATAACGGATTCCGGTCAAGCCCACGCACAAGGCGAGCGCGGTGACTGCATTGGGCGCGATCGCGCGCAGCGGGACGATCCGGCCCGGCGCGCCATTGCTCACTGGCTGCTTCCGGTGAGCCGGGCGTTGGCGCCGACTTCGCCGATGATCGTCTCGCCAGCAATGGAGCGCTGCCCCGGCAGGACCCGCGGCGCGGTGCCAGCGGGAAGATAGACGTCGACCCGGCTGCCGAAACGGATCAGGCCGACACGCTGGCCGGCCTCGACCGGGTCGCCTTCCTTGACGAACGCCATGATCCGGCGCGCGACGAGGCCCGCGATCTGGGTGAAGCCGATGCGCAAGCCGTCGGCGCCCTCGACCAGGAAATGCTGCCTCTCATTGTCTTCGCTGGCCTTGTCGAGATCGGCATTGAGGAATTTGCCCGGGACATAGGCCATGCGCCTGATCCGCCCGGCGATGGGCGAGCGATTGATGTGGACGTCGAACACGCTCATGAAAATCGAGACCCGGGTATAGGTCCCCTCGGCAAGGCCGTCGGCGCCGCGCAATTCGGGCGGCGGCGGGACTTGCGAAATCAGCGTGATGAGCCCGTCGGCGGGGGCGATGATCAATTTGTCGCCGCGCGGCGTGGTGCGGATTGGATCGCGGAAAAATGCCGCGACCCAGATCGTCAGCAGGATCAGCAACCAGCCGATAAAATGGCTCGCCACCCAATAAACCGTGAGCGCGATGAAGGCGGCGCCGAGGACAAACTTGCGGCCTTCGGGATGAACGGACGGGAAGCGCCATTTGACGGTTGGGGTGACGCTGAGCGCGCCGGGCATATCGGGGGTGCTTTGGGGAGGTTGGGCCATGGTCCTCCCCTTAATGCTCGCCCTTGCCGCGCACAACGCTGCATCCTAAGGCCGCATCCAAATTCGGACTGAAACAGGGAAAATCATGGCCAAGATCAAGGTGAAGAACCCGGTCGTCGAGCTCGACGGCGACGAAATGACGAGGATCATCTGGCAATGGATCCGCGAGCGGTTGATCCAGCCTTATCTCGACATCGACCTGATCTATTACGACCTTGGCGTCGAGCATCGCGACGCGACCGACGACAAAGTCACGGTCGAGGCCGCCAATGCCATCGCCGAACATGGCGTTGGAGTAAAATGCGCGACCATCACTCCCGACGAGCAGCGCGTCGAGGAGTTCAAGCTCAAGAAGATGTGGAAATCGCCCAACGGCACCATCCGCAACATACTTGGCGGCGTCGTTTTCCGCGAACCGATCGTGATCGACAATATCCCGCGGCTAATCCCCGGCTGGACCGACCCCATCGTTGTCGCCCGCCATGCCTTCGGCGACCAATATAAGGCAACCGATTTCCTCGTTCCGGGCGCCGGCAAGCTGACCATGAAATGGACCGGCACCAACGGCGAAGTCCAGGAATATGAAGTGTTCGATTTCCCCGCCTCCGGCGTGGCTATGGGCATGTACAACCTTGACCAGTCGATCCGCGATTTCGCGCGCGCCTGCCTGAACTACGGACTGACCCGCAGATGGCCGGTTTATCTCAGCACCAAAAACACCATTCTCAAGGCCTATGACGGTCGCTTCAAGGACATTTTTCAGGAAATTTATGACAAGGATTTCAAGGAGAAGTTCGACAAACTGGGGATCGAAT
Source organism: Sphingomonas sp. (assembly GCA_013816595.1). Lineage (GTDB taxonomy): Bacteria > Pseudomonadota > Alphaproteobacteria > Sphingomonadales > Sphingomonadaceae > Sphingomicrobium. The sequence continues at coordinate 69,547 of JACDEB010000001.1, read as the reverse complement.
ATCAGCATCGGCTGATCGACGACATGGTCGCTTCCGCGCTCAAATGGAGCGGCAAATTCATCTGGGCCTGCAAGAATTACGACGGCGACGTCCAGTCGGACCAGGTCGCCCAGGGCTTTGGGTCACTCGGCCTGATGACGTCGGTCCTGACCTCCCCCGACGGCAAGACGGTCGAGGCCGAGGCCGCTCATGGCACCGTCACCCGCCATTACCGCCAGCACCAGGCTGGCAAGGCGACTTCGACCAACCCGATCGCGTCGATCTTCGCCTGGACCGGTGGCCTCAAATATCGCGGCAAGTTCGACGACACGCCCGAAGTGGTGAAATTCGCCGAAACTCTTGAGCGGGTGTGCGTCCAGACCGTCGAAAGCGGCAAGATGACCAAAGACCTCGCGATCCTCGTCGGCCCCGAGCAGGCGTGGATGACGACCGAGCAATTCTTCGATGCCATCGCCAATAACCTCGAGGCGGCAATGGCGGCGGAGGGCATTGGCGCCTAGGCGCGCGGCGATTTCACCCGCTCGCGCCGCACTCCAAGGCCGATGATCCGCCCCGGAATTCGCCGCAACAGCGGATAACGGTCGAGCAGCCTGACGATCCACGGCACGCGCACCGCGCCGCCGCTAAGCACCGCGCCGATGATATTGTCCTGCGCCGTCTTCTGCCCCGCCTGGATGACCCGCGTCGGGAACAGCCTGCGCTTTTGCACCCGGTACAGCAGCCGGTCGACCTCCTGCGCTTGCGTCCCGGGCCGCGCCAGCGATCGAGCGAGCGCATTGGCGGCAGCGACCGCGTCCTGGATGGCAAGGTTGATGCCGATGCCGCCGATCGGGCTCATCGCATGGGCCGCGTCGCCAATCGCCAGAAGCCCCGGGCGCGACCAGCAACTCAGCCGGTCGAGCGCCACGCTGAGCAAGCGGACCTCATCGTCGCTCTGCGGGAACCCACCGCTGAGATCGACGTCGGGAAACGCCTTGCTCACCTGATCCCGCAACCATTCCAGGCC
>JACDEB010000001.1:0-68531 GCA_013816595.1 Sphingomonas sp. | reverse complement strand
TTCCAGGCCTCTGCCCCGAATGTCGCGCTCGATGCCCTTGGGAATGAGGTAGGCCGCCTGCCAATATTCGTCGCGATCGATCAGCACGACCATCCGCCCGGGATCGATCGAACCGCGAATGGCATCGCCGCCGTCGTCATGCTTGGGCAATTGGAACCACAGCACGTCCATCGGTGCGCCGAGCACTTCGACCGGAAGCATGTCGCGCGTTCGCACCAAGGATGAACGCCCGTCGGCCGCAATCACCAACTTGCCGGCAAGCTCTTCGCGGCCCGATTCATAACGGATGCCGACCACTCGGTCCCCTGCCGAGACAAAGTCCGCGACCGGTTCGTCCATGCTCAGCGAAAAGGCCGGGAACTTAAGTGCTTCCTGACGCAGGAAATCGAGGAATTCCCATTGCGGCATCATCGCGATGAACGGCGCTGGCGTGTCGAGGTGCGACAAATCGCCGATGGTCCAGTCGCGCCCGCCGATCCGGATCCGCGCCGAAGTCACCTGGTTGTGCGGACGTGATAGAAATCGCTTCAGAAGACCGAGCCGGGCGAGGATTTCCATGGTCGAGGGGTGGACGGTATCGCCGCGGAAATCGCGGAAGAAATCGCCATGTTTCTCGATCACCTTGGTCGCGACGCCGGCGCGCGCGAACAAATAGCCGGCCAGCATCCCCGCGGGTCCGCCGCCAACGATCAGCACGCCGTTTCGTGACGTCATGACGCCGCTCATGCCCAAGCCATGGTCGAGCGTCAAACCCGTGGCGGGGTCAGCAGCGCCGCGCTAGGGTCCGGCTATGGCCGCATCAGTCTCGATCGAAAGCTCGGGCTTTTCCGACGCGCTGACTATCCTCGGCGCCGCGGGTATCGTCATCCCGACCTTCGCGCGTCTTCGGATCACGCCTGTCATCGGCTTCATCCTGGTCGGCATTATCGCCGGCCCGTTCATGCTCGGCGCAATGGCCGACACCCGGCCGTGGCTCGAGACCTTCTCGATCAGCGACCCGCAATCGATCGAGCCGTTCGCCGACCTGGGCATCATCCTGGTCCTGTTTTCGGCCGGTCTGCACATCAGTTTCAGGCGTCTGAAGGCGATGCGCAAAGCGGTGTTCGGAATTGGCAGCGCGGAATTGCTTGGCTGTGCGGCGCTGATCGCGGTCGGCTTGATCATCGCCGACTGGCCAACCCAGAGCGCGATTGCGGTCGGTCTTGCTCTGGCCTTGTCCTCGACCGCGCTAGTGCTTCCGATTTCGGGCACTGATGGGCCGGTCGGCAGGAATGCCTTTGCGATGCTGCTGTTCGAGGATTTGGCGCTGGTGCCGATGCTGTTCGCGGTTGAGCTGCTTGGCGGACGTGCCGATTCGGGCGATTTCCTGCGTACCGCGACGCTCGGGGTGGCGGTGGTCGCAGCGATGCTGGTGGTCGGACGGTTCGTGCTTCCGATCCTCTTCGCCCAGGCTGCTCGGACCAAGAACCCCGAACTGTTTCTCGCGATCAGCCTGCTCACGGTCATTCTTGCCGCTTTGGCAACCAATGGCGCGGGCCTGTCTCCGATCCTTGGCGCGCTGATCGCCGGGATCCTCATCGGCGAAACCGATTATCACAGCGAGGTCGAGGCGATCACAGCGCCATTGGCGGGTCTCGCGCTCGGGATTTTCCTGATCACCGTCGGAATGCGGATCGACGTTACGGCATTGTGGAGCAACTGGCCCGATATCCTCCTTGCGGTTGCCGGAGTGCTCGGCGTGAAGGCGGTCGTCACCGCATTGTTATTGCGCTCGACGGGGGTCCGGCCCGGCGCCGCGGTCGAAACCGGCCTGATGCTTGCCAGCCCATCGGAAACCAGCCTGATTGTGCTCGCCGCGGCCGCCAGTTCAGGACTCCTGCGGTCAGACACCGCCGCTTTCTGGACCACGGTGACCGCACTTGGCCTGACCATCACGCCAATCCTGGCGAGTATCGGCCGCCGCCTTGCCCAGCGAGTCGAAGGACAGGCCGCGCTCGCCATCGACGTCACGGCGGAGGGACGAACCGTCATTTTCGGCTTTGGCCGGGTCGGCCGGATCGTCGCCGACATGCTGGTCGAACATGATCGGGCCTATCTCGCGGTCGATAGCGACGCCGATTCGATCAAGACCTCGCGCTCCGCCGGCTATGAAGCGGTGTTTGGCGATGTCGGCCGGCCCGAGCTTGGCGCTCGCCTCAAGCTCGGCGACGCCGCGGCGCTGGTGCTGACCATGGACGATCCGGTGCTGGTCGCGCGGATCGCCAAACGGATGCGATCGACCTTCCCCGATTTGCCGATCATCGCCCGCGCCCGCGACACTGCCCATGCCGCGAAGCTCTATCAGGCCGGAGTGACCGATGCAGTGCCCGAAACGCTCGAAGCCTCGCTACAATTGGCCGAGGCGGTGCTCGTCGATGTCGGAGTACCAATGGGTCCGGTGATCGCGAGCATCCATGAGAAACGCGCCGCCCAACGCGCTGAAATTATGGCCGAAGGGCAGTTGGAAAACGAGCCAAGTTTGGGCCGTCGCCGGCTCCGGGACTCGGGTTCGGCCTAAGCCGCGGCCTTCGCCAGCGCATCGCGCACGGCTTGCACGGCGTCCTCAGCTTTATCGCCATCGGGCCCGCCACCCTGGGCCAAATCGGGGCGACCGCCGCCGCCCTGCCCGCCAAGCGCAGCGACCGCGGCCTTCACCAGGTCGATGGCCGACACGCTGGCGGTAAGATCGGCGGTGACGCCGACGGCGACGCTGGCCCTGCCCTCATTGACCGCGACCAGCGCGGCAACGCCCGATCCCAGGCGCTGCTTCATCGAATCGACTTCGGAGCGCAGGTTCTTGGGGTCGAGGCCTTCGACGATCTGGCCAAGGAACGCGTGGCTGCCAATAGTTTCGGGCCCGGCGGCAACGGACGTGGCACCCCCGCCCCCCATCGCCAACGCCTTTTTCGCCTCGGCGAGCTCGCGCTCCAGTTTTTTGGTGTTTTCGACCAGCGCCGCAATCCGCGCCGGCACTTCGTCGGGCGACGCCTTGAGGGTCGCGGCGACCTCGCGCAATTGAGAGACGCGACCGACCAGCCACAAGCGTGCGGCTTCGCCGGTCAGCGCCTCGATCCGCCGGACTCCGGAGCTGACCGCGCTTTCGCCGATGATCTTGAGCAATTGGATGTCCCCCAAGGCGCGGACGTGGGTGCCACCGCACAGTTCAACCGAATAATCCGCGTCGGTGCCGCGGCCCATGCTGAGCACGCGCACCTCATCACCATATTTTTCACCGAACAGCGCCATTGCTCCGGCCTCGATGGCGTCATCGGGGGTCATCAGCCGGGTCGTCACCGGTTCGTTGCCGCGGATCTGGGCGTTTACCTCGGCCTCGACCGCGGCGATATCGTCGGGCGAAAGCGCGGACGGGTGCGAAAAATCGAACCGGAACCGGTCTTCGGCGACCAGACTGCCCTTTTGCGTGACATGTTCGCCGAGCCGGTGGCGCAATGCGGCGTGGAGCAAATGGGTCGCGCTGTGGTTGGCACGAACCCGGTCGCGGCGCTCGCTGTCGACCAATTGATGGACGGTTTCGCCGACCGAGATGCTGCCCTGGACGATTTTCGTGTGGAGCGCGTGGAGCCGCCCCAACGGTTTTGACGTATCCTCAACCTCGCCCGCAAACCCCTTGAGCGAACTCAATTTTCCGCTATCGCCAATCTGCCCGCCGCTCTCGCCATAAAAGGGCGTCTGGTTAAGGAGCAACTGAACTCTTTCACCCTCCCCGGCGCGGTCGACGGTCCTGCCATCCTTGACGATCGCCAGCACCACGCCCTCGCCCTCATCGCCCGAATAGCCGATGAATTCGGTCGAGCCATGGTCTTCGGCGAGGTCAAACCACAGTTCGTCCGATGCCTTGTCGCCCGAGCCTTTCCACGCCGCGCGGGCCATCGCTTTCTGTTCGGCCATCGCGGAATCGAACCCAGCGCGATCGACCGCCATGCCGCGCGCGCGCAACGCATCTTCCGTCAGATCGTAGGGAAAGCCGTAGGTGTCGTAGAGCTTGAACGCGGTCTCCCCCGCAAGCGTGCCGCCCTCACCGAGGTCCGAGGTGGCTTCGTCGAGCAGTTTGAGGCCATTTTCCAGAGTCCGGCGAAACCGCGTTTCCTCCTGCAGCAGGGTCGCCTCTATCAGCGGCTGTGCGCGAACCAGCTCCGGGTAAGCCGCGCCCATTTCCGCGACCAAAGCCGGCACCAGCCGCCACATCAGCGGCTCCTTGGCGCCAAGCAGATGGGCGTGGCGCATCGCCCGGCGCATGATCCGGCGAACGACATAGCCGCGTCCGTCATTGGCCGGGAGAACTCCGTCGGCGATGAGGAAACCCGAGGCGCGCAGATGGTCGGCGATGACCCGGTGCGACGCCCGGCTGTCGCCCTCGGCGCGGGTTCCGGTCTGCTCTTCGCTGGCGTGGATCAGCGCCTTGAAGGTGTCGGTCTCATAATTATCGTGGACACCCTGGAGCACCGCGGCGATGCGCTCGAGCCCCATTCCGGTGTCGATCGAGGGTTTCGGCAGGTCGCCGACGATTTCGTCATTCTCCTGCAGGTTCTGCATGAAGACGAGGTTCCAGATCTCCACGAAGCGGTCGCCGTCCTCGTCCGGGCTGCCCGGCGGACCGCCCGCAATGTGGTCGCCGTGGTCGTAGAATATTTCCGAGCACGGCCCGCACGGCCCGTCCGGCCCCATCGCCCAGAAATTGTCCTTGGTCGCGATCCGGATGACGCGCTCGGCGGGGAGGCCCGCCACCGACTGCCACAAATCGAACGCCTGATCGTCGGTGTGATAGACGGTAACCGTCAGCCGCTCGGCCGGGATCCCCCACTCCTTGGTCAGCAGGTTCCAGGCCAGGCGGATGGCCTCTTCCTTGAAATAATCGCCAAACGAGAAATTGCCGAGCATCTCGAAGAACGTGTGGTGGCGCGCGGTGTAGCCGACGTTGTCGAGGTCGTTGTGCTTGCCGCCGGCGCGGACGCATTTCTGGCTCGATGTCGCGGTAACGTAGGGCCGCGTCTCAAGACCGGTGAAAACGTTCTTGAACGGCACCATTCCGGCATTGACGAACATCAGGGTCGGGTCGTTGTGCGGCACCAAAGGCGCGGACTGCACCCGCGCGTGTCCAGCCTTCTCGAAAAAGTCGAGAAAGGAGCGGCGGATGTCGTTGGTCGATCTCATGGCAAGGCGATGTAAATGCGATGCTGCGCTGCGGCAAGGACGTACGCCTTTCCGCGGCGGCGGCTTTTGACTAGTCTTCGTATTCGTAAGCGGCAGGGAAGCGAATAGCGGTGAAACAATATCTTTCCGGCGTGTTTCGGGTCTTGAACTTCAAGAGCTTCTTTATCGCGGCCCTTGCCGTCGTCTCGACCTGGCTCTGCCTGCGGCTGGGCATCAAGGCCAACTTCCCGCTGACGATCGTCGCGACAGCCATCGTGTTCCCGCTCGTTTTCTCGATAAACACTGCATACAACCGGCGGGAAAAATCTCTGGAGGAATATGGAGCGCTCAAAGCCAATGGCCGAGCGCTCTATCTCGCCTCGCGCGATTGGACGGGCAAGGACGCGGCCCGGGACCGGGAAATTCGGGCTGCGCTGATGCAGCTCTTTTCCTCATGCCGCGATATGGTGACCAACCCTTTGAGCGAGCGCGACCCGCACGAAGCGACTGTGATGCAAGCGTTTTCCCGCCTCTCCGCTGTGGTCGAGCACCTCCGCAAAAGTGGGCTTTCGGCGACGGAATGTTCGCGCTGCAACCAGTATCTGGCGCGGATGATGATGGCCTTCGAGACCATCAAGCACATCCACAAATATCGCACGCCGCGGACACTTCGCGCGTTCAGCAACTTCTTCATACTCATCCTGCCGGTCGTCTATGCGCCCTATTTCGCTTATCTGTCCGAGGGCCTGAGTCCGGCGCTGTTTTTTGTCATGCCGATCCTGTTTGCGCTGATCTTCACCGGCCTGGCGAACATCCAGGATGATCTTGAAGATCCATTCGACCAGATCGGTAAGGATGATGTGGCGATCGATCCCGATCGCTATCTCGCAAGCCTCGATTTGCTCAACGCGAAGCCTGGTTCGAAGGCAAAGGCGCGGTGATTGAAGCACTGCCTTCACCGCGCTAGGCGCTGACAATGGCAAAAACGAACAGCATTCCCCGCTATCGCAAGCCCAAGGCCAAAGGCGGGGCAGTAAGCCGGGTCCTGTGGTTCCTGATCAAGCTGGTCGTCGCCTTCATCCTGCTGTCGGTCTTGTTGGTACTTGCCTATCGCTTCATTTCGCCGCCGACGACCGCAACCATGATCGCCGACCAGATCGCCGGGCGCGGCGCGGTTCGCGACTGGATGCCGATCAGCGACATGGATCGGGACATGGTGCGCGCTGCGATCGCTGCGGAGGATGGCAAGTTTTGCAGCCACAACGGCTTCGATATCGACGCAATTCAGGACGCGATGAAGCGCAATGCCAGCGGTGGGCGCATTCGCGGCGGATCGACCATCAGCCAGCAGACCGCGAAAACGACCTTCCTGTGGAATGGCGGCGGCTATGCCCGCAAGGGGGCTGAGGCGTGGTTCACCTTCCTCATCGAAAATCTGTGGGGCAAGCGCCGGATCATGGAGGTCTATCTCAACAATGCCGAGACCGGCCTTGGCACTTATGGCGCCAATGCCGCGTCGCTGCGCTATTTCGGCCATGACGCATCGGCCATGAGCGCGACCGAGGCAGCGCGGATCGCCGCGGTCCTGCCGCTGCCCAAAAAGCGCGGCGCAGTGGCGCCCAAGGGCTTCACCCGCCGCTACGGCAACACGATTAACGCTCGCATCAATGTGGTTGGCCGCGATGGTCTCGATGCCTGCATCTACAAGGGTGCTGCGGCACCGGTGAACAAAGCGCCGCCGCCGACCGCGAAGAAGGCCCGGCCTCTGCCCGGCGACGAATATGAAACAACCGCCCCGCCGCCGCCACTGGAAACGGTCGATGACCCAGCGACCAATCCCGATGCGATCGATGAAGCGCCGGTAGAGGGTATTGAGTCCGATTCACCTGAGCCACCCGTCGCCGAACCGCCAGCACCGGCGACGGAGAATGAACTCTAGCCGACCAAAGCGAGTTTCGCCGGCTCCTGCGCGGTCAGTTCAACGCTGTCTTCACCCGCGATCCGTTCGATCCTGGCCGAGAGTTCGGCATCGAGGGTGAAATCACGCCCGGCGACAAGGCTCGCCTGCCCGCCCCCGCTGAGACGAATAATCAGCCTGACCACGCCATTGCCACCTTTCGCGCCCGCCAATTCCTTGGCGATTCGAGCGATCAGGCTGTCGTCGGCAATCCGGATGATCATCTGCAGGCGGCTGCGCTTGGCCAGGCTCGCCAGCGATTGGAAACGCTTGACCGTAACCCGCGGCAATTCATCCCCGGCGCGGCGGTCCAGCTCGACCGTCAAGAGCCCCGAGCCGCCGTCGCGCGCAGCGGCCTCAAGCGCGTTGGTCGCCTCCTCTTCGAAAGCCGTCGCGACATATTGGCCGCTGCTGTCGGATAGGCTGGCCATCATGTAGCGCCGACCGCGCGCCGACGTGCGCCACCGCACGTCCTCGACCAGCGCCGCCATCGACGCGCCGACCCGCTCGCCTTCGCCGACCCGCATTTCGCCAATCTCGGCATAGGTTTTGACCTTGTGCGCAGCGAGCAAATGGCGGTGCGCCTCGACCGGGTGAGCAGAGTAATAATAGCCGAATGAATCGCGCTCGGCGGCCATGCGCTGGGCGATCGTCCAATGCTTGTCGCGCGGCAAGCGGATCGGGACGGTCTCGCCCCCGCTGCCGCCGAACAACGCCGCCTGGCCGGTGGTCTTCTGATCGTGCGCAGATGCGGCATGGGCGAGGATCAACTCGGCCCCGGCGAAGACCGCTGCCCGGTCGGGATCAAGAGCGTCGAAGGCGCCAGCCTCGGCCAGGCTTTCGACCTGGCGCCGGTTAAGCCAGCGCGGGTCGATCCGGGCAGCGAAATCCTCGAGGCTGGCGAAGGCCCCGCCCCGCGTCCGTTCGCCGACCACCGAGTCCATCGCTTTGTCGCCGACCCCCTTGAGCGCGCCCAGGGCGTAGCGCACCCCGCCGCTCTCAACCGTGAAGCGCGAGCTGCTGGAATTGATGTCGGGGCCGAGACAGTCGATGTCGCCGCGGCGCATGTCCTCGACGAACAGCGCCAGCTTGTCGGTCTGGGCAAGGTCGAAGCTCATCGACGCGGCGGTGAATTCGGGCCGATGGTGAACTTTCAGCCAGGCGGTCTGGTACGCGATCAGCGCATAGCCGGCGGCGTGGCTCTTGTTGAAACCATAGCCGGCGAACTTGTCGATCAAGTCGAACAATTCATTGGCCTTGGGCGCATCGATCGCATTGGCCGCGGCGCCGTCGATGAAGCGCGAACGCTGGGCGTTCATTTCCGACTGGATTTTCTTGCCCATTGCGCGGCGCAGCAGATCGGCGTCGCCGAGCGAATAGCCGGCGAGCACGCGCGCCGCTTCCATGACCTGTTCCTGATAGACGAAGATGCCGTAGGTTTCCCTCAGTACATCCTCGAGCAGAGGATGCGGATAGGCAATCGGCTGGCGGCCGTTCTTGCGGTCGCCGAACAGCGGAATATTGTCCATCGGCCCGGGCCGGTAGAGCGAGACGAGAGCGATGATATCCTCGAAACTCGTCGGACGGACCGCGGAAAGTGTCCGCCGCATGCCCTCGGATTCAAGCTGGAACACACCGACCGTGTCACCGCGCTGGAGCAGCTCGAACACTGCCGCATCATCCCACGGCAGGGTCTCGAGATTAACCTCGACCCCTTGCTCCGAAAGCAGGCGCTGTGCCTCCTTGAGCACCGACAGGGTCTTCAAACCCAGGAAGTCGAACTTTACCAGCCCCGCCGCCTCGACATATTTCATGTCGAACTGGGTCACCGGCATGTCCGAGCGCGGATCGCGGTAGAGCGGAACGAGTTCGTCGAGCGGGCGGTCGCCGATGACCACGCCCGCGGCATGGGTGGAGGCGTGGCGCGGCAGGCCTTCAAGCTTCATCGCGAGGTCGAACAGGCGCTTGACGTCGCCGTCGCCCTCATATTCGCGGCGCAGCTCGATCACTCCGTCGAGTGCGCGCGGCAACGTCCACGGATCGGTTGGGTGGCTCGGGATGAGCTTGGCGAGGCGGTCGACCTGGCCGTAGCTCATCTGCAATACGCGTCCGGTGTCCTTGAGCACCGCGCGCGCCTTCAATCGCCCAAAGGTGATGATTTGCGCGACCTTGTCGCGGCCGTATTTGCCCTGGACGTAGGTAATGACCTTGTCGCGGTGGGTTTCGCAGAAATCGATGTCGAAATCGGGCATCGACACGCGTTCGGGATTGAGAAAGCGTTCGAACAGCAGGCCGAGCGGGATCGGGTCGAGATCGGTGATGGTCAGCGCCCAGGAAACCACGCTGCCCGCGCCCGATCCGCGACCGGGGCCAACCGGAATGTCATTGGCCTTGGCCCATTTGATGAAGTCGGCGACGATCAGGAAGTAACCGGCAAAGCCCATTCCGTTGATCACGTCGAGTTCGAAATCGAGCCGGTCGAAATAGCTTTGCCGATCCTCGATGACGCGCGGGCCAAGCCGCGCTTCCAGGCCGGCCAAAGCATCGCGCCGCAGTTGCTCGGCTTCGTCGTCGCCCATGCGCGGAAGGATCGGCTTGCGCTGCGGCGCGGCGACTGCGCAGCGCTGGGCGATGACGGAGGTGTTGGCCAGGGCCTCGGGGACATCAGCGAACAATTCCGCCATCATCGGCCCGGATTTCAACCACGCATCCGGCGACGATGTCGGTCGGTCGGCGCTTTCGATATAGGCTGAGTTGGCGATGCACAGCAGCGCGTCATGCGCGGCGTGGAAACTTGGCTCTGAATATTGCACGGGGTTTGTCGCAACCAGGGGAATTTCACGCGCGAATGCGAGCTTGATCAACGCCGGTTCGGCAGCTTCCTCGACCGCATCGCCGCGGCGCGACAATTCGATATAGAGCCGATCCGGGAATAAAGCCTGCAGCCGATCGCAATAAGCCTCGGCTTTGGCATTCTGCCCTTCCTCGAACAGCCGGGCAAGCGCCCCTTCCCCGCCCGCCGTCAATGCGATCAGCCCGTCGCTTTTCCCCGCCAGCTGATCAAAGCTGATGTGCGGGTCATCCCCCGCCGGACGATCGAGATGGGCCGCCGAAACCAGGGTACACAAATTCGCATAGCCCTGTTCGTACTGGGCAAGGAGCGCGAGCCAATCGAGCTTCTGGCCGCCAATCGCGTCGGCTGGCCGGGCAAGGCACAACAAGGTGCCGATGATCGGCTGGACGCCCTTGGCGAAACAGGCGTCGCTGAACGGCATCGCTCCATACAGGCCGTTGCGGTCCGCAAGCGCAATCGCCGGGAATTCCAGCCGCGCCGCAAGCTCGGCGATCTGCTTGGGTTCGATCGCCCCTTCCAGCATGGTGAAGGAGGACAGCACGCGAAGTGGAACGAAGGGTCGAGTCACGCCAACGAATATGCGGCCTCAAACGCGCTCGGCAAAGGACATGCCGCGACTTATCCCCAGCTATCGCTGCGGTTGCCAGCGCCCCGAAACAATGTCCCGAATTTCGCGGATGCGACCGGTGTAACTATCGGCGATGCACGTATTCGACGGACAATTGTCGCGATAGGTTAGAAACCGGTCGCGGGTCTGGCGCAACGCCGCGGCTTGTTCCGGAGTCGAGACGGCAACGGCACGGCGATATTCGCTGGCCATGGCCCGATCGAGCGACGCCAGTGCCGGGTCGGCGCAGACCGCTTGCTCGCCCCGTGAGCGGGCCCGGGTGCAATCGAAGCTCGGCAATACCGACGTCGCCGGCGACGGCGACGGAGCCGGCCGCGCCGGCTCGACCGGCGCCAACGGGTCGATGGCATTGGGATCGTCGACCGGCGCGTCGGCTGCCGGGCCGGGCAAGGGCAATGGCGTGGTCTGCTGCGCGGTGATGGTCAGGGTGGCGAGCGAATCGATTAGCGCATTGGCATTGCGCAGCTGGACGACCTTGCCGCCGCCGCCCGCGCGTTCGACCACGCCGTAATAGATATCGCTCATCAGCAAGTGTCGCCCGGCGACGGTTGCGACACCGGGCGGAAGATCGATCGACAGCGATCCCGAGCAAGCAATGATTTCGCGCTCCTGGCCCTCGGCGACGGCATTTTCCATCCGCACCGAAGCGGCCGCGGAAATCTTGTCATAGGCCGGCTGGTCACCCGCCCGAACCTGCGCCGCCTGGCGGAACAAGGCGCGCTTGATCTGGTCATAGACGAGCTGGCCGGAACAGGCCTTGGTCAGATCGGGGTCGCCGGCGGCAGTGATGGTCGCTGCGTCGCCAAGCTTGTCCTGGTCCGAATTGCGAGTCGCGGCAAACACCGCGATGATAATCAGCAGCACGGCGAACCCGCCGAGTAATGCCAAAGTGGTGTTGTTGGGACGTTCCATCACCAAACCCTAGACCCGGCCCGAACCGGTTCCAAGGGGATTGGCAGCGCTCAGCTCAGCACTCCATCGTGCAAGCGCACCACCCGGTCCATCTTCGCGGCGAGGCGCTCGTTGTGCGTTGCGATGAGCGCCGCGCTGCCCTCCCCCCGAACCATCTTCAACAATTCGCCAAGCACGGTGTCGGCGGTCTTCTCGTCGAGGTTACCGGTGGGTTCATCCGCCAGGATCAGCGGCGGGCGATTGGCGAGCGCTCGGGCAACAGCGACTCGTTGCTGCTCCCCGCCCGATAGTTTCGCCGGGCGGTGGTCGAGCCGCAGGCTAAGCCCGAGGATGCCGAGCAAATCCGCAGCGCGGGCCCGCGCCGCAGCGGTCTCGACGCCATAGACCAATTGCGGAAGCACGACATTTTCAAGCGCGCTGAACTCGGGCAGCAAGTGATGGAATTGATAGATGAAACCGAGCAATTCGCGGCGCAAGCGCGTGCGGCCATCATCGTCGAGACTGGCCGCCTCCTCCCCCTTTAAACGGATCGACCCTTCGAAGCCCCCCTCGAGCAGCCCGACCGCCTGAAGCAGAGTCGATTTGCCCGATCCCGACGGACCCAGCAAACCGACGATTTCGCCCGGCCGGACCGACAAATCGACGCCGCGAAGCACGTGGATGGTAACATCGCCCTGCGTAAAACTGCGTTTGAGCGCGCGGGTCTCGAGGACCGGGTCACTCATAACGAAGCACCTGCACCGGATCGGTCCCGGCGGCCTTGTAAGCTGGATAGAGGGTCGCGAGGAACGACAGCACGAGCGCGGTCAGGACAATCGCAGCGACTTCGATCGGGTCGGTCTTCGATGGCAGATCGGCAAGCACCCGAACCGACGGATCCCACAAATTCTGGCCGGTCATCGCCTGGATCACATCGACGACGTTCTGGCGGAAGAACAGGAAAATCGCGCCGAGAACCGCACCAAGGACGATGCCAAGCGAGCCGATGGTGACACCGACGGTGACGAATACTTTCATCATTCCTTTGCGGCTGGCGCCCATCGTCCGGAGGATCGCGATATCGCGGGTCTTGGCGCGAACAAGCATGATCAGCGACGACAGGATATTGAACACCGCGACCAAAACGATCAACGACAGGACGACGAACATCGCCACCCGCTCGACTTCCAGCGCCGAGAACAAGGCGCTGTTCATCTGCCGCCAGTCGACGATCATTCCCCGGCCCTGAACCACAGGCCGCAAGGGCGCGACGATTTCGCCGACCTTGTCGGGGTCGGACGTCTGCAATTCGACCATGCCGACCTTGTCGCCGAGCATCAGCAGGTCCTGAGCGTCTTCCATCGGCATGATCACGAAGGCCTTGTCATAATCATAGACGCCGACTTCGAATACCGCGCCGACGGTATAGGATACGATGCGCGGGACGGTGCCAACGACGGTCGAGCGGCCTTCGGGACTGATCAGGCTGATTTCGCTGCCCGGACCCGCGCCAAGCGCCTGGGCAAGCCGCGAGCCGATCGCGACCCGTCCGCTGCGCGGAACGATCGACTTGAGGTCGCCGGCCTGGACTCCGCTGGTGATGGTGGAGTTTTCCATGACGTCGGGCCAGCGCATCCCGCGCACCAGGACGCCTTCGACCCGGCCGTTGGATGAAGCCATCAGCGGCTGTTCGATCAGCGGCAGCGCCGAGGTGACCCCCGGGGTCGCTTTGGCCTTGGCCGCGATCTGCTGCCAATCGCCCAACTGGCCGTCATAACCCTGGACCACTGCGTGGCCGTTGAGGCCAACGATCTTGTCGAGCAATTCGCCCCGAAAGCCGTTCATGACGCTCATCACGATGATCAGCGCCGCGACCCCCAGCGCCACCGCGACCAGGCTGATCGCTGCGACCAGGAAGATGAACCCTTCGCCCTTGCCGGGAAGCAGATAGCGGCGGACGAGCATGCGCTCGGCACGATTGAGGATCATGCGGTCAGCCTCGCAAGCGCGGATTCGAGGCTGATCTCTTCGCGCTCGCCGCTGCGGCGGTTCTTAAGCTCGACCGTTCCGGCGGCGATGCCGCGCGGTCCGACGATCACCTGCCACGGCAGCCCGATCAGGTCCATCGAGCCCAATTTGACTCCGCCGCGCTCGTCGCGGTCATCGTAGAGCACTTCGACCCCGGCCATTCGAAGATGTTCGTACAGGCGGTCGGCGGCCCCGGCACTGGCCTCGTCATCGGCGCGCATGGTCACGATCCCGACCTTCCACGGTGCGACCGCTTCGGGCCACACGATCCCCGTCTCGTCGTGGCTGGCCTCGATGATCGCGCCGATCAGCCGCGACACGCCGACGCCGTAGCTGCCCATGTGCGGGACCACCGGCGATCCGTCCTTGCCCGAGACCTTGAGGCCCATGGCATCGGAATATTTGGTCCCGAAGTAAAAGATATGCCCGACCTCGATCCCGCGACCGGTGCGGCGGCGGTCCTCGGCGACTTCGGCCCAGCGTGCTTCGTCGTGGGTTTCGTCGGTCGCCGCATAAGTCGAATTGACCTGATCGAAGAGTCCCTTGAGCCCGGCTTCATCCCCGTAGCGCAGATCATTCTGATGCCAGTCGAAACCGTCATAGGCCGAATCGTAAAACACTTCACTTTCGCCGGTTGGTGCGAGAACGATGAATTCGTGGCTGAGGTCGCCGCCGATCGGTCCGCTCGCGGCCTTCATCGGCACTGCCTTGATACCCATCCTCTGGAATGTTCGCAGATAGGCCAGCATCTGGGTGTAATAGCTCAGCCGAGCGGCGCCCTCGTCGAGGTCGAAGCTATAGGCGTCTTTCATCAGAAATTCGCGGCCGCGC
Organism: Sphingomonas sp.; assembly: GCA_013816595.1. GTDB lineage: Bacteria > Pseudomonadota > Alphaproteobacteria > Sphingomonadales > Sphingomonadaceae > Sphingomicrobium. Next base: position 54,152 of record JACDEB010000001.1, on the reverse strand, counting down.
ATAACGCCAAAGCGGGGGCGAACCTCGTCGCGGAATTTCCACTGGATGTGGTATAAAGTGCGCGGCAGATCGCGGTAGCTTCTGGCGTCGCCGGCGAAGATCGCGGTGATCATTTCCTCATTGGTCGGACCGTAAAGGATTTCGCGCTCGTGGCGGTCCTTGATGCGCAGCATTTCGGGGCCGTAAGCGTCGTAGCGGCCGCTGGTCCGCCACAGCTCGGCCGATTGAAGCGTCGGCATCAGCATCTCGATCGCCCCGGCGCGATCCTGCTCCTCGCGGACGATTTGCTCGATCTTCTGCAACACCCGCCAGCCGAGCGGAAGCCAGGCGTAAATACCGGCCGCGGTCTGGCGCACCAGCCCAGCGCGGAGCATCAGCTTGTGGCTGACGATCTGGGCGTCGGACGGACTTTCCTTGAGGACCGGGAGGAATGCTTGGGACCAGCGCATGGGGCGGCGTCCTAAGGGGCTGCCTTCGCACTGGCAATGGCAGCGACCGGCAAAGGCCATGTGACCCGTTCGCCACAACATCGCGCCAAATCCAACCCAGATCAATTTTTGGAGCTGACTCAAGGCCGATCACGGCATAGGTGGCCTCAACCGGACGACTGGCTCTTGGGTCACGGTTCGGGTCCTGGCTGAGCATTTGGGGACGCTCGCCGGACACATCCAAGGGGGCTGACGAGCGATCGTCACGCAGGGCGCCCGGATCGCTAGTCGATCCGGGCGTTTCGCGTTTTAGGCGCCCGCTCGCGCTCACTGTTATCGGCTGTGGCGATGGTAGCGGAGGAGGGACTTGAACCCCCGACACGCGGATTATGATTCCGCTGCTCTAACCAGCTGAGCTACTCCGCCCCGACATCATGGGGAGGCGGCCTTCGCAAAAGGGCCGCCAGCGGCGCGGCGTATATGACGGGGCCATGGCTTGGTCAACGCGAGGAACCGCCGCCGCCCGTCGTCGTTAAGCCCAGCAGTTGGAGACCCGAACCATGGACCCGCTGACGCCTCTCGATACCCTATGCCGGATCATCCTGCGCGGGCGCGAATATGAAGCCCAGACGCCGAGTGATTATGCGCCCGGCGAAGACCCCGACAATGTCGACGATGACGACGGTGCGACGCTCAGCGTGCTCGAGGATGAAATAAACACCAGCGTCGAGGAGGAGCTGATCGCGGCGTTCGAGGATCTGGGCGAAGACCAGCTGGCCGAAGTGATCGCCTTTTGCTGGGTCGGCCAGGGCACTTATGATGCGTCCGACTGGAGCGAGGCGATCGATGAGGCCAATGCCTTGGTCGGCCAAGGCACCGAAGGCGCAATCGAGGAATTGCTCGAAATGCCGATGCTCGCCTCGGTACTCGAATCGGGCATGGCCAGCTTCGAGCTCAGCTGTGACGGGATCGGCGACCTCAGCTAGGCACCGCGAAACGGGAACACCGCGAGGCGTCGCCACGGGCCGCCGAGATATTCGTGCAGCCCCAGACTCGTAATCACCAGCGGCCGCGGGCTGAACGTCGCTTCAAGCGCCGACATCAGCGCCTTCGACTGTTTTTCCTGCACCTTGTTCTGGATAGTGACGTGCGGGCGCCAACCGCCTGAGTCCTGCGCACTGAGCATTCCCGCCAGGCCTGCGGCGAGCTCATCCCGGATCGAGTCGAGCGGGTCGGAAACAATGCGAAAAGCGACTGCGCCGCCGAGATTCATCAAACCGGCGATCCGCGCGCTGGGCCGCGGCGTCTTGCTGGCCTGGCTCAGTCGATGGCGAAGCTCGGGCTCGGCGGATGGCGGGAGCGCGTGGAACATGGTGAGGTGCGCCGAAAGCTGGTTTCGCTCGGGCGGAAAATGCGCCCGGCGCAACCGGTCGAGCCACGACTGATCCTCTCCCCCGAGCTCGGCAGTGACGATCAGCGCGCCGGCCATGCGCCGCGGATCAGATTTCGACCTGGCTGCCGAGTTCGACGACGCGGTTGGTCGGGAGCTTGAAGAATTCCATTGCGCTTTCCGCGTTGCGTAGCATCCAGGCGAACAGTTTCTCGCGCCAGATCGCCATTCCTGGCCGCGACGAGGCGAGCAAGGTCTGGCGGGCGAGGAAGAAGCTGGTGTCCATCGTCCGGCACGTCGCTCCGCAGCCCTTGAGCTGGGCAAGCGCGACCGGAACGTCGATTTCCTCCATGAAGCCATAGCGCAGGATGACTCGATAAAAGCCTTCGGAATAATCCTGTTCTTCGCTGCGCTTGTCTTCGGCAACATAGGGCACGTCCTCGACCCGGACGGTGAGCAGAATGACCCGCTCGTGAAGCACCTTGTTATGTTTGAGGTTGTGCAGCAGCGCATGGGGAACGCCGCTTGCCGAGCTGGTCATGAACACCGCCGTGCCGGCGACGCGCGCAGCGCTTGGCGCCGCCGACTTGATGAAAATCTCCATCGGCAGGCTGGCCTCGTTCATCCGGTCGATCATCAGCTTGCGGCCCTTCGCCCAGGTGGTGAGGAAGGTGAAGGCGATCGCTCCGATCAGCAGCGGGAACCAGCCGCCGTCGGGAATCTTGAGCATGTTCGCCGTAAGATAGGTGAAATCGACCGAGAAGAAGAGGACGAGCAGGCCCGCCACGACATATTTGTTCCAGTTCCACATGTGCCTGAGGACGACCGAAATCAGAACCGTGTCGATGATCATCGCGCCGGTTACCGCAATGCCATAAGCAGCCGCCAGATTGGACGAGGTGCGAAACGTCAGGACGAGGATGATGACCATCGTCAGAAGCGCCCAGTTGATCACCGGGATGTAGATCTGACCGGCCGCGCTTTCGCTGGTGTGGGTAATTCTGAGGCGCGGGATGAAGCCCAGCTGGATCGCCTGCTGGGTGACCGAAAAGGCACCGGAAATCACCGCCTGGCTGGCGATGATCGTGGCCATGGTGGCAAGTAGGACGAGCGGTAGCCGGAACTGTTCGGGCGCAAGATAGAAGAACGGATCCTTGACCGTCGCCAGCGCCTGTTCGGGGGTGACCGCGAGGATCATTGCGCCCTGCCCCATGTAGTTGAGCAGAAGCGCCGGAAGAACGAAGTAAATCCACGACACCCGGATCGGCTTGCGCCCGAAATGCCCCATGTCGGCATAGAGCGCCTCGGCGCCGGTCACCGCGAGGACCACCGAGCCCATGGCGATGAACGCCTTGATCGGGTCGGCGGCGAAGAAATAGAAGGAATTGACCGGGTTGAGCATCGCCAGGACGACCGGGGGATAATCCATTATGTGCATTACGCCGAGCAAGGCGAGAACGACGAAATAGAACAGCATCACGGGTCCGAACATCAGCCCGACCTTGGCCGTCCCCCGGGCCTGGATCGCGAACAGGCCGACCAGGATGACGATCGCAGTCGGGATGACATAGGGCTCAAACCCAGCCTCGACCGTGGTCAGGCCCTCGACCGCCGACAGCACCGAAATCGCCGGCGTAATCATCGAATCGCCGTAGAACAAGGCGGTCGCGAAGACGCCCATCAGGATGATGCTTCCAGTCCATCGCCGCTTGCCGCCAAGGCTTCGGTTGATCAGCGCCAGGAGCGCCAGACTGCCGCCTTCGCCCTTATTGTCGGCGCGCATGACGATGCTGACGTATTTCAGGGTCACGATGATCATCATCGACCAGAAGATCAGGCTTAGAACGCCGAAAATGTGAACCTGATCGGGGATCAACGTATGGTGGCCGGCGAAGGTCTCGCGAAAGGCGTAAATCGGCGACGTCCCGATATCGCCATAGACGATCCCGACCGCGGCAATCGCGAGCTTGTAGAGCGGGCCATGGGCATGGCCCTGCGCGTCATGGGTGATGGCGTCGGGCTCAGCGCCCTCGGTGGCAGTTTCGTTCATGCGTTCAAATTCTGCCTGGACAGCCTGCCGACCTAGATGTGGTCCCGCGCACCAGATACTCGGCGGCGGGCCGGTTCACCTAGCACCCGCGATGAACCGCTGCAATCAAAGAGGACAGGCGCCAATTACGGGTCTATAGGCCCCGCCAGCCAAACATCTGTGGAGCGATTGAGTAATGCGCGTCGGTGTCCCCAAGGAAATAAAGAATCACGAATATCGGGTCGGATTGACCCCGGCCAGTGTCGCCGAACTGGTCGCTTGCGGCCACCAGGTGTTCATCGAATCCAAGGCCGGCATGGGTGTGGATTTTTCGGACAAGAGCTATGAGAAGGTCGGCGCGACGATCCTTGCCACTGCTGCCGAAGTGTTCGCGAAATCGGACATGATCGTGAAGGTCAAGGAACCGCAGCCGCAGGAAATCGCGATGTTAAAACCGCGGCATTTGCTGTTCACCTACCTCCACCTCGCCGCCGACAAGCCGCAGGCCGAGGGACTGATGAAATCGGGCGCGACGTGCATTGCTTATGAAACCGTGACGTCGACCGGCGGTGCCCTGCCCTTGCTTAAACCGATGAGCGAGGTCGCCGGCAGGATGAGCATTCAGTGCGGCGCCCATTATCTTGAAAAGGAACAGGGCGGACGCGGAGTCCTGCTCGGCGGCGTGCCCGGCGTGGCCCCGGCCAAGGTTGCCATCCTCGGCGGCGGCGTGGCCGGCATCAATGCGGCGCAAATCGCCACCGGACAGCGCGCCGACGTCACCATCTATGACATCAACAACGACCGGCTGGCCGAACTCGACCTCCACTTCGGAAGCCAGATCAAAACCGCTTTCGCGTCGAAATCGGCGATCGCCCAGGCGATCCAGGAAGCCGAACTGGTCATCGGCGCGGTCCTCGTGCCCGGCGCCGCGGCGCCCAAGCTCGTCACCCGCGAGCAATTAAAGACGATGAAGCGCGGCAGCGTGCTGGTCGACATCGCCATCGATCAGGGTGGCTGTTTCGAAACCTCGCGCCCGACGACCCACGACGATCCGGTCTACGAAATTGATGGAGTGATCCATTATTGCGTTGCCAACATGCCCGGCGCTGTGGCCCGAACGAGCACCTTCGCGCTCAACAATGCGACCTTGCCGTTCGCGCTCAAGCTGGCGAACCTTGGCGCCGAGCGGGCGATGGCTGAGGATCCGCACCTCGCCAACGGCCTCAACGTGTCGGGCGGCAAGATCCGCAACCTGCCGGTGGCCGAAGCACTCGATTTGCCGTTCGAACCGATCGCCGCTTAGGGTTTGGGCGCCGCCGGGCGGGCCGGTTGCGGCTGGCTGAGCGCGGCGACGCCTTGCTCGATCAATGGCCGCCAACTGGCCTCCTTTGGCGCGGTGGCGAGAATCGACTGCCAGATGGCGACAGCAGCCTGCGGGTCCCCCGAACGCGCCAGCGCGAGCCCGTAGAAAAATGGCCCGGCGGGGTTGCCCGGAGCGACTTCGGCGGCCCGCTGATAGGCATATTCCGCCGGTGGCGTAATCATCTGCGCTTGATCGACCAATGCATTGCCAAGCCCGACCCACAATTGCGCATCGCCGGGATGGCGACCCACGGCGTTCGAAAGAATTCCGACCGCATCCGCCTTATTGCCCGAGGAAGCGAGCGCTTCCGACATCCGCATCCAGCTTTCGCCCGACGAAAAATCGCCAAAGAATTCGTGACGGGCGGCAGTCAGCGGAAGGACTTTTTCGGCCTTTCCGCCAAGGCCCGGCGCGGCCGGCACCGATGGATCGCCCTGCACTGCATAGCCGGTAGCGCCGAGCATCAGCGCCGCGGCGCTCGCGGTCCACAGCCCGCCACTGACCCCGACGAAGCGAAGCGCAAGCAAACTGCCCCCGACCAGAACCGCAAGGATCAGCCAGGGCATCATTTGCGACCCCTCACCTTGACCCGCCGAACGATGAGAAGCCCGCCCGCAACGAGCAAGGCGAGCGGCACCAGCCACAATGGCAGAGCCGCGGGTTCGGTCGTCGGGCGATAGCTGATCCAGCTGCCGTAGCGGGCGATCAGCCAGGAGCGGATGGCGTTGGGGCTTTCCCCCGCGGCGATCCGGCGGCGAACGAGATCGCGCATGTCACCGGCGAGCTCGGCATCGCTGTCGGCGATCGATTGTCCCTGGCAGACCAAGCAGCGGATCTGGTCCATCAACGCCTGGGCGGCGGTTTCCTGCCGCTCATCGGGCAACTGCCGGTTGGCCCAATAGGCTGCCGGCAAATTGCTGTCGGCGAATGACGGCTGAGCGACCATCAGGCCCAGCGCGATGATGAATGCGCGCTTCATTTGGCCTGCTCCAGCCGGGCGAGGATCAGCGGCATCTCGTCGGCCGCGATCGGGCCGATATGCTGGTAGCGGATGATCCCGCGGCCATCGACGATAAAGCTTTCGGGTACGCCCGACGAGCCGAGCGCGATCTGGATCTGGCTGCGGGCATCGCTGCCGATCCGATCATAAGGATCGCCATATCGGGCAAGGAAGCGCGCGACATCCTCGGGCCGGTCGCGGATCGCGATTCCGTCGATCGCCACTCCGCGCGCCTTGAGCGCTTCGAGCACCTTGGCTTCGGTCGCGCAGGGCACGCACCAGCTGGCGAACAGATTGACCAGGCGAGGTTCGCCGTCGGCGAGGTCGCTCGACGCCAGGCCTGGCTTGTCCGGGATCGCGGCGGCTAGGTCGAAGGTCGGAACCGCCTGCCCGTCGAGCTTGGATGCGACGTTGGTATCGAGCGGAGTCGCAAGCCGCCACACCAGCCCGGCGACCAGCAGCGCGAGCAACACCAGCGGGAGGAAGCGCAGGCCCCTGCTCATCGCCGCCGCCACTCATCGGTTGAAGATCTGCGGCGCCGGCGGATGCGTCCAGCCATGGCCACCGCGCCGCCCAGCGCGATCATCGCCCCGCCGAGCCAGATCAGAGTCACGAACGGCTTCCACCACAAGCGCAGCTGCCACCCGCCCGATGGATCCTGCTTGCCCAGCACGGTATAGAGCTGGCCATTCCATAAGGTTTCGATCGCAGCTTCATTGGTTTCCGCCGGCGGGCTTGTGAAATAGCGCGTCTGCGGGCGAAGGGTGAGCCGCCCCAGTCCGCGGCTGGCGAGCAGTTCCGCTTTCAATGCCGTCCAGTTCTTGCCCGCTGTGGGCCGCACCAATTGCAGTTGCACCAGCCACGGCCCGACCTTCAACGTTTCGCCAAGTTGAGCGACCGCGAGCCGTTCCTGGGTGAAAGCGGCATTGGCCGCTGCGCCGACCAGTGCAACGCCCATGCCCATGTGGGCGACGACCATGCCCCAGGTGGCGAGCGGCGCGCGGAAGGGATTGCGCGACACCAACGGAACCACCGACGCGGCAACCAGATAGGTGCCGCCGGCCAGTCCAGCGCGCGACAAAAGGCCGATCGCCGGGGCAAGGATGATGGTCATCGCAAGCATGGTCGCGCCGACCAACGCCGGAACGACCAGACGCCGCAGCACCGGCCTGCCCTCGCGCCGCCACGACAGCAACGGCCCGACCCCGACCAGCAATGCCAGGACCAGCGCCAGCGGCCCAGCGACGGCGTTGAAATAAGGCGCTCCGACCGACAATTTCTCGCCGCTGACCGCTTCGATGAACAAGGGGTAGAGCGTTCCGACGAACACCGTTCCAAGGATCACGCTGAGGATCAGATTGTTGACCACCAGGCCGGTTTCGCGGCTGACCAGTTCGAACGGAGCGCCTTCGCGCAAGGCTGGTGCGCGGACCGCGAACAAGGTGAAAGCGGCGCCGACATAAAGCGCCAGCAGGACGAGGAGGAAGGCGCCGCGCTGCGGGTCGATGGCGAAGGCATGAACCGAGGTCAGAACGCCCGAGCGGACCAGGAACGTGCCGACCATCGACATCGAAAAGGCGATCACAGCGAGCATCATGGTCCACGCCTTGAGCGCGCCGCGCGCGGCCAGGACATTGATCGAATGAAGCAAGGCGGTCGCTGCAAGCCACGGCATCAGCGAGGCGTTTTCAACCGGGTCCCAGAACCACCAGCCGCCCCAGCCAAGCTCGTAATAAGCCCAGTAACTGCCGGCGGTGATGCCGAGCGTCAGCAGCACCCAGGCGCCGAGCACCCACGGCCGCATCGCCCGGGCCAGGCGGCTGTCGACCTCGCCGGTAAACAAGGCGCCGACCGCAAGGCTGAACGCGACCGACAAACCGACGTAGCCGAAGTAAAGCGTCGGCGGGTGGAAGGCCAGACCGGGATCCTGGAGCAAGGGGTTGAAGCCCTGCCCCTCCAATGGTGCTGGGAACAACCGCGCGAACGGGTTCGAAGCCATCAGCAAGAAGGCGTAAAAACCGAGCGCCAGCGCCGCCTGCGCGCCCAGCGCTGCGACCAACGTGCGCTCGCTCGTCCGCCGCGAAAAAAGCGCGAGTATCGCGCCGGCGAGGGCGAGCACCGTCACCCACAGCAGCATCGAGCCTTCGTGATTGCCCCAGGCGGCGGCGACCTTGTAGATGAACGGCTTGGCGCTGTGGCTGTTTGCGGCGACCAAGGCGACCGACAAATCGGTGCGCGCGAACACCAGCAGCAGCATGACGAACGAAATCAGTCCAAGCGTTCCCTGGACGATCGCCACCCCCCGCATCTGCCGACCGCTATCGATCGCACCGCGAAAGCTGAGCACTGCAAGGAACAGCTGAAGCGTCGCGAGTCCGGTGGCGAGCCACAAGGACGCAAGCCCGGCCTCGGCGATCATTTGTCGAGCGTCTTGCCGGCCTTATGCTCAGCCTGAAGGTCGCCCAGCTGGGGCGGCATGTAGCGCTCGTCGTGCTTGGCGAGAATAGTGTCGGCGATAAAGGTCGATCCGGACATGCGGCCTTCCGCGACCATCCCGCTGCCCTCGCGAAAGAGGTCCGGCACAATGCCGCGAAATGCCACCGGCGTGCGCGCTATGCCGTCGGTGACGGTGAAGCTTATGCTCACTCCGTCGGCCAAGCGCACGACCGAACCCTTCTCAACCATCCCGCCAAGGCGAATGGCGCGACCTTCGACCGACTTGCCGGCGACGATATCAGCGGGGGTGAGGAAATAGGCCGCCTGTTTCCTGAGCCCAAGCATCGCCAATAGCACCGCACCGACCAGCGCGACCAGCGCCGCGGCGATCAGCGCGAGCCGCTGGTTCTTGGGTTTCATCGGTCCTTGATCTTGGCAGCGGCGGCTTCGGCCCGGCGCATTCCCGCATAAGCCCAGCCAAGCAGCGCAACAGTGGCGATGATCGCGGCCGCATAAGCGGCGGTAACGAACGGCCACGGATTCATGTCCGCGCCGCCCGGCGTATCCGCGCCTCGACTTTGGCCTCGGCGAGGTCCTTGCGCATCAGCATCAGAACCGCAGCGCCGAACAATGAAGTGAACCCGAGCATCGTCAGCGGCAGGGGCCACAGCAATTCCGGCGCGATGCTCGATCCATTGAGGGAAATGCTCTGCCCCTGGTGGAGCGTTCGCCACCACAAAACCGAATAATGGATGACAGGCAGGTTGATTGCACCGATGAGGCCGAAGATCGCCGCGATCCGCCCCTCCCCGCCGCGCTCGCGTTCGGCCGAGGCCAGTGCGATGTAGCCGAGATAGAGGAAGAACAGCAGGAGCATCGAAGTCAGCCGCCCGTCCCATTCCCACCACGTGCCCCACGTCGGGCGGCCCCAGATCGATCCGGTGACGAGGCAAATGAACGCGAATATCGCGCCCGCCGGAGCGATTGCGCGACCGGCCACCACGGCCAGCGGATGGCGCCACACGATGTGGCTGAACGAGGCCGCCGCGAGGCCTATCCACCCGGCCATTCCGAGCCATGCCGCAGGCACGTGGATGTAGAGAATGCGCACCGTTTCACCCTGGAGATAGTCAGGCGGGGTCATGGTCAGTCCGGCGACCATCCCGAAGCCGGCGAGCACCGCGCCAATCGCCAGCAGCCACGCCGTCGCCGGCCGCGCCAGGCGCAGAAAACGCGCGGGATTGGCCAAAGCGTGCATCCCCAACTGTGTCAGCCCCTGCCGATCAGCCGCTGGGCCATGGCGTCGGCGACCGCCGCCGGGTCACGCCCGCTGCGCTCGCTTTCGTCCCAGATCTGCTCGAGCCGAAGCGGGATGCCGTCGATCCGCTCGCGCACCAGACTGGCATCGCCGTCGGCGAGATATTCGGTGCAGACGTTGATGATCCCGCCGGCGTTGATGACATAATCGGGCGCGTAGAGAATGCCGCGCTCCTTGAGCCGGGCGCCGTCCTGGGGCGTTGCGAGCTGATTATTGGCGCCGCCCGCCACGATCGGTGCGTTGAGACCGGCGATCGATTGTTCGTCGAGAATCGCGCCGAGCGCATTGGGGCTGACGACATCGGCTTCGAGCGAGAGGATGTCATCGGTCGAAACCACGGCGGCGCCGACCGCGTCGGCGAGCTGCCGGGCCTTGTCGTCATGGACGTCGGCGACCGAAATTCGAGCGCCTTCCGCGACCGCGTGCATTGCAACCCCGGTGGCGACGCTGCCCGCGCCCTGGATCGCGATGTGGAGCCCGTCGAGATTGTCCTTGCCGAGCGCATGGCGAACCGCGGCCTTGAGGCCGAGGAACACGCCCAGCGACGTGTGCGGACCCGGATCACCGCCGACCCGGGCGCCTTCGACCGGCAGGCCGGCGACATATTTGGTCATGCGCGCAATCTCGATCATGTCGGAAACGCTCATATTGACGTCTTCGGCGGTGACGTAGCGACCGCACAGATTGTCGACCGCCTGGCCGAAGGCATGAAGCTGGTCGGTGGTCTTGGATTTTTCGGGGCCGGCGAGGATGACCGACTTACCGCCGCCAAGCGGAAGTCCGGCCATCGCGTTCTTGTAGCTCATTCCGCGCGACAGGCGCAGCGCATCGACCAAGGCGTGATCGTCCTCGACATAACGCCAGTAACGCGCCCCGCCCGCGGCTGGACCAAGGTGAGTCGAGTGAATGGCGATAATTGCCTTCAACCCCGAGGCATGGTCAGTGACGAACTGGACCTCCTCATGCTCGTCGAAATCGGCAAGGTCCCAGGGCGTGCTCATTGGTCGGGTCTGTCCAATCAAAACCGGTGAAAAAATGGGGCGATCGACGGGGCTTGAACCCGCGACCCTCGGTACCACAAACCGATGCTCTAACCAGCTGAGCTACGATCGCCACGGAACGCCGTGAAGGATGTTCCCACAGGCGCCGCAGCCACTTAAGGTCGGTTGGGGTGGAAGGCAAGCAAAGGGACCGCCGGCATGAATCCGACGATCGAGAAATTCGGCTATCCGGCAACGCTAGTAAAAGAACTGCGCCACTGGCTGGTGTTGCTGCGCCCGGCCCAGGTGACTTTGGGTTCACTTGTGCTCGCTGCCAAAAGCGAAGTTACGGCCTATGGCGCGCTGCCGGCAGAAGCGTTTGCCGAGCAAGGCGTTGCGGTCGCCGCCATCGAGCGAGCTTTGGCCCAGTTCACCCGGTTCGAACGGATCAATTATCTGATGCTGATGATGGTTGACCCGCAAGTCCATTTTCATGTCATACCGCGTTATCATGGCACTCGACATTGGAACGGTGTTGATTTCCCCGATTGCGGCTGGCCCGGTCCGCCGCAACTGGCATCGGCGATCACGCTCAATGACGATCAAATTGAGGAGCTGTCGGCGAGTGTCGCGCTATATTTTAAGTAACTTATTTTGCTATAATTTCTTGCAAACCCCATGTGTCGGGTTCATCCTGATCGCGGGGAGAACGAAATGAGTCGGCGACCACAGTCGGCCGCATCTGGAGTCGACCTGCGCGAAAAACTCATCGCTGCGGGCCTCGATCCGAATCTCGCCAAAATGCTCGACGAAATGCCGGCAAAGTTCGTCCACTCCGAGCCGCGCAAGCCGTTCCGCGAGGAGGGCGCGAACCGCGACGAAGTGATGTTCGTGCGGTCCGGATTGCTGTGCAAATATAAAAGCGACTCCAGCGGCCGCCGTCAGATTGTCGCCTTGCGCTTCCCCGGCGAAGGCATTCTTCCCCGCGATGGTCGGGCGGATTACGGCATCCAGGCGATTCTGCGGAGTGAGGTGAAGGTTGGCCGGGCCCAAGATTTCGGCCCGATCGTCGATGCCAACCCCTCGCTCCAGCGGTTTTTCTGGAAATTGATTCAGCGCAACGAGGCGATCGGATATGAATGGCTGGTCAATTGCGGCCGGCGCGATTCCACCGCTCGCGTCGCTCATCTGCTGTGCGAAACCCAGTTGCGCATGCACTCAGGGCAGAGCCGGCTGACCAACCCTTTCACCCAGCAACAGATTGCCGACATCACCGGGCAGACCTCGGTCAACGTCAATCGGGTGTTCGCCGATCTTGAGCGACAAGGCCTGATCAAGCGCCGTGGCCGCGAGATCCAGATTCCCGATCCGGCCGAATTTCGCCGAGTGGCGAACTTCCAGCCTAGCTATTTACGCTGATATTGGAAAAACATCGTTCGACGGCTGAGAATGGTGGGCGCGGCAAGGATTGAACTTGCGACCCCTGCGGTGTGAACACAGTGCTCTACCACTGAGCTACGCGCCCTTACCGATCGAACGAGAATGGGCGCATATAAGGCCGAGCGCCGCACTGTCCAGCGTTTGTCCGCTTATTGGACGGCGTCCTTTAGGATCTTGCCGGCACGGAATTTGGGCTGCGAAGTAGCCTTGATCTGGATCGGCTCGCCAGTGCGCGGATTGCGCCCGGTCGACGCCTTCCGGCGCGTAACCGAGAAATTGCCAAAACCGACCAATCGCACCTCATCGCCGCGCTTGAGCGTTGCGGTAACGACATCGAGCATGGTCTCTATCGCCCGGCTGGCGTCATTCCTGCTCAATCCCGCGCGTTCGGCGACGTGGCCGATCAATTCCTGCTTGTTCATCCTTCGGCTCCCCTGTCCCGCGCGAGACTCATGCACAAGACGGGCAGCATTAACGCCAGATTCCCCCCCTGAGTCAAAGCCTAGTGGCGAAGCGGAGTGCCGGGCTCCCCGCCGCCTGGCTGAACCGGGGGCTCAGCGGCATGCTCGTCGGCGTCGGTCCATTCGATCGCGACGATCGGTGCGACCAAGGCTCGAGCGAGGACTTCATCGACATGCGACACCGGAACGATTTCAAGAGCGTCGCGGACTCCGGCGGGCAAATCGACCAGGTCCTTCTCATTTTCCTGGGGAATGAGAACAGTGGTGATTCCGCCGCGCAAGGCAGCCAGCAATTTTTCCTTGAGCCCGCCGATCGGTAGAACCCGCCCGCGCAAGGTCACTTCACCAGTCATCGCGACATCGCGGCGAACCGCGATCCCGGTCAGCGTGGAAATGATCGCGGTGACCATTCCAATGCCGGCCGACGGCCCGTCCTTGGGCACAGCGCCTTCGGGCAAGTGAACGTGAATGTCCTTGCGCGCGAAAATGCTCGGCTTGACTCCAAACGCCGGCGCGCGCGCCTTGACGAAGCTCATCGCCGCCTGAATCGATTCCTGCATCACTTCGCCGAGCTTGCCGGTGGTTTTGATCTGGCCCTTGCCGGGAACGGTTACGGCCTCGATGGTGAGCAGTTCGCCGCCAACTTCGGTCCACGCCAAACCGGTCACAGCGCCAATCTGATCCTCGTCCTCGCCGCTGCCATAACGGAACTTGCGCACGCCAAGGAATTCACCGATATTTTCGTCGGTTAGACTGACGGTCTCAACTTTCTTCTCAAGTATCTGGCGAAGCGACTTGCGGGCAATTTTGGCCAATTCGCGTTCCAAAGTGCGGACCCCGGCTTCACGGGTGTAATGGCGGATGATCGCGCGCACCCCGTCGTCGCCATAATCGAGTTCGCCGTCCTTGAGCCCATGCGCTTCCATCTGTTTGGGGATCAGGTGACGCTTGGCGATCTGGACCTTCTCGTCCTCGGTATAGCCTTCGAGGCGGATGACCTCCATCCGGTCAAGCAGTGCCTGCGGCATATCGAGGCTGTTCGCGGTGGTCACGAACATCACGTCCGACAGATCGTAATCGAGTTCGAGATAATGGTCCTGGAAACGGCTGTTCTGTTCCGGATCGAGCACTTCGAGCAGTGCCGACGACGGGTCGCCGCGGAAATCCTGGCCAAGCTTGTCGATCTCATCGAGCAGGAACAGCGGATTATTGGCCCCGGCTTTCTTGAGATTGGCCATGATCTTGCCTGGCATCGAACCGATATAGGTGCGGCGGTGACCGCGGATTTCGGCTTCGTCGCGGACCCCGCCGAGCGACTGGCGGACGAATTCCCGGCCCGTGGCCCGGGCGATCGAGCGGCCAAGCGAGGTCTTGCCGACGCCCGGCGGCCCGACGAGGCACAGGATCGGGCCCTTGAGACGATTGGTGCGCGCCTGGACGGCGAGATATTCGACGATCCGTTCCTTGACCTTTTCAAGACCATAATGGTCTTCGTCGAGGATCCGCTGAGCCTCCGCGATGTCTTTCTTGACCCGGCTTTTTTTGCCCCAAGGCAGGCCGAGCAGAACGTCAAGATAGTTGCGCGCGACCGTTGCTTCGGCCGACATCGGTGCCATCGCCCGAAGCTTCTTGAGTTCGGCGGTGGCGCGAACCCGCGCTTCCTTGCTCAACCGCGTCTTGCGGATTTTCTCGGCCAGTTCAGCAAGCTCGTCGCCGCCTTCCTCGCCCTCATTGCCAAGCTCGCGCTGAATCGCCTTCAATTGCTCGTTGAGATAATATTCGCGCTGGGTCTTCTCCATCTGCCGTTTGACCCGGCTGCGGATTTTCTTTTCGACCTGAAGTACGCCGAGTTCGCCCTCCATGAAGGCGAATACCATTTCGAGCCGGCGCGCGGGGTTGAGTTCGCTGAGCAAGGCCTGCTTTTCCGCGACCTTGATCGACAGGTTCGAAGCGACCGCATCGGCGAGCATCGAAGAATGGTCGATTTCGCCCAGCTGGATTCCGGTTTCCGGCGGCAGGCGCTTGTTGAGTTTGGCGTAATTTTCGAACTGGTCGATGACCGAGCGCATGAGCGCCTGGGCTTCGGGACCCTCGGCTTCCTCTTCGGCCACGTCCTCGACCTCGGCCGTCATATAGCCGTCGCCGGCATGGAGTTCGACCAGCCGGGCGCGGCGGGCTCCCTCGACCAGCACACGAACGGTTCCGTCTGGCAGCTTGAGCAGTTGCATCGCGGTCGCGACCACGCCGAGATCGTAAAGCGCATCGCGATCGGGATCGTCCTCGGCCGGATTGAGCTGGGCGACGAGGAACAATTCCTTGTCCTCGGCCATCGCCGCCTCGAGCGCTGCGACCGATTTTTCACGGCCTACGAACAACGGGACGATCCGGTGGGGGAAGACGACGATGTCGCGGAGGGGCAGGATTGGAAGCGTACGTTTCATCGCCGGTATATGGGCGGCCCCTTGGCCAATCGCAACAAAGCCCGCCGCTCGAGCGGAATTCTTCACCCGATGCGCCGGACTTTTCGCGAAACATGCTGAAAAAGAATAAGGATTCCGGTTCTGTTCAGTTTCAGGCATTATGCTTGGCGAGGTGATGAACAAAACAACGATCCTGCTCGCGCTTGGCGCGTTGACCCTTCCCGCCGCCGCTTTGGCGCAGGCCGGATATGGCTATCCACCCCCGCCGCCGCCCATGCCGGCGCCGTGGCAGGCGCCGCCGGGAGCGGTCGCGGAACCATGGGAGGCGCGTCCCGTCGCTATTCCGCAGGGCCAGGCTCCTGCCGCATCGAGGGCCGGCGCAGCACTCGAGCCAGCCGACCTTCCGCCGGCGATCGAGCAGGGCATCGACATGATCTATATCGATCAGGAACTCGTGCCACGCTCGGCCCTGGACGGCGGTCAGCTCCACGAAATCGCCTTTGAAAGTTGGAGCGGCGCTCCGGTCGACATGTTCACCTCGGTCAACCCGATCTACACCGAATTGCGGCGCGGGCTGGTCAAGTATCGCCAGCGCTGGGACGATTTGCCCCAGGTCCAGATCGCCTCTGGGCCAACGCTCAAGCCGGGCTCGACCGGCGAGCGGGTCAACGCCTTGCGCGTTCGCCTCGGACTTGCGCCAGGCGACAAGTTCGACGCTCCGCTCGCGGCCGCGGTCAAAGAATTTCAAGACGTTCACGGCCTCAAGGCTGACGCTATTGCCGGGGGCGGCACCATCGACAGGCTCAACCGCGGGGCGGCCTATTACGAGCGGTTGATCATCATCAACATGGAGCGCGCCAAGCGCCTGCCCTCACCCGAGGAGCAGCGGCGCTATGCGATCGTCGACGCCGGCGATGCGCGCCTGTCGCTGTGGGAAAATGGACGCAAGGTCGACAGCATGAAGATCGTCGTCGGCAAAATGGAAACTGCGACCCCGATGATGGCCGCCTATATCCGCTTCGCAAGCGTCAATCCTTATTGGAACGTGCCCCCCGAACTGGTCAAAAGCCTGATCGCGCCGCGCGTCGCGGCCCAAGGCATCAGTTATCTCACCGAGCGCGAATATCAGGTGCTGACCAGCTATGGCGAGGACGCCAAGGTTATCGACCCGTCGACGATCGACTGGCAGGCGGTGGTCGAAGGCCGCCAGGAAGTCCGGCTCCGGCGCCTTCCAAGCCCGGCCAATTCGATGGGCATGATGAAGTTCATGCTGCCCAATTATTTCGGCATCTACCTCCACGATTCGCCGGAAAAGGCGCATTTTGAAAAGAATGAGCTGTGGATCAGCAACGGCTGCGTCCGGGTCGAAGATTACAAGCGGTTCGCCCGCTGGCTGTTCGACGGCACGCTCCCCCAAGGCACCAATCCCAAGATCGAGCAAGAAGTTAGCCTGCCCGCTCCGGTGCCGGTCTACATGACCTATTTGACGGTTCAGCCGACGGCGTCCGGAGTTGCTTTCCTGCCCGACCCTTATGGTCGCGACGAGCCGGCGATGGAACGATATGGCCCGCTGCTGACCGCAGCGCTGCGGAGCGGAAATTGATCAGCGCTAGCTGATCAGGCGGCGTCGTCGGCGGTCTTTTCCGCGGAGGAATAGACCCGCACCGGGTCCTTGCGCCCTTCGACGACATCCTTGTCGACATGGACTTCGCCGACGTCTTCCATCGACGGCAGGTCGAACATTGTGTCGAGCAGGATGCTTTCGAGAATCGAACGCAACCCGCGGGCGCCGGTCTTGCGTTCGATCGCCTTCTTGGCGACCGAGTGAAGCGCCTCGTCGGTGAATTCCAGCTCGACATTTTCCATGTCGAACAGCTTTGCATATTGTTTGACCAGCGCGTTCTTCGGCTCGACCAGGATCTTGACCAGCGCTTCCTCGTCGAGGTCGGTGAGGGTCGCGATCACCGGCAGACGGCCGATAAATTCGGGGATCAGGCCGAACTTGAGCAAATCTTCCGGCTCAGTCGATTTCAGGACTTCACCGGTCTGGCGCTCGTCGGGCGCGGCGACATGCGCGCCGAAACCGATCGACTTGCCCTGGAGGCGGTCGGCGATGATCTTTTCGAGCCCAGCGAAGGCGCCGCCGCAGATGAATAGAATGTTGGTCGTATCGACCTGGAGGAATTCCTGCTGCGGATGCTTGCGACCACCCTGCGGCGGAACGCTCGCGGTGGTACCTTCCATCAGCTTGAGCAGCGCCTGCTGGACGCCCTCTCCCGACACGTCGCGGGTGATCGAGGGATTGTCCGACTTGCGGCTGATCTTGTCGATTTCGTCGATGTAGACGATCCCGCGCTGGGCTTTTTCAACGTTGTAATCAGACGCCTGGAGAAGCTTGAGAATGATGTTCTCGACGTCCTCGCCGACATAGCCGGCCTCGGTCAGCGTGGTCGCGTCGGCCATGGTGAAGGGCACGTCGAGGATCCGCGCCAGAGTCTGGGCAAGCAAGGTCTTGCCGCAGCCGGTCGGTCCGATCAGCAGGATGTTGGATTTCGCAAGCTCGACTTCATTGCCCGACTTCGAACCGTGGTTGAGCCGCTTGTAATGGTTGTGGACGGCGACCGAGAGCACCCGTTTGGCGCGGCTCTGGCCGATGACATAATCGTCCAGAACGTTGCAAATCTCCAGCGGAGTCGGAACGCCGTCGCGGGTCTTGACCAGCGCCGACTTCGATTCCTCGCGGATGATGTCGTTGCACAGCTCGACGCATTCGTCGCAGATGAACACGGTCGGCCCGGCAATGAGCTTGCGAACTTCGTGCTGCGACTTGCCGCAGAAGGAGCAATATAAGGTGCTCTTGCTGTCGCCGCCTTGGAGCTTAGTCATTGTCGTCCTTGCAATATGGCCATGATCGGCCGTCAATCTGGGCCCATGCTAGCCCGCTTTATCGCACAATCAACCGTTAGAGACGTTAATGCCCCGCTTTGGGATTTGCGCTTGCCCGTTGAAAGATATGGAAAGCTTAGCCGCAAGCCGCAAGTGCAGTCTTATCCGCCGAGGGTATCGAGGGCCTCTTTCATCGCCGTCTGGAAGTCCGAGCGGCCGTAAATGTCATTGTGGCCGGCGCCGGCGATGGTCCGATCGAAGACGATATTGGGGATTCGCTTGCGCAAGGCCTCGGTGCGTTCGGCGGCAATGATTTCGTCTCGTGCGCCAGCGATAATGGCGGCGGGCGCCTTGCTTGCTTCCAGCGGACTGGCGGAATCGATCTCATGATGAAAAAAGGTCGCGATCGGTACCCACGGGTAAAATGACTGGGCGACCGATTTGAGCGAATCGAACGGGGTGACCAGAACCACTCCGTCGAGCCGCCGCTGGGCCGAGAGTTGGGCCGCGATTCCGCTGCCGATGCTGAAACCGGCGGCGAATACCTTGTTCGGCTTCAGGCGCTTGACCGCCTCATCGTAAACCAGCGGCGCATCCTCGATCAGCGCAGTCGCCGACGGGGTGCCGGTGGAGGGACGGTAACCGCGGTAATGGAAGGCCACGACATGATCGCCGGAATACAGATTGTGGAGATAATCCGCGACATCTTGCCCGTTCCAGCCATTGCCGCCGAAGCCAAGGACGAGGTTGCTGCCTGGCTTGGCATCGAGCGGCGGGAAGTGAATGCCCTTGAGGACGGTTCCGTCAGGCGTGGTGAGCGACCATGTCTCGCCATTCGCCGGGAGCGGCCCGGCCGGCCCAACCGCATGGGTCGGAAAGACGAAATGAGTCTGGATGTCGATCATCGTGGTCGGGTCTGGACGGCAGGAGGGCCGGATCGCCGGTTCAAGCGCTGGCCAAAGTCGCACCGATGACCGATTCCACCCGTTCGATCGTATAGGGCTTCTCGAGCACCGCGACGCTTTCGAACTCGGCTGGCGGATCATCGACATGACCTCCGGTCGCAAGGACGAACGGGACGTTGCGCGCGCGCAGCGCTCCAGCGACCGGCCAGATGGTTTCGCCGTGGAGATGGACATCGAGGATGGCGAGATCGAATCCGCCCTGCTCCACCTTCTCAAGCGCGTCGCCGACGCTTTCGCAGGTCGCGACCACTTTATAGCCAAGGCCCTCGATGAAGTCTTCGAGCATCATCGCGATGAGCGGCTCGTCTTCGACAATCAGGATTGAGGGGGGATCGGACATGGTCGCGTTCGAATAACCGCGCGAATCCAAAGAGCAATGCTTATTTTGGGCCGATCGCCCGGCGCGTGGCCTGGGCCAGGTCGGTGACGGAAAACGGCTTGGCGAGGAAGTTGACGTTCTGGATGTCGATCGAATTGCGCAATTGCTCCTCGGCATAGCCCGACATGAACAGGATCTTGAGGTCGGGCCGGCTCTTGCGCGCTTCGGCAACCATCGTCGGGCCGTCCATCCCGGGCATGACGACATCGCTGATCAGAAGGACGAATTCGTCCCCGCGCGACAGAATCTCAAGCGCCTCCTCGCCATTGTCAGCGGTGACGACGGAATAGCCGTGGCGGCTGAGTGCCCGTTCGGCGACGCTGCGCACGGTCGGCTCGTCCTCGACCAGCAGGACATTGCCGCTGCCCCACAGTTCGTCCTTCTTGGCGACGGCCGGAACCCGGGCCTTGGCGGCGCTTGCGTCCTCGCGGAATACCGGCAGGTAAATGACGAAGCGAGTCCCCTCCCCGACCTTGGAATCGGCGAAAATGAAACCGCCCGACTGTTTGACGATGCCGTAGACGGTCGACAGTCCAAGGCCGGTGCCTTTGCCCACTTCCTTGGTGGTGAAAAACGGCTCGAAAATCTTGCCCAGCACGTTGGCGGCGATACCGCAGCCGGTATCGGCCACCGACAAGGCGCTGTAATCATCGACCGGAAGGATGTCCGATCCCAGTTCGGCGACCTGGTCGGCGCGCACCGAATAGCTCTGGATGGTTAGGACTCCGCTGCCTTTCGAGGCGATGGCGTCGCGGGCATTGACCGCAAGGTTGACGATAACCTGTTCGAGCTGGCCGGGGTCGGCGCGCACCGGCCCGAGGTTGCGGCCGTGTTTGACGACCAGCTGGACCGTCTCGCCCAGCAGCCGCTTGAGCAGATGCGACACCTCGCTGACCACGTCGGGCAGTTGCAACACCTGCGGGCGCAGCGTCTGCTGGCGCGAAAATGCGAGCAATTGCCGGGTGAGGCCGGCGGCGCGGTTGGAGTTCGACTTGATCTGCTGGATGTCGTCATAGTCGCTGTCGCCGGGCGTATGGCGCATCTGCATCAGGTCGCAATGGCCGATGATCGCCGTCAGGATATTGTTGAAATCGTGAGCAACGCCGCCGGCGAGCTGGCCGACGACCTGCATCTTGGTCGCCTGCGCGACCTGCCGCTTCAGCTTGGCTTCCTCGCTATTGTCCTTGAGCAGGAGGAGGACGACGGCATCGCCAAGCCCGCGCAGACCGGCGATCGTTAGCGCCACCGGTTCCAGCGGCTGGCGAGCGAGACGGATCGCGAGGTCGCCCGACATTGCCGGCCCCCGGGCATTGCGGCGAACGGCGTCGGCAACCGCCGCCTTGTCTTCCTTAACCACGAGGTCGCCGGGATAGACCGGGGTGGCGCTGCTGCCGAGGCCCGCGGCCTGGCGAAACGCTTGGTTGAGGGTCAGGAAACGCCCGTCGCGATCGACCAGCGCAAGACCGACCGGAAGAACGTCGAGCAGCGCTTGGACATTGGCCGCCTGGTCGAGCGACGTTCCGTCGCCATTTTCAAGAATGAGGAACGTCCCGGCTCCGCTTTCGGCATCGGGATCGAGCGGCAGATAAATGCCCCGAAGCACCGGCCCATTGTCACCTTCGGAGCGCAATTGCAGGCGCTGGTCCTCGGCCCAGCGAATAAGGTCGCGGAACGGGACTTTGCCATGGTCCTGACCAACACCGAGCGCGCGCACATCGAACAATTGATTGCCCGAAAGCAGCATTCTGTTGGCATCGATCACCGCGACCATGATCCCGGCCGAGGCCAGGCGTTCGCCCATCACGCCGGCGGCGCGCTTCATCGCGAGGGTCAATGGATCGGCCTGCGCCGGATCGGGAAAGCGCCACAGCAAATGGCTTCCGCTGGCGCCAACCCGCTCAACCTCGACCGGGACCGAACCGGCTTCGGTTTCAATCCGCGCGGCACAGCCCGCACCGTCGCGCCAGGCCATGGTTCGAGCGGCTTCGAGGCCCTGCAGCGACCCCTCGTCGCTGGCCAGACCAAGCGGGGGTCGGGCATTGCCGAAGCGCTCCCGATAGGCGGCGTTGGCAATGAGCAAGCAGCCGTCGCCGTCGGTCAAGGCGGCGGGCTCCTTAGCCAAACCCATCGCCGCGCCCATGAGCGAGAAATCCGGCCCCGCTGCAAGGCTTCCGCTCAGTGCCAGGCGATCGTTTGGCCGGCGCGCTGCGAACGCAGTGGCGAGCGCTCCACCAGCAACCGCAATCGCGGCGAACATTGGCTGAGCCGCGACCAGCAAGACGATGGCCATGCTGAGCGCAGCGGCAAGGACCACCGCGGGAATTAGCCAGCGGCCGAGGCGACCGCTGGCCCCGCTGTCAATCTGGGGCAGTTCCTGATGCAGCATTCAGCCTGATTGGCTCCTTACCAGATGCGCACCCGCTGCTCGGGGGTCAGAAAGAGCGACTGCCCTGCCTCGACCCCGAATGCCGGATACCACGGGTCCATGTTGCGCACGATATCGGTGCGCTGGGCCGATGGCGAGTGGGGATCGGTCAGAAGCCGCTGGCGCAGATTGGCCTCGCGGTAATTGCGGCGCCACACCTGGGCCCAACCGAGATAGAAACGCTGATCGCCGGTCATGCCGTCGATAACCGGTGCGGGCTTTCCTCCTAGCGATGCGATGTAAGCGTCATGGGCGATGGTCAGGCCGGCCAGATCGGCGACATTTTCGCCCATCGTCAGCTTGCCGTTCACATGCACTCCGGGAAGCGGCTCATAAGCATTATATTGCCGTTCGAGCTTATCGAGGCGGGCCTGGAAAGCCTTGGTATCAGCGGGTGTCCACCACGTCACCAGCTTGCCGCCCGAATCATATTTCGCGCCCTGGTCGTCGAAATGATGGCTGAGTTCGTGACCGATGACCGCGCCAATCCCGCCGTAATTGACCGCCGCATCGGCGTTGGGGTCGAAGAATGGCGGTTGCAGGATCGCTGCCGGGAAGACGATCTCGACCATGCCGAAATTGGCATAAGCGTTGATCGTCATCGGGGTCATGCCCCATTCCCATTTGTAGATCGGCTTGCCCAGCTTCTCGACATTATAGGCATAATCGAACCGGTTCGACCGCATGGCATTGCCGAGCAAATCGTCGGCATTGACCTGGAGCCCCGACATATCGCGCCACTGGCTGGGATAACCGATCTTGGGCGTGAAGGCGGCCAGCTTGGCATGGGCCCTGACTTTTGTATCACCGCTCATCCAGTCGAGCTTGTCGATCCTTGAATCCATGGCGTTAATGACGTTGTGAACAAGGGTGTCGGCTGCGGCCTTGGTTTCGGGCGGAAAGAACCGCGCGACGTAGAGCTTCGAGACGTCATCCTGGAGCACGCTGGTGGTAAAGCTGACCGCCCGCTTCCACCTTTCCTCCTGCTGCGGCGTGCCGGACAGGGTGGTGCCGTAGAAGGCGAAGTTTTCCGCATCGAAAGCGTTTGGAAGATAGGCCGAATAGGTATCGAGCGAGCGCAGCAGAAGCTGGTCCTTGAGCACTCCGAGCGGCGCCTTGCCGACCAAGGCAGCGATCTTTGTAATCGCCGTCGGCTGAGCGACCAGAACGTCGCCGACGCCTTGGGCACCGCTGTCGCGGATAAGCGCCGCGAAATCGAAGCCCGGAGCCAGTTTCCTGAACTGGGCCAGCGTGTATTTGTTATAGGTCTTGGTGGCGTCGCGGCTATCGACCTTGGTCCAGCTCGCCGCAGCAATCTTGTCCTCGAACGCCAACACAGCTTTCGCTCGGGCAGCGGCATTGGGCTCGCCCGCCAAAGTCAGCATGGTCGTCAGATGCTGAAGATATTTGGCCTTGGTCTCAACCAGCTTGGCATCCTTCGACAGATAATAATCGCGGTCGGGCATGCCGAGCCCGGACTGGTAGAAGGACAGGATATATTGGTCGGGCTGCTTGTCGTCCTGACCGACAAAGCCGCCGAACGGAGTTCCGATCTGGAGTTCCGCTGACTTGGCGTAGAGGCTTGCAAGGCCGGCGCGATCACTGAGTCCGCGCACCTGGTCGAGCCATGGATTGATTGCCGTCAGCCCCTTCGCTTCAACCGCGGCCTGATCCATGAAACTCTTGTAGACGGCGCCAATCCGGCTGTTCGGATCCTTGGCCGATTCCTCGATTAGCGACCGGGTCCTCTCACGCGACACATCGTCGAGGATGGCGAAGCTGCCGTAATTGGACTTGTCTGCCGGAATCGGGGTGTTTTTGGCCCAGCTGCCATTGGCGAAACCGTAAAAGTCATTGCCGGGCACGACGTTGCTGTCCATTCCCGCATTATCGAAACCAAAGCTGCCATATTGCGGCTTTGGAGCGGCGGGCGTTTCCGGAACCACCGGCATCGCCATGACGGGATCGGCGGCGACGGGCGCGGGCTGCATGCGGGTAGCGCAACCGGCCAGTGCGGTGGTCGCCAATGCGGTGACAAGAAAACGAGTCATTTCAGCTCCTTCAATCGTGATTTCAAAAAATCCTTGGACCAATGGCCGGGCCGAGCGATCCGTGCCACCGGCAATCGACAATCGCCCAGCTGGGGACTGCGAACGTCAGCTTTCCACCGAGGGCGTTCGGCCCCGCGCCCGGTGGCGCCGTTCGCGCCATTTACTTCCGCACCATGATCGCCAGGCAATTGCTGAAACAACATAACCGATGATCGCCGCGCTGACCGCCAGAGTCAGGATTCCAAGAGCAATCGGTCCCGAAGCCTGATGGAACCAGAACAGCATCCGCCCAAGCTCGCCCGAGACCCGCTCGGCCGCCACCGGATCGACCAGCTGGCGGTCGTGGTGAAGTTCCCACGATCCGATGCGATAAGCGGCGTAATAGATTGGCGGAATGGTCAGCGGATTGATGAGCAAGGTGAACCCCGCCGAGACCGCGACATTGGCCCGCGCTGGAACCGCGAACAGCGCTGCGATGACCGTATGCATGATGGGAATGATCAATCCCACGAACAGGCCCAGAGCAACCCCCCGCGGCACCGACCGGCGGGTCAGGCGCCAAAGGCTCGGGTCGCCGATATATTTGGCGAATGGCTTCAGAAAGCGGTTGTGTTGGATCGATTCGCGCGTCGGCCAAAGGCCTTTGAGCATTGCCATCAAGGAGCGGCGCTCAGCCATTGTGGCGCAACAGGCGTTGCTGATCGCGCTTCCAGTCGCGTTCTTTGATCGTTTCGCGTTTGTCGTGAAGTTTCTTGCCCCGGGCCAGCGCAAGCTCGACCTTGGCCCGGCCGCGGGCGTTGAAATACAGCGACAGCGGGATTAGCGTCAGGCCTTGGCGGGTGATCGAGCCGTGGAGCTTGGCGATTTCGCGCTTCTTGAGCAGCAGCCGGCGCTTGCGCCGCGGCTCATGGTTCATCCAGCTGCCCTTGGCATAAGCGGGGATGTTTGAATTGACGAGGAACACCTCCTCCCCTTCGACCATGGCATAGCTTTCCGCAATCGAACCTTCGCCACCGCGAAGCGATTTGACCTCGGTGCCCATCAGCTCGATGCCGGCCTCGAATTTCTCCTCGACGAAATATTCGTAATAAGCGCGCCGGTTGTCGGCGACGACCTTGACCTTGTCGAACGGGGTTGGAAGCTCGCGCGGCATCAGCGGATCAGATCAGCCCCGCATGGGCCAGTGCGGCATCGACCGCCGCCTTCGACGCAGCCGAGGCCTCGGTCATCGGCAGGCGCAATTCAGCGGGGAAATCGGCGCGGACCTTGTTGAGCGCATATTTGACCGGACCAGGCGAAGCGTCGGTGAATAGCGCTGCGTGGAGCGGGAACAGCCGGTCCTGGAGCGCCAGCGCTTCGTCCCAGCGTTTGTCGCGCATCGCCTTCTGGAACTCACTGCAGAGTCGCGGGGCGACATTGGCGGTGACCGAAATGCAGCCGACGCCGCCCATTGCATTGAAGCCAAGCGCCATGTCGTCATTGCCCGACAGCTGGACAAAGTCCGCGCCGCACGCTTCGCGCTGGGCCGAGATCCGGGCGAGGTTGCCGGTGGCGTCCTTGACCGCAACGACATTGGGCAGCTCGGCCAGCTTCGCCATGGTCTCGACGGCGATGTCGGTGATGGTCCGCGCCGGAACATTGTAAAGGACGATCGGAATACCCTCCCCGGCCACGGCAGCGAGATGGGCGTAAATGCCGTCCTGATTGGGGCGATTATAATAAGGCGGGACATGGAGCGCTGCATCGGCGCCTGCATCCCTGGCGGCGCGGGTCAATTCGATAGCATGGGCGGTATTGTTCGATCCGCAGCCGGCGATGACCGGGACTTTGCCGCGAGCGACCTCGACTGCGATCTCGATCAGCCGGCGGTGTTCGGCGTCGGTCAGGGTCGCGGCTTCGCCAGTGGTCCCGCACGGCACCAGCCCGTCGCTGCCCTGATCGATCTGCCAGACCACGAAATCTCGGAATAGCGCTTCATCGACTCGTCCCGCCGCAAAAGGCGTCACGAGCGCGGGAATTGAGCCGAAAAACATGATTAGCTTCCTTTGTCCGGCGTTGCTGGCGGTGGGGGGCCATGCCGGCGCCTTCGTTCAGCGCCTGATAAGGAGGGGAAAGCCAAAATGTCCAGCATGTGGCGCGTTGCATATCTGCTGCCTGTTGTCCTGACCGCAACCGCGGCCGGGTCCGCTCAATATCAGCCGGCCTATCCGGCGCCCTACGCGGCGACCTCGACGAATGTCGGTTATGCGCTCAACGACTGGCGGCGCCTTCGCTCGAGTAGCGGCTACAGCTTCGCCGATTACGCGCGTTTCGTTATCGCCAACCCCGGCTGGCCCGACGAATCGAAGATCCGCCGCTGGGCCGAAGCGGCGATGCGGCCGGGAGAAGCCCCCGCCACCGTGATCGCCTTCTTCGCCACCGACAAACCCGTCAGCGGCAATGGCTGGGCGCGACTGGCGGAGGCCAATGCAGCGAGCGGCAGGACGGTCGAGGCGCTCGATGCTGCGCGCAAGGCATGGGCGGCGGCAGACCTCAAGCCGGTCGACGAACAAAGCCTGTGGGCGCGCTATGGGACAAGTTTCACGACCGCAGACCACGACCAGCGGGTGGATTCATTGTTGTTCGACAAGCGCCCCAGCGACGCCGCGCGCTTTATCGCGCTGACCAGTCCGCGGCGGCAAGCGAGCTTCGCCGCTCGAATCGCGATGCAGACCGCGGGGCCCGACGCCGAAGCGCGCTACGGCGCGGTCATTGGATCGGTCACCGCCGATGCCGGTCTGATGATGGATCGCGCCCGTTTCCTCCGCGCCAATGGCTTTGGTGACAGCGCGCGCGACCTGTTCGCTCGCCCGCACCAGTTCACCTACCGCCCGGCCGACATCGATCGCTTCTACGAAATGACTCTGCTCCTCGCCGGGGAGGCGCAAGCGGCGCGGCAATATCAACTGGTATACAACATCGCCCGGCAGGTCGATGATGCGCTTCCACTCGGCGCGAACGTCATCTCACAATCCTATGATATCAGAGATAAATATACGAGCATCACCTGGCTTGGCGGGCGCGTTGCGTTTGACCGGCTCAACAATATGGCGGGCGCTCAGGGTCTGTTCGAACGTTACGGCCGCGGCGGTCAGTCGCTGCAGGTTCTGAGCAAAGGCGAATATTGGGCCGGACGAGCCCTCAGCGCCGCTGGCAGAAGTTCCGAAGCCGGCGCCCATTATCAGCGCGCAGCGGCCTATCCGGAATTATTCTACGGGCAATTGTCGCTTGAGCGGCTCGGCCGTCCGGTCCCCGCCCCAGCTCAGGCGGTGCCGCAATATGTGACGACCGCCGCCCAGCGTGCGGCCTTCAACGCCCGCCGGATGGTTCAGGCGATGCGGATTCTCGGCCAGCAGCAGCGCGCCGCCGAACAAGCGTTGTTCGTCCAGGCGCTCGCCAAGTCGCTGACTGCTGACTCCGACCGCTATCTCGCGCTCGAACTGGGCCAGCAATTGGGGCGCCAGGATCTGCCAGTGTGGGTGGCGCGGATGGCGCGCAACAGCGGATCGATGTTCTACGTCCGCCAGGGTTATCCGTCGCTCGCCTCCAATGGCAGCGCCAGCTGGGCGCTGGTCCACGGCATCACCCGCCAGGAAAGCTCGTTCGATCCTTATGCGATCAGCCACGCCGGGGCGCTCGGGATGATGCAGTTGATGCGCGGCACGGCGCGCGAGCAGGCCGGCAAGGTCGGGGTCGGCTATGACGCCAATCGCCTGCTCGCCGACCCCAATTACAACGTCCTGCTCGGGTCGGCCTATTTCCAGCGGATGCTCAACACCTGGGGAGGAAGCGTCCCGCTCGCGGTCGCAAGCTACAATGCCGGGCCCGGCAATGTGCGCAAATGGATCAACGCTTATGGCGATCCGCGCGGCAACGTCGACATGATCCGCTGGATCGAGGCGATTCCGATTTCCGAAACGCGCGGCTACGTCCAGCGGGTGATCGAAAATAGCGTGGTTTATGATTCAATCAGGCGCGCTCCGGCCCCCCAGCCCGCGGTTCACGTTTCGCGCTATCTCGGCAAGTCCAGTCCGGGTTAAGTCCCGGCCCATGTCCGGACCGCCGCCGCGTTTCATCAGCCCGCCGGGTTTCGCCCGGCTGCGCGCCGAATACGACCGATTGTTCGGTGTCGAAAGGCCGAATTTGGTCGAAACCATCAGCTGGGCCGCAGCCAATGGCGACTGCTCCGAGAATGGCGACTATATCTATGGCCGAAAGAAGCTGCGCGAGGTCGACCGGCGGCTAAGCTTTCTCGCCAAAGCGATGAAGGCGGCCAAAATCGTCGATCCGGCCGCGCAGGAAAGCCGCGACCAGGTCCGGTTCGGTGCGACAGTCGAGCTGGTCGACGAGCACGACCGGCGCCGGACACTCACCATCCTCGGCAATGACGAGGCGGATGCTTCGGCCGGGATCATCGGCTGGAGCGCTCCGATCGCCCGGGCGCTGATTGGCGCGCGTGTCGGCGAAGAGCGGGTGGTCCGCTTGCTCGCTGGAGAGATCAGCTACGAAATTGTCGCGATCCGCTATCCGCCTCGGGCGGAAACGATTTAGGCCTAGGCCGCGCGATTGTCGGCTTTCACCAAATGCGGCGGCTCGGCCGGCATCGCCGCTCGAAAATCCTCAAGCACTGCGGCCAACGCTTCGGTCGCGGCTTGGCCCTCGTCATCGCCGTTGATGATCCGCCACGGCGACCAGCGGGTGTCACTATTGTCGCGCAAATCCTCAAGCGCCTGGGCATAGCCGGGGTGAGCGACCGCGAGCGTGGCGTGATTGTCCTGCCCGCCCCGCCACGGGTTCTTCGACCGCTCGGCCAGGCGCTGCGCCTGGACCTGGGCGGACACGTCGAAATAGAGTTTGACGATCAGCGTTCCGTAATCGCGCTGCTGCGCCTCGAATTCGTTGATCTCGTCGAACGAGCGCGCCAGCGCGCCTTCCTCGACCCGGCCCGACAAGCGCTCATCGAGCACGCGCCGGTACCAGCTGCGATAAAAGAACACGCTTTCGCCGGCGGCTGGCAAATCGCGCCAGAATCTCGCCAGCCAGTGGCCCTCCGCGGCTTCACGGCGGTCGCGGTGAACGCTGACGACATTGGTATGGCAAGGGTCGAATGCTCCGACGAGCTGCTTGAGCGCGAATTTCTTGCCCGCGCCTTCGGGTCCTTCGAACAGAATGATCGCGCGCCGTCGATGCGCGATTTGCGCCAGTTGAGCAGCGGCTAGCTGATCGCAAAGAATCGCGAAGTCGCCATGATGGTCGGCGGCGATCGGCACGCGCGTCTCCAATTTCTTTCCCTATTCCCCGATCAGGACAGTATCGACCGGTTCGGCGGGGCGCAATCGCCCGTCGCCACGCTGTACGGAAACAGGACAGCGGGCCGGCGGCGTTGAACCTCAGCTGTCGGCGACGATCCGGATCGACAACTCCTTGAGCTGTTTGGGATCGACCGCGGCGGGCGCGTTCATCATCAGATCTTCCGCTTTCTGGTTCATCGGGAAGACGATCACTTCGCGAATATTCGGTTCATCGGCGATAAGCATGACGATCCGATCGATGCCCGGCGCCGACCCGCCGTGCGGCGGTGCGCCAAATTTGAAGGCGTTGATCACGCCCGAGAAACTGGTGTCAACTTCGGCGCGGCTATAGCCGGCGATTTTGAACGCCTTGTACATGATGTCAGGGCGATGGTTGCGGATCGCTCCGCTCGACAGTTCGGTACCGTTGCAGACAATGTCATATTGCCACGCGAGGATGTCGAGCGGGTCCATGGTTTCGAGCGCTTCCATCTCGCCCTGCGGCATCGAGAAGGGATTGTGGCTGAAGTCGATCTTCTTCTGGTCGTCATTATATTCGAACATCGGGAAATCAACGATCCAGCAGAATTTGAACGCGCTTTGCTCGATCAATTCGAGCTGTTCGGCGACGCGGGTGCGGGCCAGGCCGGCGAGCTTGGCAGCATCCGCTTCCGGGCCGGCGGCGAAGAAAATCCCGTCGTCCGGGCCAAGACCCATTTGCGCGGCGATCTGGTCCATTCCTTCAGGGCCGTGGTTCTTGGCGATTGGACCGCCCCATTCGCCAGCCTTGCGGGTGGCATAACCGAGGCCGGCAAAGCCTTCGCCGCGTGCCCAGTCGTTCATCTCATCGAAGAACTTGCGGCTTTTCTCGGCGGTTTTCGGCGCTGCAACCGCGCGCACGTTCATGCCCTTGTCGACCAGCCCGGCGAACAGGCCGAATCCCGAGCCTTTGAAATGGTCGCCAACGTCGTGGATCAGCAGCGGATTGCGCAGATCGGGCTTGTCGCTGCCATATTTCAGGATCGCTTCCTTGTACGGAATGCGGGGATATTCGCCGGCGGCAGTGACCGACTTGCCCTCGGCGAACTCCTCGAACACGCCCGACAGCACCGGCTCGATGGCGTTGAAGACGTCGTCCTGGGTGACGAAGCTCATTTCGAAATCGAGTTGATAGAATTCGCCTGGGCTGCGGTCGGCGCGGGCGTCCTCGTCGCGGAAGCAGGGAGCGATCTGGAAATAACGGTCGAAACCAGCGACCATCAGCAATTGCTTGAACATCTGCGGTGCCTGCGGAAGCGCGTAGAATTTGCCCGGGTGGACCCGGCTCGGCACCAGATAATCGCGCGCGCCTTCAGGGCTGCTGGCGGTCAGGATCGGGGTCTGGAATTCGGTG
Organism: Sphingomonas sp.; assembly: GCA_013816595.1. Classification (GTDB taxonomy): domain Bacteria; phylum Pseudomonadota; class Alphaproteobacteria; order Sphingomonadales; family Sphingomonadaceae; genus Sphingomicrobium. The sequence continues at coordinate 23,458 of JACDEB010000001.1, read as the reverse complement.
AAGCCCTGATCGATCATCCGCCGGCGGATGGATGCGATGACCTTCGAACGCAGCATGATGTTGGCGTGAATGCGCTCGCGGCGCAGATCGAGGTAGCGATATTTGAGGCGGATTTCCTCGGGATATTCGGCCTCCCCGGCGACCGGCATCGGCAGCTCGGCGGCCTCCGACTGCACTTCGACCGACATGACGATGACTTCGATATCGCCGGTGGCGAGCTTGGCATTGACCGCTCCGCCTTCGCGTCCAACGACTTCGCCGCCGATCGTCACGACCGATTCGACGCGCAGCGAATCGAGCAATTCGAGCGCGTCCGAGCCGGCCCGGGCAACCAGCTGGGTGAGCCCGAAATGATCGCGCAGATCGACGAACAGCACCCCGCCATGATCGCGCTTGCGGTGGATCCAGCCCGACAGTTTGACGGTCGATCCGACATCGCTTGAACGAAGGTCGGCGCAGGTGTGTGAACGATAGGCGTGCATCAACAGCTCTTGGGCTAAAATGATTGTTGCGGTGCGGAAAAAAGCAGGCGCCGCGCTTCCCCGCGCCAAAGCCTTTTGTCAAGCCGTGGAGGGACGGCTATGGCCCGTTTCGAACATGCGAATCCATCCTCTGATTACCACCACCGCCGATCTCGAAGCATTGGTGGGCCGACTTTCACAGCACCCCTTTATCGCCGTGGACACCGAGTTCATGCGCGAAAATACCTATTGGCCCGACCTGTGCCTGATCCAGGTCGCAAGTGCCGACGAGGCAGCGGCGATCGACCCCAAGGCCGATCTCGACATGCAGTGCCTGCTCGATTTGTTCGTCTCGAATCGCGATGTGCTCAAGGTCTTCCATGCCGGCGGCCAGGACCTCGAGATCATCCACAATCTTACCGACTCGGTTCCTTACCCACTGTTCGACACGCAGATCGCTGCGATGGCGCTCGGTCATGGCGAGCAGATCGGCTATTCGAACCTGATCGAAAGCCTGCTTGGCCACAGTCTCGACAAGGGTGCGCGCTTCACCGACTGGAGCCGCCGGCCGCTCGACAAGCGCCAGATCGATTATGCGATCGCCGACGTCACCCACCTCGCCACGGTCTTCCCGCGGATGGTCGAGAAATTGCGCAAGACCGGTCGCGGCGACTGGCTCGATGAGGAAATGGAGCGGCTGGCCGATTCGTCGTCCTTCGCCTTTGCCGCCGAGGATGCGTGGAAACGCCTCAAGCTTCCAAGCCGCAATCCGGCGGTGCTCGGGCGCCTGAAATCGGTCGCCGGGTGGCGCGAGACCGAGGCCCGGGGCAAGAACTTGCCGCGCGGGCGGATCGTCAAGGACGACACGATCAACGAAATCGTGCTCCACCCGCCCAAGACCCAGGAAGATCTGGGCCGGATTCGCGGACTTTCGGCGGGCTGGCGCAACAATGACATTGGCGCCCGGCTGATGAACGCGCTGGCCAAATCGAAACCGCTCGGCGCCGAAGAATTGCCCGACCGCGAACCGCGCCGCCCGGGACTGACCAAGGACGGCGCATTGGTCAGCGACCTGCTCAAGCTGCTGCTCAAGATCAGGTCCAAGGAAACCGGAGTCGCGTCGAAGCTTATCGCCCGCTCGGACGAGCTCGAAGCGCTCGCCGCCGGAGTCCGCAAGGACCTCAAGATATTGTCCGGCTGGCGCTTCGATCAATTTGGCAGCGACGCCGTTGAGCTGGTCGAAGGCCGGCTCGGCTTCGCGATCGAAAATGGCAAGCTCAAAATGAGCCGGGTGGCGGCGGACGAGAATGTGGATGCGTAGGGAGGCGCTGCTGCTGGTTGCACCGCTCGCTGGCTGTGCGTCCGCAATGGCGCCACCGGCGGCGCCCGACTCCAGCGTTTCAATGTGCCGCGACACCGGCCTCGCGCTCCACATCGGCGAAGTCGCAACCACCGAACTCGGCGCGAAACTGATCGCCGAATCGGGCGCCCACATTCTGCGCTGGGTCGCTCACGGCCAGATGGTGACGATGGAATTTAGCGCCGACCGGCTGACCGTGACTCTCGACGAGCAAAACCGCATACACAGCGTCCTTTGCGGCTAGGCCGCTTCGCTACCGATCAATTTCGCTTCGCCAAGCGCTCGCCGGACGGTCGGCAGCGACAGCCGCGCGCGCTCGGCGATGGCGAAGCGGTCGACTGCTTCGACCGCGCGCTCGGCGGTGAAATAATCGCGATGCAGCCGCTGCGCCATGAAGCGCAATGCATCGCCCGGGATGTGCAACCCGCGATCGGCGAAATGAAGCTGGATCAAAGCCCCGAACAAGGCATCGTCGGGCAGCGCGATGGTCGCCACCGGAGTAACTGCGAGCCGGGTCTTGAGGTCGGGCAAAGCCGGCGCCCAGGCCGGCGGTACGGCATCCGCAATCATCACCAGCGGGCGGCCCGAATCCTGCGCCTGGTTCCAGGCATGGAACAGCTCCTCCTCGTCGCGCTGTTCGGCGTCGTCGAATAAGCGCCCGCCGACCCGCTCGACGAAGCTTCGGGCGAGCAACGTTCGCCCCGATCGCCGCGGTCCAGTCAGGATTGCGGCCTTGACCGGCCACAGGCTCCATTGGCGGAAATGGTCGAATGCCGCGCGGTTGGATTCGGAAACGATGAACCGGGCGTCGCCCTCGGTTTGCGGCCAGTCGAGCGGAAGCGCGATCTGGTCGAGGCGCGGCTTCATCCCGGCTGACCCGATGGCGGCTGCGGCGTCGCTGGCGGCGTTGCGGCGGGCTTCGCCGGCTGGGCCGGCGGCGGCGCTGCTGGCGGCGGCACCGGGATTGGAGGCGGTTTGTCGGAGCTCGGCTTGATCCGAACCACCGAGCCTGCGGCTTCGACCACCCAGCCGCGTGCGCGCAGGGCATTGGCGAGCGCGTTGAGGTCGCCGGCATAACTGACCAGGACATAGCTGGTGCCGCCGGCATTGATTTGCTGCGGGCTTGCCGATTCGACTCCCGCCAGGGTGCGCAAATGCGCCATTGCAAAATTATAGGCGCTGACGTCGCGGCCGCTGACCTGGACCTGGAAGGCGTTGGTTGCCGTGGCCACAGCTTTGGGGGCTTCGACTTCGGGCAGAATCTCGACCGGCGGCGGCGGCAGATTGAGCGACGAGTCACGTTGCAGCTGACCAGCGGCCAGCGCGGTAGTGAACAATTGGTCCATGCGCTTGACCCCCAGGGCCATCATCGCCGGGAGCGATTCGCTGTCCTTGGCGGTGAGGGTAAAGCCGCCGACGATCTGATTGTCGGGTCCGTGGCGGGCAATGAATCGAGCGCGCGCCGGGCCTCCGGGATAAAGCCGCTCGAGCTGGACCTCGGCGACCAGAATGTCGGCCGCACCGTAAAGGTCGACGATATTGCGCCACCAGCCGCGGCCGGGACGGGTCAGCTGGGCGGCGTTGACCAGGATCGGGTCGACTCCGAGCCCGCTGATCCGGACATAGTCGATCGCGCTGTCGGACGTTCGATACTGCGCCCAGGCCCGCTGCCACGCATTGCGCAGCTCGACACTGGTCGCGGTGCCGCCGGTTATGGTCACGGGAATCAGAAGCATCGGCACCGAACGCTGGATCTTGCCGCCGGCAACACCGAGATATTCCGCGGCGCGGGCGCGGTCGAACATGATGCCGAGATCGGCGATGTAGCGGTTGGGGCCGATTTCCTCGCGCTCGACACTGATCGAGCTGACGATCTGGTCGAGCGTCGAATCGGACAGGCTCGGCGCCTTGTTCAGCGGGACCTTGTGAACCTCGGCGTATAATTTGCGGAAGCCTTCGCGCTGGGCGATGCGCCAGCCGGCATAGCGCGCGGCGACCGAATCCTTGGCCTCGACATCGACATGGATCCCGCCGACCTCGAGCAAGCCCGAGCTATCGATCGGCAGGATTCCGCGATTTCCACTCTCCAATTGCGCATAAACTGCAACGGAAATCCCGGCCACCGCGAGGATGAGCATGACGGGCAGGAGGATTGATCGACGGAGCATCGCGCCGCTTTTGGCGACAACGGCGTGGAAATCCAAGCGGCTTGTCTCTATCGCCCGGCCAATCATGAGCGATAAGCCACTGACCTATGCCGAAGCCGGGGTGTCGATCGACGCTGGCAATGCCCTCGTCAAGGCGATCGGACCGGCTGCCAAATCGACCGCGCGGCCCGGCGCCGATGTCGCTTTGGGCGGATTCGGCGGCTTCTTCGACCTCAAGGCGGCGGGCTATTCCGACCCCTTGCTGGTCGCTGCGAATGACGGTGTCGGGACCAAGCTCAAGCTGGCGATCGACAGCGGCCGCCATTCGGGCGTCGGCGTCGATCTGGTTGCGATGTGCGCCAACGATCTCATCGTCCAGGGCGCCGAACCTTTGTTCTTCCTCGATTATTACGCCTGCGGGAAACTCGAGCCCGAAGTTGCGGCCAAAGTTGTCGAATCGATCGCCAGCGGATGCCGGTTGGCGGGCTGCGCGTTGATCGGCGGTGAAACTGCAGAAATGCCCGGCATGTATGCCGATGAAGACTACGACCTCGCGGGGTTTTGCGTCGGAGCGGTCAACCGCCACCAAGTCCTGACCGGCGCGCGAATCGCACCTGGCGACGTGATCCTCGGCCTCGCCAGCTCGGGCGTTCAAAGCAACGGTTTCTCGCTCGTCCGCCGGATCATCGAGCGCAAGGGCTGGTCGCTCGACCAATCGTTCGAGGAGACTGGCGGCGCCGCGCTCGCCGAGGCACTGCTGACCCCGACTCGAATCTATGTCCGCTCCCTGCTCCCGCTGGTCCAGCGAGGGAAGATCAACGGCCTGGCCCATATCACCGGGGGCGGCTTGCTCGAAAATATCCCCCGCGTGCTGCCCGCAAATTGTCACGCGATGGTCGACGCCGGGCAGTGGTCCCTGCCCGCCATTTTCGCGCTGATCCAAAGCGGCGGTATGGTTGAGCCGGCGGAAATGGCGCGGACCTTCAATTGCGGGATCGGGATGGCGGTTATTGTCGCCTCAAGTGATGCCGACGGCGTGGCTGCGGCGCTCGAAGCCGCCGGCGAAATCGTCCACCGCATCGGAATCATCGAAGCCGGCCCGCGCGGCTGCACCGTCAGCGGCCCCGGCGGAAGCTGGAATTCGACCGGAGACTGGTCGCAAACCCATCATGGCTGATCCGCGCCGGGTCGCGATCCTGATTTCGGGTCGCGGCAGCAACATGCGCGCGTTGGTCGGGCAGGCCGCGGGTTACGAAGTGGTCCTGGTGGCGTCGAACAAGCCCCACGCGCCGGGTCTCGACTGGGCCCGAGCGCAAGGTCTTCCGACCTGGGCATGGGACAGCAAAAGCGTGGACCGGGAGATCTTCGATGCCGCGCTCGGCAAGGCGATCGACGAGCATGGCGCGGGCACCATCGCGCTGGCCGGGTACATGCGCATGCTTTCGCCCGCCTTCGTCGAGCGATTCGCCGGGCGCATGGTCAATATCCACCCGTCGCTGCTGCCCAGATACCGCGGGCTCGACACACACGCCCGGGCGCTTGCCGCCGGGGACAAGGTGAGCGGCTGCACCGTCCATCTGGTCACCGCGGAGCTCGATGCCGGAGCGATCCTTGCCCAAACCGAGGTGCCGATCGAGCCGGAAGACGCTCCAGCGACCCTCGAACAGCGGATTCTTGCAGCGGAGCACTTGCTTTACCCCCGCGCCTTGGGCGATTTCGTGTCGTCATGAGCGAACCCCAAACCGCCGCTGAAAAGCGAACCCGCCGCCGCTGGATCAATTTCGGCGAATTCGTCGCATTTGCTGCGCTGATCATCTCCGCCCTGGGGCTGTGGATCAACTGGCAGGGCACCAAGTCGGGACCGACCGAGGTCATCGAAAAGTCGCGTGCAATCCCGCTTGTGCTCCGCGCCAAGGTCGAAAATGACGGGCGCAACCTCGCCATCGAACCGGTCGAAGATTCGCACGCACTCGAATCGCTGATCCTCACCTTCCCGGGCGGCAAGAGCGTCGATCTTGGCAGCGACGGCCAGCTGTCCGCCAGCGATATTGAAAACGCTCTTCCCGATAAGTCCGAGCGCAAGGGCAACGGGCAGATCGTGGCGCAAGCCGACGCGCGCTACGTCGAGGCTGGCAGCGAGCGCCGCTCGAAGCGTGCTTATGCGATCCGTTTTCGCTGGGATGGCGGCGGCCTGTTCGGCGGCAAGTCGTTGCGCTTGACTGGCTTCAGCCGGGCTTGATCCGACTGCCAACTGGACAGGACGCGGCATTTATGCCGGATTAGCCAGCGATGCGGTCATTCAACCTTGCCTTGTCTTTGCTTCTGCTGGCGGCCGAAGTGCTGGTCCTGCTGCGCGCGATTTTGCGCCCGAATCGCGATCCGGCGGCGCGGCTCGCCTGGGTGATGGTCATCGTCATGGCGCCGATCCTCGGAATGATCGCGTATCTGCTGTTCGGCGAGGCGCGGGTCAGCATGGGCCGCCGCCGGCTCGGGATCGAGATTGACAAAGCCCTGCCCCGCCCGCCTGGCGACAAAGCGGCCATGAAGCGATTGATCAGCGGTCGCCACGACGCCCCGTTCGCGCTCGCCCGGACGATCAACGGCCTCGACCCGACCAGCGGCAATTCGGCGACCCTTGCCACCGACAGCAATGCCGCGATTGACGAGATGTGCGCCGATGCCGACGCCGCGAAACAGACTGTTCACGCCAGCTTCTATATCTGGCTCGACGACACCAACGGGCTGAAGGTGAAAGACGCGTTCATCCGCGCGGCGCAGCGCGGCGTAAAGGTGCGCGCTTTGGCCGATGCTTTGGGTTCGCACCGCCTGATTCGATCGCGCCACTGGAGCGACCTCAAGGACGCGGGTGTCGAGGTCCGGGTCGCTTTGCCCGTCGGGAGTTTGCTGTGGACGATGATCCGCGGCCGGGTTGACCTGCGCAATCACCGCAAGTCGCTGATCATCGACAATCGCATCGCCTGGGCCGGGAGCCAGAATGCCGCCGACCCGGAATTCCAGATCAAGCCGCACTATGCGCCATGGGTCGACATCATGACCCGGTGGGAAGGCCCGGTCGCGCGCCAGTGCCAATTCCTGTTCGTGTCCGACTGGATGAGCGAGCAGGGCGAAAATCTGAGCGCCCTGCTGAGCGGCCCGGCGCCGGCCAAAAAGGGAACCATCATCGCCCAGGTCATCGGCACCGGCCCGACCCTGCGCTTCGACGCCATGCCGACGACGTTCGACGAGACGATCCACTCGGCGCGGCACGAGCTGGTGCTGACCACGCCCTATTTCGTGCCCGACGAGCAACTGCTGTTCGCACTGACCGCCGCGGCGCGGCGCGGGGTTCGAACCGTTCTGGTCTTGCCGAAGAATATCGACAGCAGGATCGTCGCCGCCACCAGCCGAAGCTATTTCGCGGTCCTGCTCGACGCCGGGGTCGAGTTGTACCAATATCACTGCGGCTTGCTCCACGCCAAGACGATGGTCGTCGACGGCACCATCGGCCTGATCGGTTCAGCCAACCTCGACCGGCGCAGCTTCGAACTCAATTTCGAAAACAATATCCTGTTCGCCGACGAGGCCTTCGCCAAGGTCATGCGCAAGCGCCAGAACAGCTATATTGCTGACAGCGACCGGGTCACTGCGGAACAGGTCGCGGCGTTCACCGTCGGCCAGCGGCTGTGGGCCAATTTCATGGCCATGCTCAGTCCGCTGCTGTAACGATTTACCCGACAACCTCTTCCGGCTTGAAGAAATAATCGATCTCGATCTTGGCGTTTTCGTCGCTGTCAGAACCGTGGACCGAATTGGCCTCGATCGATTCGGCGAAGGTCTTGCGGATGGTGCCGTCGGCGGCATCGGCGGGGTTGGTCGCGCCCATGATGTCGCGGTTGCGCTTGACCGCGTCTTCGCCCTCGAGCGCCTGAACCACCACCGGGCCCGAAGTCATGAACGCGACGAGGTCGCTGAAGAACGGCCGTTCGCGGTGGACCGCGTAAAAGCCTTCGGCCTGGTCCTTGGTCATGTGGATACGCCGGGACGCGATGACGCGCAGTCCGGCATCCTCGAGCATCTTGGTCACTGCGCCGGTCAGGTTGCGGCGGGTGGCGTCGGGCTTGATGATCGAAAAGGTGCGGGTGACCGGCATGGAAAGCTCCATCGAAATTCTGGGGTGAAGGGGTTGGCGGCGCCCCTAGCCGGGCTGGCGAAGCCGCGCAAGGCTCAGCCTTTTTCGACCCATTTGCCATCGTCCTGCGCCCAATAGCGGCGATCGACCCCATCCCTGCCCGACAGCAATTTCCACGCCAGCCGTGCGCCTTCGGTGGCCTCGCCAGCGAACAGATAAAAGGCGCGCTCGAAACTCAGCGCAGCCTCGCGCCAGCGACCGTCGGCGATGAGCAGGTTGCGGGCGAGGTTGGGTGCGTCCTCGCTGGTCGACAGAAGTACCGGCTGGCGCGCGTCTTCGACTCCGCCGGCGAGCGCATGAGGCAGGAAGCTGCCTTCGTCCTGGCTCCACAACAAGCGGTCGAGCCGGGCGAGGAAGGCCTCGTCATCGGCCACCACCAGCAGGCGTTCGCCGATTGCGGTTACCTTGCCCGCGATGGTCGCGATCACCGCTTCGGGCGGACTTGCCCCCAATTGGTAGAAATCGACTCGCATCGACGGCGCCTGTCAGCGCTCGCACACCTCGGCGACATATTCGTCGATCAGGCGCACGCCGAAGCCGGTGGCGCCTTTCTCAGCGGTCGCCGAGGCCTTGTCCGCCCACGCCTTGCCGGCTATGTCGATATGCGCCCACGGCGTTCCTTTTTCGACGAAGCGCTTGATGAATTGCGCGGCGGTGATCGACCCACCTTCGCGCGGGCCGACGTTCTTCATGTCGGCGATCGGCGAATCAATCAGCCGGTCGAACGGCTCGCCCATCGGCATCCGCCACAGCTTATCGCCGGAGGCGTTTGCGGCGCTGCCCAGTTTTTGAGCGAGCTCGTCATTGTTGGTGAAAATGCCGGCATATTCATGACCCAGGCTGATGATGATGGCGCCGGTCAGAGTCGCGAAGTCGATGATCGCCGAGGGTTTGAAATTGCGCTGAACATAAGTCAGCGCGTCGGCCAGCACCAGGCGGCCCTCGGCGTCGGTATTGATGACCTCGACGGTCTGCCCGGACATGGTCGTAACGACATCGCCGGGGCGCTGAGCGTTGCCGCCGGGCATGTTCTCAACCAGTCCGCAGATGCCGATGACATTGGCTTTGGCCTTGCGCCCGGCGAGCGCCTTCATCGCCCCGACCACTGCACCGGCGCCGCCCATGTCCCACTTCATCGCTTCCATGCCCTGCGCCGGCTTGATCGAAATCCCGCCGGTATCGAAGGTCACGCCCTTGCCGACGAACGCAATCGGCCTGGAATCGCCGCCGCCATTCCATTTGAGAACCATCATCCGAGCTTCGCGGACCGAACCTTGAGCGACCCCCAGGAGCGCGCCCATGCCGAGTTTCTCCATCGCCGCTCGGTCGAGCACCTCGATTTCAAGCCCGCTGCCCTTGAGCGAGGCCGTGACCCGCTCGACGAAGCTTTCGGGGTAAATGATGTTGGCCGGTTCAGTGACCAGCTCGCGAGTCAGCGCGACGCCTTGGTAAACCGGCGCCCAGCGCTCGTCATAACGCTTTTGCGTGCCCGCCGGAGCGCCGACGATCAACACTTCGGTCAGGCTCGGCTTGTGCTTGTCCTTGAGCTTGGTGTGATAGCGGTCGTAGCGCCAGCTCCGAAGCGCTGCCCCAAGACCGACCCTGGCGGCGGCATCGGTATCGAGGCCGAGCCCGGAAACGTCGATGACCGCGGTCTTTACACCCGAGGTGAGGAGTTTCGCGGCCGCGGTCCCGCCAAGCTTCTCGGCCACTTCGCCGGTCACAGATTCCGTGCCCGTTCCAACCACCAGAATTCGCCGCATGGTGCCATGATCGTCGGCGAAATTTTCCTGGGCGCTGGCCGCTTCGCCGTCGAAGCGCTGACTGTCCAGCGCCGCTCCAAGCGCCGCCTGCGCCGTGCCCATGCTGGCAAGCGCTGAGCGGTCGTTGCCGGCTACCGGAAGGACCAAAGCAAATTCGCCCTCAGGCCGCTGATCGGCGAAACGGATTTTCATTATCTGCTTTCCTCAGGAAGTATACGGTTGTCGGACTGCTCCTTAGGGTTCAACTCTCGCCTTGGCAAAATGGGCGCGCAGGCAATTGTCGGCGTGCCATTCCAGTGCGATAGGCAATGACGGAACCAGGCATTGAAGCGAGCGGGATACAAGGCATTGGCACAAAGATATGCGTGGTGGACGGCGCTGCCCCTGCTGCTCGCCGTGCCTTGCCCGGCTTTCGCCCGCGAAGAACCGCCAGTGCCAGCCGCGCCCGCCGCTGACGCCGACCAGTCCCAGATTGATTTCAGCGCCGACCAGGTCGTCTATGACAGCGACGCCGAACTGGTCACCGCCACCGGTGCGGTGCGGATGGCGCGGGACGGCAACTTCCTCGCCGCCGATGAGGTCAGCTGGAACCGGGTCACCGGCCTCGTCCGAGCCAGCGGGAATGTCGTCCTGGTCAATCCGCAAGGCGACAAGATCGTCAGCGACAGCGTCGTCCTGACCGACACCTTGCGCGACGGAACGGTGGAAAATCTGCTGGTCGTGGTCGAGGGCGGCGGACGCATCGCCGCCGCTCGGGCGATCCGAACCGGCAATGTCACCACGCTGGAAAACGCCATTTATTCGCCTTGCCCGGTCACAAGGGCCTCGGGCTGCGCGCGCCGGCCGAGCTGGGCAATCACCGCCGCCAAGGTGATCGACGATCCAACGACCAAGCGAATCCGATTCGAAGGCGGACGTTTGCAATTGTTCGGGATCGAATTGCCGCTTCTGCCGATTTTCGCGCTGGCCAAAGGTTCGGGCGGAGCAACCGGCTGGCTGGTCCCGGATTTCAGCTATTCGACGCGCAAGGGGTTTGAAATTGCAGCGCCTTATCATTGGCAGATCGCGCGTAACCGCGATCTGACATTGACGCCGCATCTCTACACCGGGGTCCTGCCGGCGATCGAAGGCAAGTACCGCGAGCTGAATTCGGTCGGCGCGTTCCAGATTGGCGGGTTGCTGACCTACGGCACGATCGAGGATCCCGACACCGGCGCCACCAGCGCCAGCAACAGCAAGGGCATTCGCGCATATTTCGAGACCAATGGCAAATGGCAGCTCAGCCCCGAATGGAGCATCACCGATTCCATCCGTATCGCCAGCGACAAAACCGTCACCCGCCGTTACGACATCACCGGCGACGACCGGCTGCGCAATTTCGTCAATGCTGAACGGATCACGCCCAACACCTACATCACCATCGCCGGCTGGGCGTTCGAGGGCCTTCGCGCCGACGACCGGCAGAAACTGATCCCGATCGCCTTGCCGGCAATCGACGCTCGCTTCCGGCTCGACAATCTGGTCGGCGGAACCGTCGAGCTCGAGGCCAATAGCCTGGCAATCACCCGGATCGAGGGGCAGGATACCCAGCGCGCCTTCGCCAGCGCTCGCTGGGACATGCGCCGGCTATCGCCCTGGGGACAGGAGCTGGTGCTGACCGCTTACGGCCGCGGCGACGTCTACCACACCAATGATGCGCTGAGCACGAGTATCCCCAGCTATCGCGGAACGGATGGTTGGCACGCGCGCGGAATCGCAGCACTGGCGGCAGACGTGAAATGGCCGGTCGCGGGACCGTTGCTGGGCGGCATCCAGCGATTGACCCCGCGCGTTCAATTCGTGCTCACTCCAAAGACCGAAAATGTCGACATCCCCAACGAGGATTCGCGATCGGTCGACCTTGAAGACAGTAATTTGTTCGCGCTCAATCGCTTCCCCGGTTACGACCGGTGGGAAGACCAGTCACGTATCACTTATGGCGCGGACTGGTCGCTCGAGCGCCCCAATCTGTCGATTTCGACGACCGTCGGGCAAAGCTACCGGCTGGTCAACGGGGCCTCGATTTTCCCTGATGGTTCAGGACTTACGGGCCGCTTTTCAGATGTCGTCGGAAGGACCAGAATTCGCTACGGGCGTTTTCTCGACCTCACTCACCGCTTCCGTCTCGACAAGAATAATCTGGCGGTCCGGCGCAACGAAGTCGATCTCACCTTCGGTTCGGACCAGACCTATGCCCAGATCGGCTATTTGCGGCTCGACCGGAACATCAACGCCAACATCGAGGATTTGCGCGACAAGGAAGAATTGCGCCTCGCCGCGCGGATCCTGTTCGCGCATTACTGGTCGGTGTTCGGATCGACCGTAATCGACCTCACCGACGCCAAGGAAGATCCGCTGTCCATTGCCGACGGCTATGCCCCGGTTCGCGACCGTCTCGGGGTCCTTTATAGCGACGAATGTATCGAGATCGGGTTGACCTGGCGCCGCGACCATGAACGCATCGGGACCTTCCGCAAAGGCAGCACATTCTCGCTGCACTTGGCTTTGAAAGGACTTAACCGCTAAGGCTGGGTTCAGGGGCTGTGCGCCAGAGCGTCCGTCATCTCATTGCATTGCGAACTAAGGATTAATCGATCGTGCCAGCAGTAATTCGTCCGATTCCGGCGCGCGGCTTGCGCGTTATCGCCTTGTCCGCTTCCCTGCTCGCGGGCGCGGCATTTGCTCAGAATACACCCGGCCAGTCTCAACCGGCACCGGTGAACAGCGCCCAGTCGCTGCGCCTGCCCGAGGCTCCGCAGGTGTTCGGCAATTCCATGCCGTCGGTCGTCAAGGCGACCGCGATCGTCAATGGCGACATCATCACCCAAACCGATATCGATCATCGGCTGGCGTTGCTTGCACTTGCCAATGGCGGCGAAATCCCGGCCGAGGAGCTGGCCCGTCTGCGCGACCAGGTGCTGCGCAACCTGATCGACGAAACGCTCCAGATCCAGGCCGCGAAGTCGGCCAAGATCGAAATCAAGCAGACGGAAATCAATCGCGCGTTCGAGCGCGTGTCGGGCAACGTCAAGAAGACTCCGGCCCAAATGGAAACCTACCTTGTCGCCAATGGCTCTTCGAAGGATTCGATGCGCCACCAAATCGAGGGCGAAATGGCGTGGCAGCGGCTGCAGCGCGCGAAAATCGAAAGCGGCGTGAGTGTCGGTGATGACGAGGTCAAGGCGGTGCTCGACCGGATGACTTCGTCCAAGGGCACCGAGGAGTATAAGGTCGGCGAAATCTATCTTACGGCGACCCCGGCAACCGCAGCCCAGACAATGGAAAATGCCAATAAGATCCTCGAACAGCTGCGCAACGGCGCATCGTTCGCCGGCTATGCGCGCCAATATTCGGAAGCATCGACCGCTGCCGTCGGCGGCGATCTCGGCTGGGTCCGCCCCGAACAGCTGCCGCCCGAACTGTCCAGCGCCATTCGCCAGATGACCGCCGGTTCGGTCAGCAACCCGATCCCGATCGCCGGCGGAGTGTCGATCCTGGCCGTCCAAGATACGCGCAAGATCCTGACCGCCGACCCGCGCGACGCGGTGTTGAGCCTTAAGCAGGTCTCGATCAATTTCCCCAAGGGTACCTCCAAAAGCCAGGCCGAGCCGCTGGTTTCGAGGTTCACCGAAGCCGCGCGCAACGTCGGCGGTTGCGGCGGCGCGGAACGGATCGCCGGCGAGTTTAAAGGCGAGGTCGTGCAAAGCGACCAGGTCAAGCTGCGCGATCTTCCCCCTGCCCTTCAGCAGCTGATGCTGCCGATGCAGGTCGGCCAGGCGACCCAGCCGTTCGGGTCGCTCGACGAAGGGGTCCGCATCCTGGTGATTTGCGGGCGCGACGAGAGCACTGCCGACGAGCCGACGTTCGACCAGATCTACAACCAGCTGGCCGACGAGCGGATCAATTCGCGTTCGCGGCGTTACCTGCGCGATCTTCGCCGCGATGCGGTGATCGAATTCCGGTAGAGTCAGAACTGCGCTAAGGCGGCGAGGATGATCCGGACGCCGCTCACGCCAATTGCCATTTCGCTTGGCGATCCCGCCGGGATCGGTCCCGAAGTCATCGCCAAATGCTGGGATAATCGCTCCGATTTCAGGCTTCCGACCTTTGTCGCCGTGGGCGATCCGCGGGCGCTTGCCGCGGTGTGGGACGGACCGATCGAAATCATCACCGCACTTGGCGAAAGCGAACGCGTCTTCGATCATGGGCTGCCGCTGATGCAGTTGGCTGCGGCGAAGGCCGACCGGCCCGGACATCCCAGCGTCGCCGGTGCGCATTGCTCGCTCGACAGCCTTGAACTTGCGGTTGGACTAGCACGCTCCGGATCGGCGGCGGCGGTCGTCACCGGCCCGGTGTCGAAGGAACAATTGTACGAAATTGGCTTCCAGCATCCCGGCCAGACCGAATTCGTCGCCGAGCGCTGCGGAATTTCCTCGGGCAATGTCGCGATGATGCTGGCCGGGCCGACGCTTCGGACGGTACCGGTGACAACTCATGTTCCTCTAGCCCAGGTGGCAAGCGTGCTGACCAGCGCATTGATCGAATCGCGGGGTCGCGCCGCGCTGCGCGGGTTGCAGCGTAATTTCGGCATTCCGGAACCACGACTGGCGGTATCCGGCTTCAATCCCCATTCGGGCGAAGGCGGCCGGCTGGGCACAGAGGAGCAGGAGCTGATCGAGCCGGCAATCGCAGCGCTGATTGCCGAGGGTTGGCGAGTGACTGGCCCCCACCCCGCCGATACCTTGTTCCATACCCGTGCCCGGGCCGGTTATGATGCGGCGCTGTGCATGTATCACGACCAGGCGCTGATCCCGATCAAGGCGCTCCACTGGGAGGAAGCAGTCAACGTGACCCTGGGCTTGCCGATCATTCGCACCGCGCCCGATCATGGCACGGCGTTCGATATCGCCGGCCAGGACAAGGCCGACCCGCGGCCGTTCGCTGCGGCGATCCGGATGGCGGCACAAAGCGCGGGCTTTCGCGCCGAGGCCGCTTGAGCGAGCAGCCGCGGCCGCCCGGTTCGCCGGAAGCGCTGCGCGAAGTCATTGCCCGCTACGGACTCAGCGCAAGCAAGGCGCTGGGCCAGAATTTCATCCTCGACCGCCAATTGCTGGCACGGATCGCGGCCATTCCCGGACTTGGCGAAGGCGATTCGGTCTATGAAGTCGGACCCGGTCCGGGCGGCCTTACGCGGGCCTTGCTCGATACCGGAGCAAGCGTCACCGCGGTCGAGCGCGATCGCCGCTGCCTTCCGGCATTGGCCGAACTCGCCAGCCAATATGCCGGGCGACTGACGCTGATCGAAGGCGATGCGCTGAAGATCGACGAACGCGCGGCGCTTGGCACAGGCGTCCACGTGGTTGCCAATTTGCCGTATAATGTCGGTACGGCCTTGCTCCTAAGCTGGCTCGAAACCACCTGGCCGCCGTGGTGGAAATCGCTGACCTTGATGTTCCAGAAGGAAGTCGCCGAACGGATCGTCGCTGCGCCCGACAGCAATGCTTATGGGCGGCTGACGGTGGCGGCCCAGTGGCGCGCGCGCCCGGCGATTGCGATGAGGGTCAGCCGATCGGCCTTCGTGCCGCCGCCCAAGGTGACGTCGGCGGTCGTCCACATCACGCCCGGCGACAGTCCCGCGGGGGTCGATCCGGCGACCCTTGCCGACCTCACCCGGGCCGCGTTCGGCCAGCGCCGGAAGATGCTTCGGTCGACCTTGAAATCAATACCGAATGCGCTCAACGCCGCGATTGCCCTGGGAATCGATCCCCAACGCCGCGCGGAAACGCTCAGCGTCGATCAATTCATCGCGCTTGCGCGGGCGCTCGCTTAATTGGTTTTGGGACTCGGCGCCGGCTTGGCTGAGGCAACCGTCGGTCCGCGGCTGATCGCGGCCTGCAACTGAGCCAATTGCGGACAGCCCTTGGCGCAAACCTGCTGAAGCTTGACGAAATTGGCCTGAGCGCGCGGGAGAGCGCCAAGTTCGACCATTGCTTCGCCCTGGACGGCGATTGCGTCGGCGTCATTGGGATCGAGCTGAAGCGCTTTGTTGGTCATCCTTATGGCCTTGCCGTAGAGGTGCTGGCGTTCGGCGACTCGGGCGATATCGACATAAGCGAAGCGGTTGCGCGGATCGACCGCGAGGGCGGTTTCGAACAGGCTCTGGGCCTCTTCGAATTTGCCCGCGGCGTACAGCGCCTTGCCCTGCCGCCCGAGCTCGACGGAGCGCGGCATGATCTCATCGTCGGAGCGCTGTGCGGTGCCCGGTGCGGCAAGCGCAAATCCAGCAAGTCCGATCAGCAATAGCCGGGGCAAGAGAGGCATTTCATTCTCCATTTCGAGCCGCGCCTAGCACGACCGGTGAAGGCAGGCGACGAAAAATCCGTCGGTCCCGTCGTGCGCCGGAGTGAGCAGCAGCCCGCCGCCATCCTCGCGCCCGCCCTGAATGGGGACATCGACCCTAATCCACGATGAATGGCGCTGAAGAAAGGCATCTATCTGGCCTGCCCCTTCGCAGGACAGCAAGGAGCACACCGCATAGACGAGCCGCCCGCCCGGCTTGACCAGCCCGGCGGCGATATCGAGCAACCGCGTCTGCGCCGTCTCGAGCCGCTCGAGCCGTTCGGGAGATAGCCGCCAGCGCCCTTCGGGATTGCGCCGCCAGGTGCCGCTGCCGCTGCACGGCGCGTCGACCAGCACCATGTCGGCGTTGCTGACGTAGGCCGATAGCTCCTCGATTTCGTTCGGCGGGTTGATGAGCAGGGGTTCAATCGTGGCGCCGGCGCGTTCGGCGCGCGGACCAAGCTGGGACAAGCGGGCGCGATTGCTGTCACTGGCGAGGATCGAAGCGCCCGGCGCGACTGCGGCCAACGCCAGCGCCTTGCCGCCGGCGCCAGCGCACAGGTCGATCAGCTGTTCACCCTTCTGCGGTGCGCAGGCCAGCGCAATCAGCTGGCTCCCTTCGTCCTGGACCTCGACCAGCCCGCCGAGGAACGCCGGATGATCGTCGATCCGGGTGTCGGTGGCCAGACGCAGGCCCCAAGGGCTAAGCTTGGTGAGCTCCGCTCCGGGAAATTGTTCGAGCACTATAGTGCGGTCGGCGCGGGCGGCATTGACCCGCAGGTCGAGCGGCGCGCGCTCGCTCAGCGCGGGCCATTCGTCGCGGGTGACCAATGGCGACAGCAAAGGCTCGATCCACAATGGCACCACGCGCTGCTCGGCGGGCTGCTCGCCAGCGGCGACCGGCGCCGGACAGTGGGGCGAGCCGTCGAACCAGCCGCTCGCGCCCTCGACCGTGAGCAGCGCCGAGCGGCCGTCGGCGGGGCTGTCGCTGGCCCGGATGGCCTGGAACACCAGCTCGCGCACCGCCCGGCGATCCTTGGATCCGGCATAGCGGCGGGTTTTGAAATAGCGGCCGACGAGCTGGTCGGCGGGCGGGCCGTCGTCGCGCGCCGAAGCGATCACCGAATCGAGAATGTCGATCGCGGCCTGGGCCCGTGCCTGCGGAGTCATTGCCCGAGCGACCTAGCGGGTTGGGTAATTGGGGGCTTCGCGAGTGATCGCGACGTCGTGGACATGGCTCTCGCTCAAACCCGCATTGGTAATCCGGACGAACCGCGCGCGGCTCTGCAGATCGGCGATCGTCGGCGATCCGGTGTAACCCATCGCCGCTTTCACCCCGCCGACCAATTGGTGGATGATCTCGCGCACCGGACCCTTGTACGGCACCTGCCCCTCGATCCCTTCGGGGACGAGTTTGAGATGATCCTTGATGTCCTGTTGGAAATAGCGGTCGGCAGAACCACGCGCCATTGCCCCGACACTTCCCATTCCGCGATAGCTTTTGTAGCTACGTCCTTGATACAAAAAGATTTCGCCCGGCGATTCCTGCGTTCCTGCGAGCAGCGATCCGACCATCACGCTCGATGCGCCCGCGGCCAAGGCCTTGGCGATATCGCCCGAAGTGCGGATGCCGCCGTCGGCGATGATCGGAACGTCGGTGACCGCGCGCGCCGCATCCATCACCGCGGTCAGCTGGGGCACCCCAACCCCGGCCACGATGCGGGTGGTGCAGATCGAGCCCGGGCCGATCCCGACCTTGATCGCATCGGCCCCGGCATCGGCCAGCGCCCGCGCCGCATCGGCGGTGGCGATATTGCCGGCAATGACCTGGACCGAATTGGACAGCGCCTTGACCCGCTCGACCGACTTGGCGACGTCGGTGTTGTGGCCGTGGGCGGTGTCGATGACGATGCAGTCACAGCCGGCATCGATCAGCGCCTGCGAACGCTCGAAGCCGCTGTCGCCGACGGTCGTCGCGGCGGCGACCCGCAGGCGCCCTTCCCCGTCCTTGGTCGCGAACGGCGCGGCGACCGATTTTTCGATGTCCTTGACGGTGATCAGCCCGACGCAGTGGTGATCGCTGTCGACCACCAGCAGTTTCTCGATCCGCCGCTGGTGGAGGATCTTGCGCGCTTCGGCCTCGGTCGTCCCGATGGGCGCGGTGGCGAGGTTGTCGCGAGTCATCAATTCGCTGACCTTTTGCTTGGGATGCTCGGCGAAACGAACGTCGCGGTTGGTCAGGATTCCGACCAGCTTGCCCGAGGCTTCGACGATCGGGATCCCGCTGATCCGGTGGCTGCTCATCAACTCGAGGGCGTCGGCCAGGCTCTGGTCGGGGTGCATGGTGATCGGATTGACCACCATTCCGCTTTCGAAGCGCTTGACCTGACGCACCGCAATCGCCTGTTCCTCGACGGTCAGATTGCGGTGAAGGACACCGATGCCGCCGAGCTGGGCCATGGCAATCGCCATGTCGACCTCGGTCACCGTGTCCATCGCCGAAGACAGGATCGGGATGTTGAGCGGGATGCCCTTGGTCAGTCGCGTACTGGTGTCGGCCTGGCTTGGCAGTACGCTCGATTGGAGCGGCTGGAGGAGGACGTCGTCGAACGTCAGTCCAAGCGGGATGTCATTTGCAAAATCGTGGTCGGCCATGCGCGCCTTTGGCAGGCCGCGAGCGATTCGCCAAGAGGGAGCTAGCGCCCGGCCCGTTCAAGCAAGCGCCGGGCGGCCTCGACATGCATGGCCTCGACCATCGCTCCGTCGAACCGTTCGGCACCGCCATTATAGGCTTCTACAAGGCGCCTCGCGCGGTCGAGCTCGGCCTCGGTGGGGGCAAAGGCGCGGTGGCAAAGCGCGATCTGGTTGGGGTGGATCAGGCTTTTGCCGTCGAAGCCCAGGCGCCGGCCCTCTTCGGCTTGGGCGAGCATTCCGGCTTCGTCGTCGAGCACGTTATAAACGCCATCGAACGCCGCCACCCCAGCAGCTCGCGCGGCAAGGACGATCAGCTGCAACGCGGTGTTGAGCGAGGCCCGGCCTGAATTCGCCGGAAGGCGCAAATCGGCGGCAAGATCGTTGGTTCCAGCAATCAGTCCGGCAGTGGCTGGCGCGATTTCCGCCGCTGCGAGCACGCCCGCAGCGGTCTCGATCATCGCCAGCACCGGCTTTCCGGTGACGTCGGCCACGCCTTTGATCAGATGCGCCGAGATCGCCCGCGGGACGACGGCGTATTCGGCGCTGGACCCAGCGACTGAGTCGAGATCGAGGCTGTGCCATTCGCTGCCGACGCCATTGACCCGGATCGCGACCGGCATCGGCCAGGCGCTGGCGACGGCCTCCGCAGCAGCTGCGCGCGCCGCCGCTTTGTCCTCCGCCCTCACCGCATCCTCAAGGTCGAGGATGACCATGTCGGCGGCGGAGTCGCGCGCCTTGGCGACCGCGCGCGGGTTGGAGGCTGGAAGGAACAGCAGCGACCGCCGGCCAAACAGCCCAGCCCTGTCGTCCGGTTCCAATGTGTCCTCGTTCATCGCTCCATCATGCCCTGAACCGGACAGCAAAGTGAAGCGCCGAGCGATTGACCGGACGCGCAGAGCGTGAAAACGTCGCCGGTACCATGTTCCGGAGTGTCGCTGTCATGTCCTTTAGCCGTCGCCAAACCCTTGCCGGCCTTGCCGCAACCGCCGCAATGCCGCTGCTTTCCGGTTGCGCTCGGCAGATGCGGGCGGGAATGCCGATCCTCCCCGATCCGCCGACAGCGCCGCCTCTTCCGGCGGTCACGAGTGAGGCTGCGGCCAAGGCGATGCTCGACAGCTTCGGCCACAATCTGCTCGCTTTGTCACCCGAAAGCGCGACGTCGCTCGGCCTCGACATTGGCCAGCGGGCGTGGATGCGGACCCGGCTTACCGACCGCAGCATCGCCGGACAGAAAAAAGTCGCCGATGTCATCGCCGCCGACCTCGCCCGCGCCGAAGCGGTCGATACCGCAGCGCTCAGTTTCTCCACCCGAACAAGCGTCGAAACGGTCAAAAGCGCCTATCGCACCGCGCTCCAGGGTTTTGCCTTTCCCTATGGCGACGTCGCGGTCGGTGGCTATCGCAACTCGCCTTACGTGGTGATCCAAAACGTCGGGGCCTATCTCGACACGCCCAACTTTCTCGATGCCGACGTGCCGGTCGACAATGCCAGCGACGCCGAGGCCTATCTCACCCGTCTCGAACAATTGCCGGCAGTTCTCGATGGCGAGCTTGAACGCCTGCAGGCGGCACGTGCGCTTGGGCTGGTCCCGCCAAGCTTCCTGGCCGACAAGACCATCGCCCAGCTGACCATTTCGGCGAACAATGCCGCCAAGGGTGGTGGATCGATGGCTTCAAGCCTGGCCCAGAAGACCAAGGCCAAAGCCATCCCCGGCGATTGGGAAGCGCGCGCGGCGAAGATCGTCACTGGAAGTATCGTTCCGGCGCTCCAGCGCCAGATCGCAGAGCTTCAGGCCGAGCGGGCGCTGGCCACTGGCCTCGCCGGTATATCGTCGCGGCCGCGCGGCGAGGAATATTATCGATATGCGCTCAAGGCCTCGACCACGACCGACACGCCGCCGGACGAAATCCACCGCATCGGACTGCAGCAGGTCGCCGAGTTGCAAGGCCGGATGGACCCGATATTGAAAAGCCTGGGCTATACTCAGGGTTCGGTCGGCGCGCGCATGCAGGGCCTGGCCAAGGACCCGCGGTTCAAGTTCAGCGACGGCGACAAGGGTCGCGCCGAAATCATCGCCTACATCAACCAGCGGCTGCAGATCATCCGCGACAAGGTCATTCCGCGGACCTTCAACACGGTGGTCCCGGGTCACCTCGAAGTGCGGCGGATGTCGCCCGAGCAGGAGCCTGGAGCACCGGGCGCTTATGGGGGCGCCGGGTCGATCGACGGCAAGATCCCGGGCAAGTTCTGGATCAACCTGCGCTCGACCGATCTGCACAGTAAGTACAGCCTGCCCGATCTGGCCGCGCACGAAGCCATTCCGGGCCATGTATGGCAGGGCGAATATGCCAACAAGCTGCCGCTGATCCGCACCCTGCTCGCGTTCAACGCGTATTCCGAAGGCTGGGCGCTCTATGCCGAGCAATTGGTCGACGAGATGGGGGTCTATGACGATTTCCCGGTCGGTCGGCTTGGATACCTTCAGTCGATCGCGTTCCGCGCCTGCCGCCTGGTCGTCGACACCGGACTCCACGCCAAGGGCTGGACCCGCGAACAGGGCGTCGATTATTTCGTCCGGGTCAACGGCTCCAACCCGCTCGAGGTGGCGAGCGAACTCGATCGCTATTGCGCGTGGCCGGGACAAGCATGCGGCTACAAGGTCGGGCAGAACCAGATCAACCGGCTGCGCGACAAGGCGATCGCCGACCTCGGGCCGCGCTACGATTTGCGCGCGTTCGACGATGCGGTGGTGCTTGGCGGAAACGTCCCGCTAGATGTGCTGGCGCTCAACGTCGAAGATTATGTCGCACGGACGAAGGCGGCAGCCTAACGGCGGCTTAGTCCGCTGAGGATCGAACCAAGAACGCCGCTGCCACCACCGCCGAGCAATGAGCCGAGCAGTCCGCCGTCTTGATCGGGCGGCGGTGCGCCGGTACCCGCCGGGGCGCCCGCCGGCGCGGTTGGCTGGCCCATGCGTTTGGCGAGATAGCCAGCCGCGAGCATCGCGACGAAGGGCAGCATTTTTTTGAGCAGGTCGCTCGACAAGCCGCTTTTCTGCGCGGCATCGGCGGCGACTGCGCGGCTGGTATCCTTGCCGCCGAAAATCTGGCCCAGCACCTGGTTGCCCTGGTCGACGTCGGTCGGTTCGCGGGCAAGGACGTTCGTCAGCAGCGATCCGCCGCCCAAAGATCCCAGGATCGTGCTCAAGCCAACAAGGCTTCCGAGTCCGCCCGAGGATTGGCCGCCGATGGCGCCGGTCTGGCCGCGAAGACCATCGAGAATCGCCGGGAGCAATGCACCAACGCCCTTTTGTGCGGTCTGCTGATCGATCCCCAATTCGCGCGAGATCGCGTCGACTCCGCCTTCATCGGTGAGTGCGTTCATCATTTCCATCGACCGTCTCCTGAGTGATTGCGAAGCCTTAATGATCGACCGCGACCTAACGTTCCGCTGCAATCACGGCATGGCTGCGAGATCGGGTTCGACGTAGTCGCGCCGCGCGGCGACGCTCATCAGCCGCTCCTTCGACCAGAAACGCAGCGGCCAGTCGCGGCGGCCCATCGGCGACAGCAGAAGCTCGTTGACCAGCTCGTGGAGCGGGCGTTTCAGGTCGGCTTCTTCGAGGGACAGGCGGATGCCGCGCAGATAAGCTCGGGTGATGGTCTCGTGATAGCCTTCGCTGTCATTGTTCACTCCGCCGACGCTTTCATTGAAGGCGCGGATGAAGCCCGGCAGCTGACGATCGAGATCGATGTTGGGGCGTTTGAGCAACAAATAGGTGGTCGCTCCGAGGTGGGCCTCGTGAGTCCATTCGGCCTTGCTCAACGTGAGCGCCATGAGGCCTTCGCCAAGATGTTCGAGTTCGGCGTCGGAAGCGAACAGGCGTGGGCTGTGGTCGGTCATCTCAGAGCTCGTCATTGCGAGGAGCGGAGCGACGAAGCAATCCAGTGCCGTTGCGCAAGAACTGGATTGCGTCGCTACGCCCGCAATGACGGCTTGCTCTAGGCGGTTGCGGGGCTTGGCTGTTGTCGTTGAACCAGCACTGGACCCGATTGGCGGACGCCCTCGTCGACATGGGGAGAGAATTCGGCGAAATTGGCAACGAACAGGTCGACCAGCTTCGCCGCGGTGCGATCATAATCGTCCTTGTCCGCCCAGGTCGAACGCGGGTCGAGGATCGAATTATCGACCCCGGGCACTGCGACCGGCACGTCGAAACCGAAATTGGGATCCTTGCGGAATTCGGCATGGTTGAGGCTGCCGTCGAGCGCGGCGTTGAGCAGCGCCCGGGTTTCCTTGATCGGCATGCGCTTGCCGACGCCATATTTGCCGCCGGTCCAGCCGGTGTTGACCAGCCAGCAATCGACCCCGCCCTTGGCGATCCGCTCCTTGAGCAGATTGCCGTAAACCGACGGGTGGCGCGGCATGAACGGCGCTCCGAAACAGGTCGAGAAGGTCGCTTCGGG
>JACDEB010000048.1 GCA_013816595.1 Sphingomonas sp. | reverse complement strand
GCGATGGATAGCGGGCGATTGTTCGGCAAGATCATTCCAACCGCACCTGGAGTCGTCACGTTCAGGGTCGGTGAGGTGATTCCTGCCGGGCTGCCGCGCAAGGAAGCCGAGGTCAGGGTCTATGCCGGGATCAATGCGCTTGAGCCGGCGGCCCGAAGCGCAATCGAATCAGCCGCGCAGGCGCGCCCCTAATTTCTCCGCTGCTGCAATCACGGCCTTCGAAATCGCGCCGATCTCCTCATCGGTGAAGCTTTTGTCGGTGGGCTGCATCGTCACTTCGATTGCCAGTGACTGTCCGTCCGACGATTCAAAACGGTCGAACAGGCGGGCGTCGGTGATCGCGGCCTTGTCGCTGCCGCGAATGGCGCGCACCAGGTCGCCCGCGGCAAGACCTGGCGGAACGATGAAGGCGAAATCGCGCGCTACCGACTGCAGCGCCGGCGGGACAAAGGCGGACCGCGCGCGCGACGACGAGCGCGGCTCGGGGATTGCATCGAGGTAGATTTCCGCGGCCACTGCTCCGGCCGGCACGTCGAGCTGGCGCAGGACTTGCGGGTGAACTTCGCCGAAACGCGCGACGATCGTCTTTGGACCGAGGCCCAGGCTGGCCGATCGGCCCGGGTGCCATTGCGGTCCGGCATTGGCAAAGCTCTGAAGGTTCGAAACCGGCGCCCCAGCCGCCTCGAGCAGCGCAAACACGAGAGCCTTGACGTCAAAGGCGTCGAATGTCCGTGGCTTGCCCAGCCGCCAGTCGCGCTGCCCCCGGTCGCCGGCGAGCAGGATCGCCACCGTTTGCCGCTCGGAATCGCGGTCGTAGCGCCGGCCGAGCTCGAACAGCCGGACCGACCCCGCGCCGCGGTCGAGGTTGCGCCGCGCGGCCGCGGCCAGACCAGGCAGGAGCGACGGCCGCATGACCTTCATTTCCTCGCTGATCGGATTGGCGACGATCCACTCGCCACCACCAACCGCCTCGGACTCGGCTTCGGAGATGAAGCTCCACGTAATTGCCTCATTGAGCCCGCGTGCGGCCGCCGCCCTGCGCACTCTGCGCTCGGCCAATTGCGACCCGGTCGCTGTGGCATGGGCGACCCCGGGGGCTCGGTCGAGCGGGGTCGAAATTATCGAGTCATAGCCGGTGATGCGAACAACTTCCTCGACCAAATCGGCCGATCCGTCGACGTCACGCCGCCAGGTCGGAACGGTTATGTCATGGCCCTTCACGCCAAAACCGAGGCGTTCGAATATGGCCTTTTGGTCGGCCTCGGGAACATCGATTCCGCCAAGCGCGAGGGTATGGCCAAAATCGAAGCTGATCGTCTTTGGCTTGATCGGCGCCTGTCCGGCGCGGATGACTTTGCTTGCCTCGCCACCGCAAATATCGAGCACCAGTCCGGTCAGGATTGCCAGGCCATCATCGAGGAAGGCGGGATCGACTCCGCGCTCGAAGCGGCTTCGGGCGTCGCTGGTCAGGGCCAATGCCTGCCCGGTGCGGGCGATATTCTCGGGGGTGAAGAAGGCGATTTCGAGCATCACTGCGACGGTCGCCGCCGACACCCCGGAATCCTCCCCGCCCATGATCCCGCCAATGTCATGGACTTGTTTGTCGTCGGCGATGACTGTCATGAACGGCTCGAGCGAATAGCTCTTTTCATTGAGCGCGAGCACCGTCTCGCCCGGCTTGGCGGCGCGCGCGGTCAGCCCGCCCGCCAGCTTGGCGATGTCATAAGCATGGGCCGGACGGCCAAGGTCGAGCATGATGTAATTGGTGATATCGACCAGCGCCGAGATCGGCCGCTGTCCGGCGGCCTTGAGCCGTTGCTGCATCCACTCGGGGCTGGTGCCGTTGGTGAGGCCGGTAATGGCGCGACCGTAGAAAGCGGGGCAGCCGGCGGGGTCCTGAATGGTGACTGGAACCGCGCAGTCGAAGGCGCCGTCGATCGCCGCCACCTCTAGTGGCCGCAGCGTTCCAGCGCCGGCGGCGGCGAGGTCGCGGGCGATCCCGCGCACCCCCATGCAATCCTGGCGGTCGGGGGTGATCGCGACATCAAAGATGATGTCATCGAGCCGGGCATATTCAGCAAAGGCTGCGCCGACCGGGGCGTCGGCGGGAAGCTCGATAATCCCGTCATGCTCGTCGCCGAGCTCGAGTTCGCGCACCGAACACATCATGCCGTGGCTTTCGACCCCGCGGATCGCAGCGACCTTCAAGGTCATTCCGCTGCCCGGGACGAACGCGCCCGGCGGGCCGAACACGCCGAGCATTCCGGCATGGGCATTGGGCGCGCCGCACACCACCTGCACCGGTCCGTCCCCGGCATCGACGCTCAGGACTTGCAGCTTGTCCGCCTGCGGGTGCTTTGCCGCGGACAGGACCTTGGCGACCTTGAACGGGGCCAGCGCGTCGGCGGGATTGGACAGGCCTTCGACCTCCAGGCCGATGGCGGTCAAGGTGTCGGCGATGCGCTGGGCTGGCCAGTCGCTGTCGAGATGCGCCCTGAGCCATGACAAGGAGAATTTCACGCGCCGACCCCACCGCTCAGCGTCGGCACATCAAGGAAGCGAAAACCGTAATGTTTGAGCCAACGCAAATCGGCGTCGAAGAAGGCGCGCAAATCGTCCATGCCATATTTGAGCATCGCCAGCCGATCGACCCCGGTGCCGAACGCAAAGCCTTGCCATTCAGCGGGATCGAGCCCGCAATTGGCGATTACCCGCGGGTGGACCATTCCGCTGCCCAGCACTTCCATCCAGCCTTCCTGGCCGCCGACCACGCGGCGACCCCTCTCGACCGACCAGCCGACGTCGACCTCGGCCGACGGTTCGGTGAACGGGAAATAGCTTGGGCGCATCCGGATGGCGATGTCGTCCCGCTCGAAAAACGCTTTGAGAAACGTCTCCAGAGTCCATTTCAAATGACCCATGTGGATCGCGCGGTCGATCACCAGCCCTTCGATCTGGTGGAACATCGGGGTGTGGGTGGCATCGCTGTCGCTGCGATAGACCCGGCCGGGGGCGATGATGCGCAGCGGCGGCGGATTGCTTTCCATCGTCCGGATCTGGACCGGGGAGGTGTGGGTACGAAGCACCTTCGCTTCGTCCTCACCCTCCTGTCGCTCAAGGTAGAAGGTGTCCTGCATCGCCCGCGCCGGATGATTTTCGGGCATGTTGAGCGCGCTGAAATTATACCATTGGCTTTCGATCTCCGGCCCTTCGGCGACGGCGAACCCAAGGTCGGCGAAAATCTCCGCGAGCTCGTCCATGACCTGGCTGATCGGGTGGACACTTCCCGCCGGCTGGTCGGGCTCGGGCAGGGTCAGATCGAGCGTCTCGGTCGCCAGCTTGCGATCGAGGTCGGCGGTCTCGAGCGCCTCCTTGCGGCTCGCCAATGCTGCGCCGACCGCTTCGCGGAGGGCATGGACTTTCGGCCCTTCGGTCGACCGCGTCGCCGGATCCATGCTTCCCAGCGCTTTCAACAAAGCAGTGATCGAGCCCGATTTGCCAAGCGCCGAAACGCGATATTGCTCGAGCACCGAAAGGTCGCTTGCAGCGGCGATGTCGATTAATAGCTTGTGGCTGTCGTCCATCGCGCGCCCTTAGCCGTGCAGCGCCGGACAATCAAAGGGCCAAAGCGGCCGCCGCTCAGGATGTCCGCGCCAGCGCAACGGTAGGGCAGCAACGAACGGGTAAGGCGAAATCGTCTTCTGCATGCGGTCGACCGCAAGCATCCGCCCGGCGGGGGCGTCGGCGCGCTCGAGCGTCTGCCGGTCGCTCCGTGAATCGAAAAAGGCGCCCCGGTTTCCCGGAGCGCCTTCGATAATCCGGTCTCGAACTTGGGCTTAAGCAGCTTTTTGCTCGAGCGCCTTTTTCGCCTGGGCGATGATCGCCGTGAACGCGCCGCCTTCGTGCATCGCGATGTCGGCGAGGACTTTGCGGTCGAGGTCGATGTTCGCAAGCTTCAGCGCGTGGATGAATTCGCCATAGGTCAGGCCTTCGGCGCGGACCGCGGCGTTGATGCGCTGGATCCACAAGGCGCGAAAGCTGCGCTTCTTAACCTTGCGGTCGCGATAGGCATATTGCCCGGCCTTTTCGACAGCCTGGCGGGCGATTCGGATGGTGTTCTTGCGGCGGCCATAATAGCCCTTCGCATTGTCCAAAATCCGCTTGTGCTTGGAGCGGGTGGTTACGCCCCGTTTGACTCTTGCCATGGTTCGCTAGCTCCTAGTTGAGGCCGTAAGGGGCCCAGAGCTTGACTCGGGCCGTGTCGGCCTTGTCGAGCACTTCGGTGCCGCGGTTCTGGCGGATGTATTTCGCATTGTGGCTGATCAGCCGGTGGCGCTTTCCAGCGACCCCGTGCTTTAACTTGCCAGTCGCGGTGAGCGTGAAGCGTTTTTTGACGCCGCTCTTGGTCTTGAGCTTGGGCATTTTCGTCTCCTTTAGTGTCCCGCGCGCCAAACCTTCTAACGAAGACGTGCCGAGGGACGACGTTTTCAGCCTGCCACGGCAGCCCTAACTGGCCGGACCGGTTGTCTTTCCACCAATTGCGGAAGCGCGCGCCTATAGCAGGAGGTGGCGCGAAGGCAAGTTTAGGCGCGCCCGAATCAGTCGAACAGGCTTGAAACGCTCGATTCGTCGGCGATTCGGCGGACCGCTTCGGCCAGCAGCGGGGCGATCGACAGGCGGCGGATCTTCGCGCCGTCGCTGTCGGCGGCGCGCGACTGGATCGAATCGCTTACCACCAATTCGCTCAGCTCGGACTTAGCGATCCGTTCCTCCGCCCCACCCGAGAGCACTCCGTGGGTGCAATAAGCGAACACCTCGGTCGCGCCTTTCTGCTTGAGCGCAGCCGCGGCGTTGCACAAAGTCCCGGCCGAATCGACGATATCGTCGATCAGGATGCAGGTCCGTCCGTCGACCTCGCCGATGATGTTCATTACTTCGGATTCGCCGGCGCGTTCGCGGCGCTTATCGACGATCGCCAGCGGCGCATTGTTGAGCCGCTTGGCCAAGCCTCGGGCGCGGACCACGCCGCCGACATCGGGCGAAACGACCATTAATTCGCGGTCGCCGAAGCGTTCGTGAATATCGCTGGCGATGACCGGGGAGGCGAACAGATTGTCGGTCGGAATGTCGAAAAAGCCCTGGATCTGCCCGGCATGGAGGTCGATCGACAGCACCCGATTGGCGCCCGCGGTGGTGATCAGATTGGCCACTAGCTTGGCCGAAATCGGGGTTCGCGGCCCCGGTTTACGGTCCTGCCGGGCATAGCCGAAATAGGGCAGAACCGCGGTGATCCGTTTAGCCGAGGCGCGGCGCAGCGCATCGATGCAGATCAGCAGTTCCATCAGATTGTCATTTGCTGGAAAGCTGGTCGATTGGAGCACGAACACATCTTCGCCGCGGACATTCTCGTTGATCTCGACGAACACCTCCTCATCGGCGAAGCGGCGAACACTTGCGTCGGTCAGTGGCATTTCCAGATAGTCGGCGATCGATCGGGCCAGCGGCAGGTTGCTGTTCCCGGCGAGCAGTTTCATGTCGGCGAATCCCCCAGCGGTCGAGCGGGCTTTAGCGATGCTGATGCCCCCGCGTAAAGCTTGTCCGTGGCCGATGCGGCGCTAAAGCGGAGCGCGTGACCGCAGCAGCCGCCAACAACCTGACCATTGCTCTTGCCCAATTGAACCAGCGGGTCGGCGATATCGCGGGCAATATGGCGGCGATGCTGGGCTGGCGAGCCAAAGCGAAAGGCGCCGACATCGTCATGTTCCCTGAGCTTCAGATGACCGGCTATCCGCCCGAGGATCTGGCGCTCAAGCCCGAATTCGTGCGCCGCGCGATGAACGGTTCGGAACGATTGATCGATGCCACCGCAGACGGCGGCCCGGCAATCCTGTTCGGCTCGCTCCATGCCGAAGAAGGCAAGGTCTACAACGCTTATCTGCTCGCCGAAGGGGGCAAATTGCTCGCCCGCCGGCTCAAACGCGAATTGCCCAATTACGGCACGTTCGACGAAAAGCGCGTGTTCGCGGCTGGCCCGCTGCCCGAGCCGGTCGAGTTTCGCGGAGTCAAATTCGGGATCCCGATCTGCGAGGACATCTGGCTCGAAACGGTGTGTGCGCATCTCAAGGAAGCCGGAGCGCAGTTCCTGCTCGTCCCCAATGGCAGCCCCTATGAGCTCGACAAGGACGAAAAACGCATTCGCCTGGTCGAGCGACGCGTGACCGAGACCGGGCTTCCGATCGCCTACCTCAACCGCGTCGGCGGTCAGGACGAACTGGTGTTCGAAGGTGCCAGCTTCGTCATAAACGGCGACGGCGAACTGGCAGTCCATCTGCCTGATTTCGAGGAAGCGATGTGGCTGACCATGTGGAGCGGCGGCGCCAACGGCTGGCGCTGCGAGGATGGCCGCAAGGCGCGGGTCGCGCGGTTCCCGGAGGATGTTTACCGGGCGATGATGATGGGCCTGCGCGATTATGTGAACAGCAATGGCTTTCCCGGCGTGATCCTTGGCCTGTCGGGCGGGATCGACAGCGCGCTGAGCGCCGCGGTCGCGGTCGATGCGCTTGGGCCGGACCGGGTCCATTGCGTGATGATGCCAAGCAAATATACCTCATCCGAAAGTCTCTATGACGCGGAAAACTGCGCGAAATTGCTCGGTTGCCGCCATGACGTCATTGCGATCGTCCCGGGCGTCGATGCGCTCGATGTGATGCTCGACGGGCCCGTTGGTCTGCCCGCGGAAAACATCCAGTCGCGGCTGCGGATGGTGACCCTGATGGCGCTCAGCAATCGCGATGGAGCGATGCTCCTGACTACCGGCAACAAGAGCGAGATGAGCGTCGGCTATGCAACCCTTTATGGCGACATGGCGGGCGGTTATTCGGTGCTCAAGGATGCCTATAAGTCGACCGTGTTCACGCTCTCGAAATGGCGCAACGCCAATCGGCCCGAAGGCGGCCTTGGACCCGATGGCCCCGTCATGCCCGAACGGGTCATCACCAAGCCACCCTCGGCCGAGCTTCGACTGGGCCAAAAGGACGAGGACAGCCTGCCACCCTATTCACTGCTCGACCGCATTCTCGACGGCCTGGTCGAACAGGAAAAGTCGGTCGCCGAAGTGGCCGAAATGTCCGGCGCCGACGAAGCATTGGTCGCGGACATCGAACGCAAAGTGCTGCGCGCCGAATATAAGCGCCGACAGGCCCCGCCGGGGGTTAAGATCGGCGTCCGCAATTTCGGCCGCGACCGCCGCTATCCGATCACCAACTTCTTCCACACCGGGAAATGAGCCTGCGGATCGCCATTCTCGTCGCGGCGGTTGCCGGCGTGGCGGCCTGTCAGCAGAGCCCGCCGCCGCCTCCGTTGGCCTTGCCAAAGGCAGTCGAAATTCCGGTTGCCGACGTCGCCGCAATCTCGGCGAGTGGCGGATCGCGGGGGTCAACGGCCGATCGATCGACCAGCTCGAAGGCCTGACCGCGTCGGTCACGCCGGGGAGGCTCCATATCACCGCCGGCTGCAACAACAACGCCTGGAAGTTGCGGGTGGCGAATGGCGTGGCGGTACTGATTCGGGTCGCGGTCGAGGGTTGCGGGCGCGGCTACACCGAGTCCGAAGTCACGGTGTTCGCGGCGCTCGACGGTGCCACGCGCGCCTTCCGCCGTCCCGACAACAGTCTCGTCCTGGGCGGGTCGAACGGCGAGCTGGTGCTCTTCACGCAATAGGCCGAGGGGGCTAGGGCGGCGACATGACCGTCACCACCCGCTTCGCGCCGTCGCCGACCGGCCGGCTCCACGTCGGCAATATCCGCACCGCGCTGCACAATTATTTGTTCGCCCGGAAGAACGGCGGCGAGTTCATCCTGCGCGTCGATGATACCGATGCCGAGCGCTCGACCGCGGCCTTCGACGAGGCGATCCGTGCGGATCTCGGCTGGCTCGGCCTCGCCCCCGACCGGAGCGTCCGCCAGTCGGAACGATTCGATCTTTATGAGCGCGAGTTCGTGCGGCTCAAGGCTGCGGGCCGCGTCTATGCCTGTTACGAGACGCCCGAAGAACTCGATGTCCGGCGCAAGGTCCTGCTCGGCCGCGGACTGCCGCCGGTTTACGAGCGCAAGCCAGCCGACGAACCGGCGCCCGAGGGCCGCGCGCCGCATTGGCGGTTCAAGCTCGCTCACGACCGGGCAATCACCTGGACCGACGTAATTCGCGGGCCGCAATCGTTCGATCCAAAGCTGCTCAGCGATCCGGTCGTGCGCCGCGCTGACGGCAGCTGGCTCTACCTCCTGCCGAGCGTCATCGACGACGTCGATCTGGCGATCACCCACATCGTGCGCGGCGAGGATCATGTCTCGAACAGCGCGACGCAGATCCAGATGTTCGAAGCGCTTGGCGCAGCGCCGTCGTCCTTCGCCCATGAAGCCTTGCTGGTCGCTGCGGAGGGCAAATTGTCGAAGCGCCTCGGCGCTTATGGAGTCGGCGATGTCCGCGAAGCCGGGCTCGAGCCAATGGCCTTATTGTCAGTGCTGGCGCGGATCGGGACGTCGCAGCCGGTCGAACCGATCGCTTCGCTCGAAACCTTGGCCGCGAGTTTGGATTTCGCCCATTTCGGCCGCGCGCCGGCCCATTTCGATCCGCACGAGGTCGATCTGGTCAATGCGCGGCTGCTCCATGACTTTGAATATGACACCGTCGCCGACCGTCTGCCCGACGGCGCGAGCGCGACCGACTGGCTGTTGCTGCGCCCCAATCTTGAACGTCTGTCCGATTTCGCCGGTTGGTATGAAGTCGTAGCCGGGTCGATCGACGCGCCCGATCTTGCCCATGACGAACGGCTTCTGGCGCGCACCGCAGCGCAGCTCGCACGCGGCCTCAACTGGAACGACCAGAGCTGGCGAGCGCTGACGAACGCGCTCAAGGACAGCACCGGCCGCAAGGGCCGCGAGCTGTTCCACCCATTGCGCTTGGCGCTGACTGGGCGCGACAGCGGGCCGGAAATGGCCGGACTGCTCGAGCGCATGGGCAAGGATCGGGCGACCGAACGGCTCGACGCCGCCGCCCACCGCTAATCGGCGATCGAGCGGACGGCGCCGCGAACACGCTTGACCATTGCATGTAATGATGTATCATCGCCATTGTCTACACGGACACAGGAGGTTGCGATGCTCGCTTATGCCGCCAACCGGCCCCGGATCGCCGCTCGCCGGCCAAGCCCCAATTCGATGCTGTTCATTGCCAGCGCTCACGTGGTTGCGATCGCTGTGCTGATGAGCGCGAAAATGGATCTTCCCGGAAGGATTTTCGATCCCCCGATCACGATCATCGATCTGTCCGCTCCCCCGGCACCGCCGCGGCCCGCCGACCGCCGGCAGCCAATCCGCCCACAGCCGAACGACATCACCAATCCGCAGCCGCAAATTCCGCTCCCTCCGATGCCCGGCGAAGAAGCGCAGCCCGACTCCAATCCGGGCACTGGCGCTTCGACCGGTCAGCGACCGACCCCTTGCCGGGGACCGACGTCAAGCCGATCGCACTCAACAGCGGGCCAGTGCTGATCACTCCGGCGGGCGAACTCAGGCCGCCCTATCCGCGGTCGAAACTGTTGCTCGAGGAAGAAGCCTCGCTGACTCTGAAATTGTCGATCGACTCGCTCGGCCGGGTGGTCGCGATTAAGCCGGTTGGTCGCGCCGACCGCATTTTCCTCGATGCCGCGCGCCGCCATTTGATCGCTCACTGGCAATATCGGCCGGCGATGAGCGCCAGCTAGGCGGTTCCGGCGATCTTGATCACGACGCTTCACTTCCGCCTCGACGGTTGAACGGCGCGCTACGGGACTGGCACTGGCAGTTCCGCGCCCACCGCCCTATTCTTGGGCCATGTCCTGGTTTCCCTCACCGTCGAGCCCCCGAGTCGCCTTCGCCGATCTGCGCGCCTTCATGCGCCAGCGCAGCCGCGAGCAGGTTATCGGCCTGATCATGGCATTTCTGGTGACGATCATCATCGTCATCGAATTCCTGGTCGATTCGAAAATCAACACCGCGCCGCCGCCACGAATCGTCTATGTCGAAAGCTATCCAGCCACCCGCACCGATGCCCAGATCATCGCCGACCAGAACAAGGATAAGGCGGCGCGCGACGCGGCCGAACTCGAAAAGCAAAAGCAATTCCAGAAGCTCGAAAAGCAGCTCGGGTTCTGAATCCCGACGAGCGCTTCATGGCCCAGGCGGCTGCGCTTGCTGAAGGCGCGCGCGGGTCCACCGCACCCAATCCCAATGTCGGCTGCGTCATCGTCTCGCCGGCTGGGCGGGTTGTCGCCCGCGGCGCCACCGCGGCTGGCGGACGGCCCCATGCCGAAGCGATCGCGCTGGCCGGCGCGGGCAAGCGCACCGGCGGTGCGACCGTCTATGTGACGCTCGAGCCCTGCGTCCATTTGAGCGATCGCGGACCCGCCTGCGCCGATTTGCTGGTCGCGGCGCGGCCGGCGCGCGTGGTCATCGCCTACCGCGATCCCGATCCGCGTACCGCCGGCAAGGGCATCAGGAAGCTTCGCGCCGCCGGGATTGCGGTCAAGCTTGGGGTCGGTCGCGCCCCGGCCAGTCGGGCTATGGCCGGGTGGCTCACCCGGCTGAGCAGCGGACGGCCGCGAATCACGCTCAAGCTGGCGCTATCGATCGACGGCAAGATCGCGCTTTCCTCGGGCGAATCGAAATGGATCACGGGCGAGGACGCGCGCGCCGACGTCCACCTTGAACGCGCGCATTCGGATATGATCCTGGTTGGTCGCGGCACCTATCTCGCGGATCGCCCGCGGCTCGATGTCCGGCTGCCGGGCCTTGAGGAGCGCTCGCCGCGGCGGGCATTGCTGACCCGCGGCGAAGCGGTCGAGGGCTGGGAAATCCTCCGCTCGCCCGGCGACGTGTTCCGACTTCATGACGTCAATGACTTGCTAGTGGAAGGCGGCTCGGCGACCGCGACCGCATTCCTGGCCGAAGACTTGATCGACCGCATCCTAATCTATCGAGCGCCGATCATCGTCGGCGATGGCAAGTCGTCGTTCGGCTTTGTCGGGCTCGACGCCATTGCCGATGCCCATGCCCGCTGGCGTCTGGTCGAAGAACGCCGCCTTGGTCCCGACCGGCTCGAAGTTTACGAGCGGGTGCCCGCCGCCTAAGCGACATTTATGTTCACCGGAATCATCACCGACATCGGAACCGTCCGAAGCGCCGAGCAGCGCGGCGATCTGCGCCTGACCATCGCCACCGGCTACGATCCGGCGACGATCGATCTGGGCGCGTCGATCGCTTGTTCGGGCGTGTGCCTGACCGTGGTCGACAAAGGTGCCGACTGGTTCGCGGTCGACGTCTCGGCCGAAACGGTGTCGCGCAGCGCAGGCGATCATTGGCGCGAAGGGGTTAGGCTCAATCTCGAGCGGGCATTGCGCCTCGGCGACGAACTTGGGGGCCATCTCGTCACCGGCCATGTCGATGGCGTTGGAGAAGTGCTCGGCATCTGCCCTGAGGGCGATTCGGTGCGGATCGGCATCCGCGCGCCCGCCGTAATTGCGCGCTACATCGCGGAAAAAGGGTCGGTTACGCTCGACGGCGTCTCGCTGACGGTCAATCAAGTCAGCCAAAGCGCTGACGGATCGACCGATTTCGCGGTCAATATCATCCCCCACACACGTCAACATACAACGCTTGGCGACCTCAGCGCCGGCCACCAGCTCAATGTCGAGATCGACCTGCTGGCACGCTATATCGACCGGATGATGGCCAGTCGCGCACATTAGAATATGCGAAGGACGCCCTTCCAATCACATTGCAATGTGATATTGGGCGCGAATGAGCAGCAATCTGATTGAGCAACTGACCACGATCATCGCCACTGGCGAAGTCAGCCGCGCCGGCCTCGCGCGCGCCGCCGGCCTCCACCCCAATAGTCTACGCAAACTGGGCGCCGCCGACTGGAATCCGACCGCGGACACCTTGGGCCGGCTTGAAAAACTGCTCCAGCGCGGCTCCGCCGAAGTACTGGTCGGTGCGGAAACCATCATCAACGAAGCGCGCAACGGGCGCATGTTCATCCTCGTCGATGATGACGACCGCGAAAATGAGGGCGACCTCGTCATTCCCGCGCAAATGGCCACGCCCGACGCGGTCAATTTCATGGCCCGCCACGGCCGCGGACTGATCTGCCTCGCTTTGACCCGCGATCGCGCCGACCGATTGGGCCTCGAACCCATGGCTCGGACCAACCGCAGCCGCAACGAGACCGCGTTCACCGTCTCGATCGAGGCCCGCGAAGGGATTTCGACCGGGATCAGCGCCGCCGACCGCGCCCGAACCATCGCCGTGGCGATCGATTCGGGCAATGATCCCGATGCGTTGGTTTCGCCCGGTCACGTCTTTCCACTCGTCGCCAGGCCCGGCGGAGTGCTCGTCCGCGCCGGTCATACCGAGGCGGCGGTCGATGTCTCGCGCCTTGCCGGGCTCAACCCGTCGGGGGTGATCTGCGAAATCATGAGCGAGGACGGGACCATGGCCCGGCTCGGCGATTTGATGGATTTCGCGCGCACCCATGGCCTCAAGATCGGCACCATCCGCGATCTCATCGCGTACCGGCTCAAGAAGGATCATCTGGTCGATCGCTCGGCGACCACCAGCTTCACCGCCGGAAGTGGCGCCAAGTGGCAGGCACAGGTGTTTCGCGACAAGACCAGCGGCGAGGAGCAGCTCGCCCTCGTCCATGGCGAGATCGATCCGGAGCAGCCGACCATGGTGCGCATGCACAGCCTCGATCTGTTCGCCGACGTGCTTGGCGAAGCCGGCGCCAAGTCGTCGCTGCTGGCGTCCGCGATGCGGATGATCGAGACCAATGGCTCGGGCGTTGTGGTCGCTCTTCACGCCGCTTCGCCAGGATCATTGTCGCGCTCGATCGATGTTCGCGCCGGCCGTCCGGCCGACAGCAGCAGCGCCGAGCGGACTTATGGTATCGGCGCCCAGATCCTTGCCGCGCTCGGCATTCACGACATGGTCTTGCTGACCAATTCGCACCATTCGCCGGTCGCATTGGCCGGCTATGGCCTGGCGATTATCGACCAGCGCCCGATCGAACAGGGGAATTAGACGATGGCCAAGGTCCTGATCGTCGAAGCGCGCTTCTATCCGCACCTCAGTGATTTGTTGCTGAGCGGAGCGCGCGCCGCGCTCGACGGCGCTGGCCACCGCCACGAAATCGTGACCGTTCCCGGAGCGCTCGAAATTCCGGCCGCGATCGCACTTGCCGCGGATGGCGGCGCGTTCGACGCCTTTGTCGCGCTCGGCGTGGTCATCCGCGGCGAAACCTATCACTTCGAAATCGTATCCGGGGAAAGCGCCCGCGGACTCATGGCCTTGACCCTCGACGGAGTCGCTGTCGGCAACGGCATATTGACCGTCGAGAACGAAGCCCAGGCGATTGTCAGGGCCGACCCAAAGCAAGCCGACAAGGGCGGTGGAGCGGCTTTGGCAGCGCTCGCCTTGCTCGATCTGCGCTCCCGATTCGCGCGTTGAGCGCGGACACAGCACCGCCGCATCGCTTCGCCTTCGCGGCGATGCTGTTCGGCAATTGTGTCCTCGCACTGGGCCCGTGGCTGGTTCGGCTGGCCGACGTCGGACCGGTCGCGATCGGGGTGTGGCGGCTGGTGATCGCACTGCCGTTCCTGTGGCTGCTGGCGCGGTCAATGGGTCCGTCGCCGCACTGGCCCAAACGCGCCTTGATCATCACCATCCTCATCGCGGCAATGTTCTACGCACTCGATCTGGCTGCGTGGAATGCGGGCATCCTCCGGACCAAACTCGCCAATGCGACTTTGTTCGGTAACACCGGCAGCCTGGTGTTCGCGGTCTATGGACTGATCCTTGCCAAGGGCGCCCCGTCGGCGCGGCAAATGGGTGCGCTGCTGCTGGCGTTTTCAGGCGGTGCGCTGCTGATGAGCGGAAGCTATGAGATCAGCGCGCGCCACTTCGCCGGGGACTTGCTGGCGGTGTTCGCTGGCCTCACCTACGGCGGCTATCTGATCTTCATCGAGCGCGCCCGGACCAAGCTTCAGGCGCTTCCCTTGCTGTTGCTCGCGACCCTGTTCGCGATCCCGCCGATGATCCTGATCAGCGTCATCCTGGGCGAAAATATGTGGCCTACCAACTGGACTCCATTGATCATCTTTGCGCTGTCGAGCCAGGTCCTGGGCCAGGGACTGCTGGTCTATTCCATCGGCCATTTCCCGCCCTTGGTCGTGGGCCTCGCCTTGCTCACCCAGCCGGCGGTCGCGGCAGTGGTCGGCTGGCTCGCTTACAATGAGCGGCTGAGCACCGGCGATGTCGTCGGAGCAATCGCCATTGCTGCGGCGCTGATCCTGGTCCGGCTGCCCGAACGGGGCTTGCGCCGCAAGAAAGTCGAGGCCAGTTGAGGGTGATGGACCAGCCCAGCCCGCTCGAAGCCTTGCGCCATCGGCTTGCGCTTCCTCTCGGCGACAATGCGGTGTTCGACGGCTGGACCAAGGCTGCGGTCGATTCGGCCGCTGCCCGGCTCGGCATCGATCCGGCCCAGGCACGGCTGGCGATGCCCAAGTCGGCAGCGGGCAAAATCCACTGCTATATCGACGGGATCGATCGGGCGCTTGAGGCGTGGGCGGCGGACAATGATGTTGCAACGCTCAAGATCCGCGCCCAAATTCGCACCCTGTTGTGGCAAAGGCTGCAGCTGATGATGCCGGCGCGCGAAGCGGTCCGGTCCGCACTGTCGACCCTTGCGATGCCGCAAAACCTTGCGCTTGCAGCGAGTGCCTCGTGGCGCAGCGTCGACCGGATGTGGCGGCTGGCGGGCGATACCAGCACCGACTTCAATCATTACACAAAGCGCATGACTCTGGGTGCGGTCTATGCCTCGACCTTGCTCGTATGGCTCGACGATCAAAGCCTCGACCAGACTGAAACCGCCGCCTTTCTTGACCGGCGGATCGACAATGTCATGCTGTTCGAAAAGGTGAAGGCGCAATGGCGCGGATCGGCCGATCGCCGCCCGAGTCTGGCGCGCTTTGTCGGGCGGTTGCGCTACCCGCCGCGATGAAGCGAACCGTTTTTGATTATCATTCGCAATATGCTATGGCGCGGCATGCTTATTTCGCTGATGCGCCCGATCCGTGCATTCATAGTTTTGGTATTGCTCCTTGCGATGGCGACATTGGCCACGCCGGGCTGGGCCACCGGCGTAGCCGACGACGTCCAGACCAGCTGGCGGCTGCTCGACTATATCGCGGTCGACTATCGCGGTGCAGTCACTGCTGGGCGGGTCGTCAACGCCGCCGAATATCAGGAAATGACCGAATTCTCCGGCTCGGTCACCAAGCGCCTGGCGAAGCTCCCGGCCAATCCCGCGCGCGCCCAGTTGGTGAGCGAAGCCGAGGCCCTGCAGGCAGCGGTCGCGGCCCGGGCCGACCCGCCCGCGATCGCCGGCCACGCGCGCAAGCTGGCGGCGGGCC
>JACDEB010000047.1 GCA_013816595.1 Sphingomonas sp. | reverse complement strand
CTACGCGACAGACCGGCCTAGCGCCGAGGCAGAGGCCCGTCGGCGCTGGGCGATTGGCCAAGGTGAGCATTGGACCGTGGGCCGGATCGTGAACGCCTATATCTCCGACAGGGAAGCCGAGGGCATTGCTTCCACTTCACGCCAGCGAGACGCTTGGAAGGCCATGTCGCCGTTTTGGGACCGCGTGCAGCCTGACGCTATCGACCGTGAAATGGCACAGTCCTACGCCGCGCAGCGCAGCATGGCGCCAGCTACCGTTCGCTATGAGTTGGGAATGCTATCGGTGGCCCTTCGCTGGGCGGTCGAGAATAAGCATATCCCGAAGGCCGTCACGATCTGGCGTCCAGAGTTGCCAGAGCGGAAGATTCGCCACCTGTCGCGTGCCGAGTTCGAACACTGGTTTGGCCAGGTGCGTGCCGAACACGCCCGCCTCTATGTCGAATTGGGGCTGGCGACGATGGCTCGCCCGTCCGCGATCCTCGAACTAACGTGGGACCGCGTGGACTTCGAAAGGGGAACTGTTGATCTGAACCCCCGTGGGCGCCGACAGACGCGCAAGCACCGGCCAGTGGTGCCTTTGAACGCAGACGCGCTGCAAGCGCTCCAGCGAGCCTGGGAGGCGCGGCAATCGGCATTCGTGATTGAGAGGGGCGCCAAGCCTGTGGCATCGGTCAAGAAGGCGTTCCAGGCGGCGTCGGCGCGATCTGGAATCCACGTTACGCCCTACACGTTGCGCCACACCGGGGCCGTTTGGGCTGCCGAGGCCGGGGTGAGCATGATCGAGCTCGCCCGCTTTATGGGTCACGAGGACAGCGCGACTACCGAGCGCCACTACGTTGCCTTCAGCCCCGCGCATCTGCGGCGAGTGTCCAACGCGGTTCAACGCCGCCCCATTTCAGCGCCGGAGGTTCAATAGTGGCCTCCAGCCCCTGTGTGTTTCACGTGGAACGACCGCCCGAGGTTAGCAGTTTTCCGGCATTCCTTATTGGTCGGGGAGAGAGGATTCGAACCTCCGGCCCCTGCCTCCCGAAGACAGTGCTCTACCAGGCTGAGCTACTCCCCGACCGGAACCCGCAAGAACCGACGTCAGTCGCTGCGGGAGCCAAGGCCGCGGCTAGATAGATTGAGGCGCAGCCCTCGGCAAGGCTTCATTTGCCTAGCGGTCGAGCGCGCCGAGCCAATGATCGACCCGGACGAACTTTTCGCGCGGGCTTCCCGGGCGGGCATTGGCGGCCTCGGTTTCCTCGATCCGGCGCCAGTCTTCATAATCGGTCACCATCACGCCGCGCCCGCCGAGCAGCGCCTTCAGGCCCTCAGCGCCTTTGCGCGCGCCCGATCCACCGGGCGGAATTGCGGCGGCGATCTGTTCGGCGACTTCATAGCCATCGGGGCGGTTGGTGCCGATCGTTCCCGACGGCCCGCGCCGCGCCCAGCCGACGCAATAGAGCCGGTCGTCGATCTTGCCCGAAGCATTGAGGAATTTGCCGCCGCGATCGTCGTAGGGGACGCCGTCGATCGGCGGAGTCGAATAGCCGATCGCGGTGACCACCAGCGACGCTGGCACCGCATAGGTTTCGCCCGTGCCAAGCGCGGCGCCATTGTCATCGAGCCGGGTGCGTTCGACGATGATCTGCTCGGCCTTGCCGGCACCCTCGATAGCCACCGGCTTGGCGAAGAAATCGAAGACGATGCTTTTGGGCTTTGACGCCTCGAGAGCGGCGAAGCCGCGCAGCAGGCCGACCGATTTGCGCAGGCCCGGATCGAGCGGCTCGTCGGCCTCAAGCGGCGGGAAGTCGGCGGGCTCGATGACCGGCAGCGCCACCTCGAGATGGGCCAGTTCACCCAGTTCCTTGGGGGTCATTGCGATCTGATGGGGGCCGCGGCGGCCGACAATCGTGACGGTTTTTATGGCCGAGTTCTCAAGCGCGTCGAGCGCGTGCCCGACGATATCCGAGCCTTCGAACTCATGGCGCGTCTTGGACAGGATCCGAGCGCAGTCGAGCGCGACATTGCCAACCCCGATGACGGCTGCGGATTGACCGCCGAGCGGCGGGTCGAGATCGGCGAAATCGGGATGACCGTTATACCAGCCGACAAATTCGGCCGAGCCGACGACGCCGGGCAAATCCTCACCCGGGATGCCGAGCTTGCGGTCGTGCGGAGCGCCGGTGGCAAGGATCACGGCGTCGTACAGATCGAGCAATTCGGCGACCGCGACATCGCTGCCCACCGTGACATTGCCGATAAAATCGACCCCGCTGCCGTCGGCGACCTTGTCGTAGCGCTTGGCCACGGCCTTCAACGACTGGTGGTCGGGGGCGACTCCGAAGCGGATCAGGCCGTAGGGCACCGAATAGCGGTCGATGATGTCGATCCGCGCCTGGTCCTCATAGGCCTTGGCCAGAGCCTCGGCGGTATAGAAGCCCGCCGGACCCGACCCGACCACCGCGAAATGCCGCATTTTAACCTCCCCGCATCAGCGGCACGCGACGTTGCGAGCGCAGTGAAGCAATCCAGTGCCTAGATTGCTTCGTCGCTGCGCTCCTCGCAATGACGAAATGCGCAAATGCGCGTCAGCTTTTGCTGCGATCCTCAAGCAACAGGCCGCCTTGGCTCTTGAGCACGCCGGCGATGGCGCCCGAGAACATTCCGAGCATGCCGGGCAGAGCGAGCTTGAGGTGAACCTTATGCTCCTGAACGTCGAGCGAGCATTGGACCTGCTCGCCCATCGCCCCGATGCCGAGGTCGAGACGGTCGCCGGTCCAGCCCGACTGGACCGTCGCGCCGCCCGGAATGTGGTCAGACAAGCGGTGGATGTTGTCGGCGATGCGCCGCCGCGCCTCTTGCTTGCCGAGGCTG
This sequence comes from Sphingomonas sp., assembly GCA_013816595.1. Taxonomy (GTDB): domain Bacteria; phylum Pseudomonadota; class Alphaproteobacteria; order Sphingomonadales; family Sphingomonadaceae; genus Sphingomicrobium. The sequence goes on along the minus strand of JACDEB010000047.1, from coordinate 12,688 downwards.
TGGGGGAGGTCGAGTTCGATCGGTTGGGCCATGACCCGAAGATGCGATGGCCGCCGATGCATTTCAATGGTCCGTTGCATTTCAATAAGGGGACGGGTTTGATGGGGACATGCGCTGCCTCTCGATCCTCGCTTTGGTGCTTGCCCAGGTGCTTGCATGGCTGCCGACGGCCAGCGCGGCCCAAGCTTACCCAAGCACCGCCGACCCTTATGTCGTCGCCGGACAGGACCTCGCGGGTTACCGCATATGGGTTGCAGCCGACCCGGCGCATTCGGCCGCGCTCGGCGTTTATGCGACCTATTTGCGGCAAGCCGGGGTCGGCGATGTCGTGCCCGTCTGGCAATTGGCGCGAACCGCGAGCGACTGGGCGAAGTGCGCCCAGGCGCCATTCGAAGTGCCGCCGCCCGAGCTGTGGCCCAACATCGTCAACACGCTGCGCTACGTCCAAAGCGAGGTGAAACCGGCGGTCGGGGAGGTCGAGGCGGTGTCGGTCTATCGCAACCCGATGCTCAACCAATGCGCCAAGGGCAGCCCACGCAGCGCTCACCAGCTCAATTACGGGGTCGATCTGGTCCCGCGCTTCCCATTCGACCGGCGCGAGCTGATGAGCCGCTTGTGCACCGTCCACGCGCGCTCGGGCCTGCGCTATGGCGCCGGGCTCGGTTTCTATGTCGGCATCCGCTTTCACATCGACGTGTGGAAATATCGCAATTGGGGTGTCAGCGCGGAGGAAGGGGGCGACCAATGCGCGATTGCGCTGGAGCGGCGTGAGGCGGCGCGGCCAAACGAGCATGACGATTAAGCCATTGTCGCGGGCCCGCTGCCCCTTGTGTTGCCATAATGCAACAATATATCGGCGGCGAGCAATCAGGGGACTTCAACGGTGGATTTAGAAAAACTGACCGACCGGGCGCGCGGCTTCCTCCAGGCGGCGCAAACCATCGCGGTGCGCGAACACCAGCAACGGATAGCGCCCGCGCATTTGCTCAAGGCACTGCTCGACGACGAACAGGGAATGGCCGCCGGGCTGATCAATGCCGCTGGCGGCGACGGTAAAGCGGCCAAGCGCGAAGCCGATATTATGGTCGCGAAAATCCCGTCGGTGACCGGGAGCGGAGCGACTTCGGCGCCGGGACTCGACGGCGATACGATGCGGATCCTCGACCAGGCTGGCGAAATCGCCAAGAAGGCTGGCGATTCATACGTCACGGTCGAGCGGATCCTGCTCGCAATGGCGCTGGCTAAGGGCAGCGATATCGGCGCGGCGCTGGAAAAGGCAGGCCTCACTCCGCAGAATCTCAATTCAGCGATCGAGCGGCTGCGCGGCGGGCGCACCGCCGACACTTTGGGGTCAGAGGACCGCTACGAAGCGCTCAAGAAATATTCCCGCGACCTGACCCAGGCGGCGCGCGACGGCAAATTGGACCCGGTCATCGGCCGCGACGAGGAAATCCGCCGGACCATTCAGGTGCTCGCCCGCCGGACCAAGAACAATCCCGTGCTGATCGGCGAGCCCGGAGTCGGCAAGACCGCCATCGCCGAGGGCCTCGCACTGCGCATCGCCAATGGCGACGTCCCCGACGGGATCAAGGACCGCCGGCTGCTCAGCCTCGACATGGGGGCGATGATCGCTGGCGCCAAATATCGCGGCGATTTCGAGGAACGGCTGAAAGGCGTGCTCGACGAGGTCAAGCAGGCCGCGGGCGAGATCATCCTGTTCATCGACGAAATGCACACTCTGGTCGGGGCCGGCAAAGGCGACGGTGCGATGGATGCCGGCAATTTGCTCAAGCCGGCGCTGGCGCGCGGCGAATTGCACTGCATCGGCGCGACGACGCTCGATGAATATCGCAAATATGTCGAGAAAGACGCAGCGCTCGAACGACGCTTCCAGCCGGTTTTCATCGGCGAGCCGACGGTCGAGGACACAATCTCGATCCTCCGCGGGCTCAAGGAGAAATATGAACTTCACCACGGGGTCAGGATCACCGACGGCGCGATCGTCGCCGCCGCAACGCTCTCCAACCGCTACATCTCCGACCGGTTCCTGCCCGACAAGGCAATCGATCTGATGGACGAGGCGGCGAGCCGGATTCGGATGGAAGTCGAGAGCAAACCCGAGGAAATCGAGGATCTCGACCGGCGAATCATGCAGCTAAAAATCGAGCGCGAGGCGCTGAAAAAGGAAAGCGACAGGGCGTCCAAAGACCGCCTTGGCAAGATCGAAAGCGAGCTTGCCAATCTTGAGCAGCAATCGGCCGAACTGACCACGCGCTGGCAGGCGGAGAAAGACAAGATCAGCGCCGAGGCCAAACTCAAGGAGCAGCTCGACGGCGCCCGGCTCGAGCTTGAACAGGCGCAGCGCGCGGGCGATTTGGCCAAGGCCGGCGAGCTTCAATACGGGCGCATCCCCGAGCTCGAAAAACAGCTCGGCGAGGCCGAAGCCGCGGTCCATGGCGCGATGCTCCGCGAAGAAGTCACCGACCAGGACATCGCTGGGGTGGTCAGCCGCTGGACCGGGGTTCCGGTCGAACGGATGCTCGAGGGCGAGCGCGCCAAATTGCTCGGCATGGAGCAGGCGATCGGCGCCCAGGTGATCGGCCAGGCGGACGCGGTCAAGGCGGTCAGCGCGGCGGTGCGCCGCGCCCGTGCCGGCCTTCAAGACCCCAACCGGCCACTGGGATCATTCCTGTTTCTTGGGCCAACCGGGGTCGGCAAGACCGAGCTGACCAAGGCGCTCGCCAACTTCCTGTTCGACGATCCGACCGCGATGGTCCGCATCGACATGTCCGAATATATGGAAAAGCATGCGGTGGCGCGGCTGATCGGCGCTCCGCCGGGCTATGTCGGTTATGACGAAGGCGGGGTGCTGACCGAGGCCGTCCGCCGCCGCCCCTATCAGGTGGTGCTGTTCGACGAGGTCGAAAAGGCGCATGGCGACGTCTTCAACATCCTCCTCCAAGTGCTCGACGACGGCCGCCTCACCGATGGCCAGGGCCGGACCGTCGATTTCACCAACACCTTGATCATCCTGACCTCGAACCTCGGCAGCCAGTATTTGGCGCAGCTGGGCGAGGACGAACCAGCGGAAAAAGTCGAGCATGAGGTGATGGAGGTCGTTCGCGGCCATTTTCGCCCCGAATTCCTCAATCGGCTCGACGAGGTCATCCTGTTCCATCGTTTGTCGACGAGCCACATGGGGCCCATCGTCGACATCCAGGTCAAACGGCTTCAGAAATTGCTCGACGAGCGCAAGATCACACTCGATCTGACCGATGGCGCGCGCGACTGGCTCGGGCGCACCGGCTTCGACCCCGTCTATGGCGCGCGGCCATTGAAGCGCGCGGTCCAGAAATATCTTCAGGACCCGCTCGCCGACAAAATCCTCGCCGGCGAGATCGGCGACGGCGCGACCGTTCGGGTCGAGGAGAAAAAGGGGGCGCTGGTGTTGATTTCCGGTCTCCCCGGACGAGCGCCGAAGTAAAGGCTTGGCGCAACGGGCGGCGTCCGCCTAGACCGTGAGGGTGACCGATACTCGCTGGAAGATATTGCTTGCAGAGGCCGCCCGGCTGCGGCGTGAAGGGCGTATCGAGCAAGCGATCGCGGCGTATTCGCAGCTCCTCGCGATCAAGCGCGATTTGCCCGATAGCTGGTATATCTGGCGTGGTTGCAAAAGCAGGTGCGCCAGTTCGACGACGCTCTGGAATCCTATGTCCAAGCGCTGGAATATGGCGTCGGCGGGGCGGAAGAAGTGCGGCTCAACCGGGCCGTTATCTTGGGCGACTTCCTCCACCGCCCGGACGAAGCGCTGATCGAGCTCGACCAAGCGCTTAAGCTTCGTCCCGATTACGTCCCGGCGCTGCTCAATCTCGGCAATCTGCATGAGGATCAGGGGCGGCGCGAGGAGGCGCAAGCTTCTTATCGCGCGGCGCTCGACCATGATCCCGGCAATGCCCTTGCGCTGGCCCGGCTGGCCGGTGTGTCGCACGCGCAACCGCTCGATCGCGGTCTCGCCGATCGCCTCGTCGGGGCGATCGCTGTTCCTGGCATCGATGGCGCGGCCAAAGCGGATCTCGGCTTTGCGCTTGGCGGGTTGCTCGATGCCGCGGGCGAATATGATGACGCTTTTGCGGCTTATGCCGCCGCCAATCGCGCGAGCCGCGAAGCCGGCGGGAAAGCCGCGATATACGATCGCGGTCAGGCCGAGCAATTGATCGACCGGCTGATCGCCGCTTTCCCCGCGGCGCCCCCACCGGCGCGAATGCCGAAGAGTGCGCCGCTGTTCATCTGCGGGCTGTTTCGATCCGGATCGACGCTGGTCGAGCGCATCCTGGGAGCGAGCGGACGAGTAGCCGCAGCCGGCGAACTCGACCTGATCCCGGCGCTCGCAAGGGCGATCGCCGAATATCCGCAAGGCGCGTCCACGTGGAGCGACGCGGCTGTGGCCGAGTGGCGGCAGTCCTACCTCGCGGCGCTTCCGGAGCAGCCGGGCGATGAGCGAATAGTGACCGACAAGCGGCCCGACAATTTCCTCCACCTTGGCCTGATCAAGCGACTGTTTCCGAGCGCCCGCATCATCCACACCCGCCGCAATCCGCTCGACAACATATTGTCGCTCTATTTCCTCCATCTCGATCCGGGCATGGCCTATGCGCTCGACCTTGACGATGCAGCCCATTGGCACGGCGAGTACCGGCGGCTGATGGACCATTGGCTAAGCCTCTACGGCCACGATATTCTGACGGTCGATTACGACGCTCTGGTGCGCAATCCCGAGACGAAAACCCGGCGGCTGTTCGAATTCTGCGGCATCGACTGGACCCCGGCGGTACTCGATTTCCAGGCGCGCGCCGGGACCGTCAAAACGGCCAGCGTGTGGCAGGTCCGCGAGTCCTTATACACGCGCTCATCGGGGCGCTGGCGCAATTATGCGCACCATCTAGAAGCGATTAGGAAAATTATCGCCGGCTACTGATGAGCGCGCGATCCGCAATTGAATCCGATCACCCGCTGGGTGTGACGCCTTGGCCCTGCTGAATTTTCTCGAGCGCTTGGCGGTTCTCTTCTTCCTGGTCTTTCCATTCGCGCAGGGTGGCGCAGACCTTGTGCGCTCCGAGCCTCGTGCCGACCGTATCTTCGGTCCTGCAAATTACTTTGTCGAGCGGGTTCTTCTTCGCTTCGACCGGCGCCTGTGGCGCGGCCGCGGAGGTTTGCGCAACGGCCGCTGCCGGGACAGCAAGGAGGAGCAAAGCAACATATTTAAACATCGTCGAATCCTCCGCCGTAAAGGCTTGGTTTAACCGAGTGTTCGCGATTCGTAAACTCATGCCGGTGGGTTTCGCGCGACGTCGAAGGCGACGGACAAACGCTCGCCCGCGCCGAACGGCCGAGTGCCGTGCCACACATAGGATGGAAATAATGCCAGTCGGCCGGGCTTCGGCTCGACCGTTCGGAAGGGCGCCAATTCGATGTCGAAACAGGTCGATTTGGGGTCGCCAAGCACGAGGTAGCCCGCCTCGCCCGCGCCCATGTCTTGCGGCAAAGCGATATACAGCGCCGAGCTGAACCAGCCCAAAGGGTGGACGTGGTTCGAATGAAAGCCGGCATCGCGAAGCCTGACCGACCAGGCACCGGCAAAGCCGATCCGGTCGCGCGCCGGTCCGAGTAGAGGATGCGCAGTATCCGCCGGCGGCAAATGCGCGACATGCGCCGCCACTTTCGACCGGATCGCTTCGCGCAATTTGATCATGATCGGGTCGATCCGCATGAAAATATCGCCGTCGGTCTGGGTCCCGCCGCGAAGCGATTGTTCGAGCGGCTGGCCCGAGAGCGTGTGGAGCGAGCGCAGGAACGCCGCCAGCTCATCGAGCGGCGGAAGCTCGTCGGCCATGTCGAACTCGCCATAGAATCTGGGATCGCCTTCGAGCCACTGCCAGCGTTCCTGGTCGCACTGGCGCCAGGCGATCGAGGCATAAGGCCAGAACATCACCGCGTCGGGCGTCGCAATCCACGGCTCGATCGCCGCGGCGGCCTCAGCGGGACGACCGGCGCGAAGGAAATGGCGAACGCGGCGGGTCTGGAACGCCGGATCTTCCCACTGCGCGAACGGCTCGAGCAAGCGGTCGGCGTGGTCGATATTGCCCATTTCGGCGTGGATCACCGCTTCATTGACGCTGAACATCTCCTGCTCGCCAAAAATGGCGCGGCTCTCGGCGATGACCGCCAGCGCCTTGTCCCATTGTTCGGCGTGGACGAGCGAATTATTCTGTTCGCGCCACAGATCGAGCGCCTGGGGAAAGGCGCGGCGCGCTTCGTCGAAGCCGCGGGTAAAGGTCTCGCGCTCGCCTTCCATCCAACGGAGCTGGGAAAGCATCACCTGGCCATCGCTCCAAGTCGGCGTCCGGCCGAGGATTTTCTCCAGTCCGGCGATCGCGGTTACGACTTCTCCATTGGCGACCAGGGCCATGGCCAGTTCCTTGACCACCTCCGGATCGCCGGGCGACAGTTGCAGCGCCCGCCCGAAATCATCGAGCGAATCGAGCCCGGCCTCATATTTGGTGCGGGCCAGCGCTCGGGCCGGATTGGCAGCGCTCGGGTTGAGGTCGACCGCGCGTTGCAACGATGGAATCGCAAGCTCGCGCTGATCGAGCCCGCGCCGGATCAGGCCGTGGATATGCCATAAGCGGTAATCGGTGGAATCCTCCAGCGCGCGCTCGATATCCGGAAGCAGAGCCGCTGCCTCCCCCTTCTCCCATGCCTCGGTGGAACGGCGGAAGAGGTCGTCGCCGGACGCCCGGCCGATTTTGATTTGATGATCCGACATTGCGCGTCTCTAGCCTTGCTCAGCCGCTTCCGAAACCGACGTCGCTGGCCTCGATGATGGCGGTAATCGCCGATCGTTCGGCAGGGCTCAAGGACGGCGCCCACAGATCCACGATCAGGACGACCCGCAATTTGTCGCTGTCGTTCCACGCCATATGCTCGATCGTGTCGTCGAACACGAACGCTTCGCCGACTTTCCACTCGCGTTCGGTCGCTCCGACTCGGAAGCCGCAGTCCGGCGGAACGATCAGCGGCAGGTGGCAAACCAGGCGCACATTGGCGACCCCGCTATGCGGGGGAATGCGGGTGTTCGGCGCAAGCAGCGAGAACATCGCATTGGGCGATGCGCCGCGGATTTTGGGCTGCGGAAGCCGCTCGATTGCCGCCATGGTGGTCGGGCAGTGAAGCGCGTTGGCGTCGATCCGCTTGCCGTTCTGGATGAGGTGGATCGCGGTCCAATCGCGGTTGCGGTTGAGTTCCTTCCATTGCCGCAGCGGGACGCGCTCGGGATATTGAATATACGGCACCATTTGCGCGGCATTGGCGGCGACCAGGGCGTCGAACTCGGCGCGGATGGCGTCGGTCGCGGCTTCGAGCGCCGCCAGTTCGGGAAAGTCGGAGCGATCATGGATCTCCCGCTCGGGCAATCCGGGATACTGAAAATCGCTCGGGTCCTGATGATAATGGCGCGTCCGCCGCGAGCGGTTCGAGACGAAGCGCAAAGCGCGTTCGCGATCGGCTCCGGCGACCGACGCCGGGATCGCCGATTCGAGATGACGCTCGGTTGCCGCCTGGAGCTTGCCCCAGCGTTCGCGCGCATGCGCGACCGGTTGCTGCATCTGCGGCGGCAGGTCCTGTCGGTCCGGCAATTGGGCAAGGGCATGACCGAACGCCAACGCCGATTGCGGATCGTCGAGCGCCTCGAGCAGGAACGCGCGCGACAGCAACGTCGTGAAATCGAGTGGCGCCAGCGCCAGCGCGCGATCGACCGCGTCGAGCGACCCCGCGACGTCGCCGGCCGCCTTGCGCATCGCCGACAGCTTCGACCAGGTCTGGGCGGTCGACCCATCGAGCATGACCGCTTGTTCGAGCAAGCGGCGAGCGCCATGCATGTCGCCCGCGCCAGCGGCTGCGTCGGCCCTGAATTCGAGGTCGCGGGCATTGGTCATGCCGGCACCCGATCGCGGATCCATTGCGAGAAAATCCATTTGTCGCCCCCGTTTGGCGGCAGGCCGGCGTGGACTGCCCGGCGGTCGGGCTGTCCGGCGCGATCGACATTGGCGAAGAACAATCCGTCACCGGCCTTGCCCCGCCACTTGATCCCAGCTTCGGGGAATTCGGTTTCTCCAGCGACATAATCGTCGTTGAGATAGATCAGGAAGGTGCCCACCCGCTGTCCCCGCGCAGCGATCTCGTCGCGATAGCCATCAATCGCAGGATCGAAATAATCGGCGTGGAGCTTGAATCGCTGGCCCGGCTGGTAGCGCAGGATCTGGGGCGGCTCGAAAAACGGCACCGGAACCCGGGTCGCGCCGCTGATCCGGGCGCGGACGACCTCCGCAAGGAAGTCGAGTTCGGCGATCTGATAGCAAATCGCGCTATTGTCACGGTCGAAATGCCGGGCCTGCGAGCCGCCGCGCTGGTCGAACACCATCACCGCCGACAGCCGCGGCAAGGCCGCTTCGATTAGCCAGGCGCATTCGGCTTTGCTGATGATACCGGCATGAGCGCGAAGATAAGGGCTCTCTGAAATTCGCGCCGCCGCCGGAGCGGCGAGTCGCTCGGCCAGATCGACCTGTGCCCGCAATGCCGTCCAGTCCTGATCATCAGGCACCGGGGTTTGGTCAGGAGCCGCGAGCAATTGAAGCTGGTCACGGCACTGGCGGTCGCCATATTCGGCGCCGCTGGCAAGCGCATCGAGCGCGCCCTCCCAATCCGGCGGCGATGTCACTCCCAACGCCCGGACCAGCGCGAGCCGGTTCGCGGCGGAGGCATGCCTTTGGCTGATTGCGCGAATCAGCAAAGCCTCGGCCTGGACCGCCTCCGCGGCGCTCGCGCGCCCGCTCAGGATCGCCATCGCTTGGGCGAAGTCTACCTCGCCAGTCGCGCTCATCGGATTGAAAGCAAGTGATTGGCCACGAACCATGCTTAGCGCGCTTCCCCCAAAAGAAAATGGCGGGCCTCTTTCGAGACCCGCCAACTTCCCCCTGAGTGGATCGAAGACTTAGAAGTCGACGGTTACACCAGCGAACATGTAGCGACCCAGCGCGTCATACACCTGCGGATAGGTGTTGCCGTTGCCGAAGCCGGCCGGGATCACTTCACCACCGGCAACCGGCGGATCACGATCAAAGATATTCTGTGCACCGAAGCGCAGATTGAACTTGTTCGTGATCTTGGCGGTCATGGCCAGATCGAAATAGCTCTGAGCATTGAGCGCCGAGTTACCCGGACGAATGTAGGTCACGCCGCCAGATTTCTGCGTGCAACCAAAATCATTGGCTTGATCGCAGTAAACGCGGCTGAAGTAACGCCATTGCGCCGACAGGCCGATGCCGTTCGGAAGCGCGAAACCGATGCGCGCCTTGTGGCGGTATCTCGGAGCTGGAGTACCACCCGCAAACCGGCCTACGAAATTGCCCGAGGCTGTCTGATCGCCGAGCTTTTTCAGCAAAGTTCCGACGTAGCTGGCGTTGAGCGTGCCCAAGCCACCGATGCGACGCGAGTAACTGCCGCTAAAGTCGAAGCCCTTGGTTTGCAGACCCAAGCCTGGAAAGTTCTGGTTGGTCTGCAGAATGAACCCGTTACCGGTCGACAACGAACCCGTCGGCGAGCGGAAGATCAAGGCGCAAGCCGCCGGATCAGGCGCACCGCCGACGCCGACGCACTGATTGAGGATGCCGGAGAAGCTCGGCGCACCAATCAAGTTCTTGATCTTGATGTTGAAGTAATCGGCGGTGATCGCCAGGCCCGGAATGAAGCGCGGCTGGATGACCACGCCGGCGGTCAGCGTATCCGCCTTTTCCGGTTGAAGCAGCGAGCCCCCGCCAAGCACACCATTATACTGGTTGGCCGCATTCGCACGAACATTGCCATATTGTGCAGCAGTCACACCGGTCAGCTGGCACTGCGCCAAGGTGAAGCTAGGCGTGGCGCCGGCGCAGGGGTCGACTGTACCTGTCAAAGCGAGACCGGTCGGGGCGAACAATTCGATGATGTTCGGTGCACGAACGGCCCGGTTGTAGGCGGCGCGGAACTTGATGTCCTTGATCGGCGCGAATTCGCCGGCGAGCTTGTAGGTCTTGGTTTTGAAGGAGTTCTTCGTGTTGATCTGGGTGAACGGATCAATGCCTTCGGTCTTGTAATCCGAATAACGGTAACCGGCACTGATCTGAAGCAGGTCGATGAAATTATGCTCGACCAGCGGAACCTGGACTTCGGCGAACACTTCGCGGACGTCGAACTTGCCGGCAACCGGCAGGGTCGGACCGCCCTGGCCCGACAGATCACCCGACGAGAATGCCGTGTCGACCTTGAGGTCCAGCGACTGCTTACGATACTCGGCGCCGACGTTAACGCCGATGCCGCTTTCCGCCCACGGAGTCTTCATTCCATAGTCCGCGCCGCTGAGCGTGAAATCGACGTGGGCAATGGCTTCGTCGACCTTGCCGCGCGTCAGGCCTGGGGTCTGGATGTAGTTAAGCGCTGCCTGGGTTACGGCGCCCTGGGTGAAGATGTTGTAGGGCACGCAATTGGGATCGAGACCGGTGGCCACCGAGCGACACACAATCGTCGACCCTGGAGCGTTGGGGGCTACGATATTGCCATTGGCATCAATTGAAACGACGTCCAGCGCGCGCTGGAAGCGGGTGATCGAGAAGTCGTTGAGATAGGTCTCGTTACGAAGCGTCCGGCCATATTGGTAGTAGCCGTCATAGGAAATTCCGCGGGTGATGTCGCCACGCATGCCCCCGACGATGCGGTAGGCCGTGTGCTGGATATCGTCGTCGCGTCCACCGCCCTCGACGTTACGACGACCGATGTAGGCGAAACCGGTCAGGACGCCCTGGCCGTTGGTAAACACCGCGTTGTTGGCCGGATTACACAGCACATCGAACTGTTGAGCCGACAGCAACGGGTTGTCGCAATTGACGCCCGTCGTGTTGAAGAAGGTGCCCGACGGAGCGATTTGCGCGTCGGTGCGATCGTCCATGAACATCGCTTCGAGATACGGCTTGAAGCCCGAGCTGATTTCATAATCGGCGAAGGCGCCAAAGGTGTAGCGTTCGTCCGGGCGCTGGAAATAGTTGTACGGCGCGAAGTTGAACGGCGTGAAACCCGGGACGAGCTGGTTGCCGTTGCCAATTTCGAACGTGCCGGTGGCGGTGAAGAACGTACCGTTCTGGTTGGTCGCCGAACCACCGCAGTTGAAGTTGCGGCCGAGAAGGTCCGCACGCGGCTCGCGAAGCCCCTGCAATGCGCAGAACGAATAATCGCGGGTCGACTGAAGAACCGGACGCTGGCGACGATAGGTCGCATAAGCCTGGACGTGACCGCGGCCATCGTCGAGCGAGGCGCCCAAGACGGCGGCGATATCGGCCGCTCCGCCGTTGGTGCTCAGGCCCTTCGGCGGCAGATAGCCGCGCGCCGCATTGGCGGCTAGAACGCCTTCATTGCCGTCATTATGATGCTGGAACACGCTCGCCTGCGCGTCGATACGAATGCCGGTGAAGGTGTTGTCCATGATGAAGTTGACGACGCCGCCGACCGCATCCGCACCATAGACCGACGAAGCGCCGCCCGTGAGGACGTCGACGCGCTTGACCAGCTGGGTCGGGATGAAGTTAAGATCGGGAACCGGGCTGCCGGTATCGCCCGGCTGCAGGCGCCGACCGTTGACCAGCACGAGGCTGCGGCCAGCGCCGAGACCGCGAAGGTTGACCTGCGCCGTACCCGAAGAACCGTTGGAGATGTTCGAACCCTGCGCCGCGAACGACTGCGGCAGCGAGTTGATCAAGTCTTCCGTGCGGCTGGTGCCCTGGAGCTTGATTTCCTGGCTCGTCAGGACCGTGATCGGACTGGCCGAGGTCAGGTTCGGCTGCGGAATACGCGAACCGGTGATGACAATGTCGCCAGCGGACTGGACGGGCTCGCCCGTTGCCGACGTCGAGGGAACGGTCGTCGTTCCTTCAACCGGAGTGGTGGTTTCCGGCTGCGTACCTGAACCCTGGGCCGTATCGGCTGGGTTGCAAGCGCCAGCGACACCGGGAACGGTGCCCGGCGGGCACTCGGGCGGAGTGGCAGTAGCCTGCGCGAAAGCAGGCGTGGCGATCAAGCTTGCGCCGACCAGAAGTGTGGTCGTGAGCAGGCGCTGGCGAAAATCGAGCATCATAAAAATATTCCCCTTCACTAGCTGTACCTCGGCACAGCCTGTCGTGGATCGACGAATGCAACTTCATCGAACTGCACCTCGTGATAGGTTAGAGGTTGAAGCGCTGGCAACGCTTTGCGCCACCATTGCAAGAAGTTGTCTCCGTGCTGTATCAATTTTGCAACAGCGAGAGTGGGGGCTTCCATCCTCCGCTCGCATGCGGAATAGTAAGGGCGAGGGAGCATCATGATGACCTATAAATATGCTGTGCTGGCGACGGCCCTGGTGATTGGATTCGCGGGCGCCGCGGCGGCACGTCCGGCGCCAAAGACCGGGATGCCGGCATCGGTCCAGCAACTGCTCGATTGCCGCGGTGTCGGTGATTCGGCGAAGCGGCTTGCCTGCTACGATCGCCAGGCCGGGGTCATCAGCCAGGCGATCGCGACCAGGGAACTGGTGGTCATCGACAAGGCCCGCGCCAACCAGGCCAAGCGC
>JACDEB010000106.1 GCA_013816595.1 Sphingomonas sp. | reverse complement strand
CAACGCACGTGCCCGTTTGCGCGCATCGGCCAGCGTGAATCGACGTTCGTGATAGCGCTCGAGCGTCAGATTGCGAACTCTACCGCCGACGCGCTTGCGAACGATGAACGTCTTTGTGCCGCTCGATCCAACCCGAATGCGCAGTCCCGGCACCTTGGCGTCCGGATATTCGGCTTGGCCGCGCGCCGGCGCTTTGAGTCCCTTAATCTTCGCGTCAGTCAGCCCAATCGCACCGACCATCTGATGCCCTTTCAGCGGCTCCGGACTATGTTACCTAAGGTAACGCTTCGCCGAAATACCCTCGGACATTGTTGGACTAGGAATAGCGAATTTGCAAGGTTTTTTCGTCCATAGACATCCCATAAATCCCACAATAGATTTCTCTTAATCAGCGGGTCCTAGGTTCGAGCCCTAGTGCGTCCACCATTTTTCAATGACTTAGCTAGACCGGTAGGAATAATCCTGCGCGGGGTACCACTGAGGTACCAGAATTTTAACCGTGACTTTTCGACACGAACCAATGTCCGCTTTGGGTGGAAAACGGACATTCGACATGCGGCCCAAGGGGAGACCAGAACGAATGGGGGATCCAGTTCGCCTCGCCCATGCAATACGGACCGTTCAGATTGCCCAAGCGCCCCAAGCGACGAGCAACGTTCCGGCTGCCGCAAGCGCGATGTGGAGGTAGAGCAGCCACAACGGGAGAAGCTTTCCGGCGAGGTGGTAGCCGAGGTTCATAACTACGCCTCCGGCCGCTGCGACAGTCAATAGAATAAGACCGAGCATCGCGCCGCCTTCAACGCGGTCGGTTAGACCGGCATAGGCCAGAAGGGTCAACCCCGAGGCCGCAAGGAAGCCATGCGCCATCGCCAGCCATGATGGCGGATTGGCGTTCTGGGCGATGCGTCGGAAGGCCATCAAGAGGCCCCCGGCGGCGGTGAGCATCAGTAGGATAGAGGCGGTCTGCAACATCGTCACTGAATTCATCGCTCACCTCCGCTTGCTTGACTTCATCCGGAGCCGAGCTTTGGAACCGATCGTGACGGCTAGTCAATCTTTCGCGTTTCTCCCGGCATAAAGGACGGCCACCCCGACGCATTCACGTCGCGCATCCTTTCGCATACTCGACCGTTCTATTGTCGAAGGCGCGGGCAAACGCTTTCCTACTTTGAGGAGAGCAAGATGACCTTATTGAACCAAGCGACGCGAGTGCGGCTCGCGGCGGCGATCGGCCTCGCAGCGCTCACTATGGTTCCCGCATCTGCGCACAGCCCGACGGCGCGAATGAGCGAGAGCGAGATGCGCGCCATGTTGGCGAACTGGCCAAAGAGCGCGCAAATGGCAGCCGCCGACATGATGAAGAAATATGGCCCGCCGCAGGAAGTTACCGCGACGATGCTCAAATGGCGCAATAACGGGCCATGGAAATACACCATGATCTCGAATTACGAGACCCCGCACCGCTTCCCGGCGCCGCACCCCGACGTGATGACGCAGGCCATCGATTATCGGGTGCCGGCCGCAATGTTCGACGATCTGGCGGCTTATGACGGCAGCGTCACGGCCGATCGCACGCAAGGTCATCTTGCCGCCCGTTGCGACAAGGAAGCGGCCAACTTTCTGGCCATCAACCTTGCCAATGATGTCGTCACCCGCCGCAAGAGTGTTCCTTTGGCTCGCGCTTATTATGCACGCGCGATAAGCATCTTCAAGAAAACAGGCCGCATGGATCCGTATATGCAACGGTTGCAGTTCACACCGCCCCGGCGCGCTAACGATCCGGACATGCCCGCCAGAATGTAGTTGGCTCACGGTTCCGTCATAAGGCACCGATGGTCGCGACAAGCGTGGTCGTCGGTCCTCCTGGGAGTCCGCTGAATCGGCTACGACCTTCCTAGTGCGCAATGGCTTCGCTGCCGTTAGGGCCTGAGCGATCCTGTTCATCCATCAAAGCGTCTGCTTTCAAGGACAAAATGAAATTCGCTAAAAGGCTTGATTCGGCCATGGCCCTAGTGTCCGCAATGAGTCAAAAGCGGCGCCCCAAACGTCATTCACACGGACATCGGGTATGACCATTTCGCCGGACGGGGCTCTTAATCAGCGGGTCCTAGGTTCGAGCCCTAGTGCGTCCACCATATTTTTCTCAATGATTTACTTTAGTTACTTACCACCAGATGGAGCCTTGGCGCTGCGGTACCGTGGCTAGTCCGGCCAACGTGCGTTAAGGACTCAAAGCGGACATTCGTGAGCGTCGCCACATTCAGTTAGATCGCTACCCGCAATTTTTCCAACCGGGTCCGCGCACGACGCGGCCGGGCGTTGCGCCGGTATGGTCGCCATCGCGCAGGACTTGCGTACCGTTAACGAACACGTGCCGCATTCCGACCGAATAGACCTGGGGCTTATCGAAAGTGGCGCGATCCTGAATCGCGTTTGGGTCAAATAGAGCGAGGTCGGCAAAATAGCCGGGCTTGAGCATCCCGCGATGTGAGATCCCGAGGTTGCCGGCGGGAAGCGAGGTCAGGCGCCGGATTGCCTCTGGGAGCGAAATGATCTTCTCATCGCGAACATAGCGCCCTAGCAGCCGCGCGAAATTGCCGTAGGCCCGCGGGTGGGTGGAGGATTTCAGGAACACGCCTTCCGGCGCCGCGCTTTCCGCGTCCGAGCCGAAACTCATCCACGGCAGCGTGACCTGGCGGCGGACGTTATCCTCGGACATCAGGAAATAGACCGTTCCGACCCGCGATCCATCCTCGATCACAAGGTCCATCGCGGTTTCCTCCGGCGATTTGCCGCGCACCCTGGCAACATCGGCCAGAGTCTTGCCGGTCAAGGGTTTCAGCTTGTCGTTCTTAAACGCGACGAGCAGCATTTTGTCCGGCCCCGCGCCGAGGTAGAGATTTTCCCAATCCTTCCCCCGAGCCTTCATCTCGGCCGCGACGCGAGCGCGGGTGGCAGGATCCTTCAGCCGCTTGATCCACGCTTCGAGCCCGCCGTCCTGGACCCATAGCGGCATAGACGCGTCAAGGCCGGTCGCTCCAGCCGTATAGGTGTACATATCGGTGGAGATCCGCTGGCCATTCGCGCGCGCGGCCTCGATGCGTT
>JACDEB010000046.1 GCA_013816595.1 Sphingomonas sp. | reverse complement strand
TTGCTCAGGCGCTTGATGCTGTCCAGCGGATCGGGAGAGTTGAGCGGGACCTCGATTATCCGGATGCCCCCTTCGTACAATGCGTCGGCGATCGCCTCGCACTCGTCGGGCGTTACGCCGCGAAGGATTGCGATCAGCGGGCACCTAGTGAATGCGGATTTGAACAGATGCTCGGCGGTCATGTCAGTTTGCTTCCCAATGCCAATGCTCCCGCGAGAAAGGCGTCAGCTCCGTCGACAACCTGACAAGTGCGGCCGGCTTCCGCCGCGGCGGCGGCGTATAATCGGGTGAGTTCCGGACGGCCCATGACGATGAAATTTGATCCTCGCGCGAGCTCCAGGCCGACACTGATATCAAGCCCGACCAGCAGGCCGCTGGTGTACGCGGAAGCATCATCGCGCGCCAGGCTGCCGAGCAGGACCCGGGCGCGAACCGTAAACAAGTCGGCGGTCAGCACTGGTCGCTGGAGCCCGCGCCGGACACCCTCGCGGAACGCGTCTCCAAGGGAAACGTCTCTGGACAGGAATTCGGCCAGAATTCCCTGGGAGCGGAGGAGATTGAACATCTCACCGGTCATCACCGTTCGAAAGCCCATGATTTTGCCCTGGTCCACCGTCACCCATTTATTGTGGGTTCCAGGATGGCACACCAGAGTCGTCGGCGGGATCAGGCCCGAGGCAATGGCGCCAAATAGCTGGATTTCCTCTCCTCGCATGACGTCACAGTGGCCGGTCCCATTCAATGACAGGCCGGGAACGATTGCGGTTCGTCCTGACTCGATCCAGCACAGCCGGGCGGCGAGATCATCGAGGTCGGCCGGGCAAGGCGCGTAAGGCGCCTCGACCCAGCCGCGCGTCGAACCAACCATTCCGGCGAGCAGCAAGGGAAGGTCACCGAGTCGCTTGCGAATGTCGTTGGCCTGGGTGGGGAAGTCTCGGGTCTCGATCGATAGCACTCCTCCCGAATCCTCAAACTCGGCAGCGCAGGTGCCATCCGCGTCGATCCGATAGGCGCGTCGATTGGAGGTGCCCCAATCGACCGCGATAAAACCATCCTCCCAGCGCATGGCTTCGCTTTGCACAAGAAAATATCCGAATGCGAGATCACTGCCCAGTTTTTCTTTGGGGCCGGGTCGACTAAAGCGAGGTATGGACACCGGCCAGGAAGTGAGATGCGTGGCCGACGTCGCGGCCGTACTGGGCGAGGGGCCGATCTGGGTCGTTAGGGATCAAGCGCTTTACTGGGTCGATATCAAGGGACTGAAGGTCTTCCGCCTCGATTCAAACGGGGCGCAGCGCGAGTGGGCTACCCCGTTCAGCATCTGTTCGCTCGCGCCGCGCAGGAACGGGGGATTCATTGCCGGGACCGAGCGCGGCTTTGCCACCGTTGACCTCGACGCGGGTCGCTTTGAACCCTTCGCCGATCCGGAGGCAGATCGGCCTGGCAACCGCTTCAATGATGGTAAGCTGGACCGCGACGGCCGATTTTGGGCAGGCACGATGGACGACAGCGAGCATAAGGCATCCGGCGCGCTCTACCGGCTCGACCAAGATCGATCAGTGCACCGCGTCGATGACGGCTACAGGGTGAGCAACGGGCCGGCGTTCAGCCGTTCCGGCCGGCAGATGTACCACAATGACTCGGCTCGGCAGTTGACGTTCGTATTCGACCTCGATGACCAAGGCGTAGCGTCGAACCGTCGCTTGTTCGCGCGCTATGGCGAGGCAGACGGCTATCCCGACGGAATGACAGTAGATGCCGAGGATTGCTTGTGGATTGCCTTCTGGGATGGTTGGAGCGTTCGCCGCTATTCTCCCGAGGGCGAGTGCCTGGCAAGGATTGCGCTTCCGGTCCAAAAGCCGACCAGTTGCGCGTTCGGCGGGGACGGCATGGCGCGGCTCTATGTCACCTCGGCGAGCATCGGACTAACCGAGCGCGAGCGCGCCGACCAACCTTGTGCGGGCGGTCTGTTTATGCTCGACACGGCGTGCGTCGGACTGGAGGACGTGCCGTTCTACGGCTGAGGCCTTCGACAATGAATGGATCACGGGAGACTGCGGCATCACTAACTTCATGTTCGCGACCGGGATCGAAAACAGCATTCCGACCATCCGCGCGGGCCGCACACGGATCGACCAAATGGAGGTCTGTGGACATTATCGGCATTGGCGCACCGATTTCGATTGTGTCGAGGACCTCGGCATCAATTTCCTGCGGTTTGGCCCGCCGATGCACCGTACCTTTATCGGCGCCGACAAATATGACTGGGAGTTCGCCGATCTCACATTTGCGGATCTGAAGCGGCGTGGAATTACTCCGATTGTCGATCTCTGCCACTTCGGCGTGTCGGACTGGATTGGCAATTTCCAGAATCCTGATTTCGCCCCATTATTCGCTCGCTATGCAATTGCTTTCGCCGAGCGTTATCCTTGGGTGCAGCTGTACACTCCAGTGAACGAAATGTTCATCTGCGCGACTTTCTCGGGCAAGTACGGCTGGTGGAATGAGCAGCTGAAAAGTGACGTCGGTTTCGTGACCGCGCTCAAGAACCTGGTCAAGGCGAACGTCGTGGCAATGATCGAAATATTGAAGGTCCGGCCCGACGCGATTTTTATTCAGAGCGAGTCATCGGAATATTTCCACGCCGATAGTCCGGCAGCGATCGGTCCTGCAGAGGCGTTGAATTCCCGCCGTTTCCTCTCGCTTGACCTCAATTATGGCCGCCGGGTCGACAGCGACATGTATGAATTTCTCCTCGAAAATGAGATGACGCGGGAGGAATATCATTTTTTCCTCGAACATAACTTGAAGCAGCACTGTATCCTCGGAACCGACTATTACCGGACCAACGAGCATCGCGTTCATCCAGACGGCCGGACCGAGGCGGCGGGGGAAGTGTTCGGATACAGCGAGATCACCCGACAATATTACGATCGCTATCGGGTCCCGGTGATGCACACCGAAACCAACCTTCGCGAAGGCCCGACCGGGCAGGAGGCGGTGCAGTGGCTGTGGAAGGAATGGGCGAATGTCCTTCGCCTGCGAAACGTGGGCATCCCCACGGTCGGTTTCACCTGGTACTCCCTGACCGACCAAATCGACTGGGATTCGGCGCTGCGCGAGCAAAACGGCAACGTCAATCCGCTGGGCTTATTCGATCTCAACCGGAATATCAGGAATGTCGGGGAAGCCTATAAACAGCTCATCCGCGACTGGCGTGAGGTGCTCCCGGCTTCGAGCGTCTGCCTTACAGTACCGTTGGCGGAGACCGCTCCCGAAGAGCATATGGGGTACCACCCTGGCGTTGCCGGCCAAGGTGAACCGGCGCTGCCGGCAAATCCGGAACTGGGCTAAACGAGTTCGTGGCCATGAAAATCGACCGAATAGAATCCTTCTTCGTTCCGCCCCGCTGGCTGTTCGTGAGGGTGGAAAGCGCCGACGGTGCGGTTGGCTGGGGGGAAGCAAGCCTCGAGGGCTATGCGGAAGCCGTCGACGGCGCGATCGAAGTGCTTCGCGATCGCTTCATCGGCCACGACCCGAGGCGGATCGAGGATATCTGGCAAATTGCCTATCGCGGTGGATTTTACCGCGGCGGTCCGGTGCTGATGTCGGCGCTGGCGGGCTTCGAACAAGCGCTTTGGGATCTGAAAGGCAAGGTGCTCGGCCTCCCGGCGTGGGAAATGCTGGGCGGCCAGCTGCGCGACCGGGTGCGGGCCTACGCGTGGATCGGGGGCGACCGCCCCGAGGAAATCAGCGAAGCGGCGAAGGCGCGACGAGCGCAAGGCTTTACCGCCGTCAAGATGAATGCCACGGCCGAGATGGACTGGATCGGCACCCCGCGTATGTTCGACGAAGTGACTGCCCGGGTTGCCGCGGCCCAATCCTTCGGCCACGATGTCGGGCTCGATTTCCATGGCCGCGTTCGCCGCCCGATGGCGAAGCAGCTGGCGAGGGCGCTCGAGCCGCTCGGCCTACTGTTCATCGAGGAGCCCCTGCTTTCGGAAAACCCGGAAGGACTGGCCCAGATCGCTGCCCTGACGAGCACACCGATTGCACTTGGCGAACGGCTTTATTCGAGATGGGATTTCAAGCCCTTTCTGGAAAGCGGTGCGGTCGACATCATTCAGCCCGACCTCAGCCACGCCGGGGGGCTGCTCGAATGTCGCAAGATCGCGGCCATGGCGGAGGCCTATGACATTGCGGTGGCCCCGCATTGCCCGCTCGGCCCGCTCGCGTTGGCGAGTTGCCTACAGCTCGCGG
Source organism: Sphingomonas sp. (assembly GCA_013816595.1). GTDB lineage: Bacteria > Pseudomonadota > Alphaproteobacteria > Sphingomonadales > Sphingomonadaceae > Sphingomicrobium. Next base: position 11,589 of record JACDEB010000046.1, on the reverse strand, counting down.
CTTGCACGCCGAATGTCGCAATCCAGGAGATGTCGCTCGGGATCCATTACAATGTCGGCCACGACCTGTATTTTTTCATCACCGATCCCGAAGTCCTGACCCCGTCGGACGGATATCTCCCGATTCCGCAGAAGCCGGGTCTGGGGGTAACGGTAAACGAAGCCGCCGTACGCGAGGCCGACCTCGACCGCCACCGCTGGCGCAATCCAATCTGGCGGCAAAAGGACGGAAGCTTCGCCGAATGGTAGGGGGAGACGGCTTGATCACGCTTGCCGCCGGCCCGCTGTCATTGGCCCTCAGTCCCCAGATCGGCGGGAGCATAGCACGCTTCGACTACGGCACTGGCGACGACCAGTTTCCGATCTTGCGCGGGTGTGATGGCTTGCCTCGCGAGGTATTGGCGGCCGGGAGCTTCCCGATTGTCCCTTTCGTCAACCGAATTCGGGGCGGCAATTTCATTTTTCGGGGGCGGACGATTCAACTTGCCCAAAATATGGTTGGCGAGCCGAGCCCTATACATGGGCAGGGCTGGCTGGCGCCGTGGCGGGTGTGGAGCGCCGGGGATGACGAAGCCGTTCTGCGGTTCGAGCACATTGCGGGCGAGTGGCCGTGGTCATATGTCGCCGACCAGCATTTCAAGCTCCGCCCGGATGGGCTTGAAATGTCGCTTAGCTGCGCGAACCGCTCGCCCGATCCAATGCCTTGCGGGCTGGGCCAACACCCCTATTTCCATTGTGGCCCCGCCACCTGGATCGAAACCGAGGTGGCCAATGTATGGCTAATCGACGAGCATGTGCTGCCGACGGAGATGGTACCGGCGGAAGGGCGGTTCGATCTTTCCGGCGCGGGGGTGTGCGGCCTGGATCTCGACCACGGCTTTAACGGCTGGGGGGGAACTGCCCGCATCTCGGATCCGGACTGGCCCGTGGATCTTGTGCTGAGTTCGTCCGACGCCTCGTTTTTCCAGCTTTACTCCCCTCCGAGCGGCCAGATATTTGTCGCCGAACCGGTGACCCACGCCAACGCGGCACTCAACGCTCCCGAAAGCCAATGGGCCGAACTCGGGATGAAAATCCTGGAACCAGGAGAGGTAATGTCTATCTCGATGCGTCTCCGTTTAAACTGATACGGAACGGGTGTCTTCCCGCTCTGTTGTCCGCGTAACGAGGAGTGAATGCCATTCTGTACCGTCAACTCGGAAGTAGCGATCTCAGAATTTCGGAAATTTCGCTCGGCTCATGGCTGACCTATGGTGTCGGCGTTGACGCCGGTGTGGCTCGCCAATGTCTGGACGCTGCGTTCGACGCCGGAATTAATTTTATTGATACGGCGAATATCTATGGACGCGGCGCCGCCGAGGAGTTTCTCGGCGAGGCCCTGGCCAGCCGCCCTCGCGACACATACGTCCTCGGGACGAAGCTATTTGCTCCCATGTCCGACGAGGACAAGGGACTATCTCGCGGTCAGATCTACAAACAGATCGATGCCTCGCTGAAGCGCCTTCGGACCGACTATGTCGATCTGTATCAGTGCCATCGCTACGACGAGGAGACGCCGCTCGAGGAGACCATGGAGGCGCTCAGCGAAATCGTGCGGGCTGGAAAGGTTCGCTATATTGGATTTTCCGAATGGTCGGTAGAACAAATCCACGCTTCGCTTAGCATCAAAAGCGTCGAGAAATTTGTCTCCAGCCAGCCGCAATATTCCCTTCTCCACCGCGATCCCGAGCATGAAGTCATGCCCCTGTGCGCAGCCAACGGCATTTCGCAGATTACGTGGTCGCCATTGGCGCAGGGGGTCCTGACTGGCAAATACCCGCCAGACACGCGACCGCCCGAGGGTAGCCGGGCAACAAGCCCCGAAATGGGCGAGTTTATCGGTGGTTTTCTCAAGCTCGACCTTCTCCGCGCCATCGAAGATTTGAAGGAAGTCGCTCAAGAGGCCGATCTGACTTTGGCGCAGTTCGCACTAGCGTGGGTGCTTCGGGAGCCGAACGTTGCATCTGCTATTACGGGAGCTTCGCGACCGGAACAGGTCTTGGAAAACGCGCAGGCAGCCGGCCAATCAGTGAACTCACGCCTGTTTGCACGAGCAGAAAAAATCATTGAAGAGGCCAAGCGAGCTACTGAAATCTCCGCTTCCTAACTAAGCAACGGCAGATATGGCTCGAAAACGAAAATTGGGATAAAGCCTAGACGAACGCCTGCCTACTGGCGAAGGGTGGGCGGGTTAGAGGTTCATCACTTCAGCTTAGCTCGCCCGTGGAAAGCCAGTGGGCACGTTCCGGACCAAGCTTTTCGACGGCGATTTTCTCGTGGTCGCTGCTTTCGGCTTCAGAGAGTGTCTTTCCAGCGACCGTTCACGCCCTTCTTCATGAAGTCGCCCGCACCACCTTCAAAACCGCGCCACCGAGGGATCACCCGCCAGTCGTAAACGCGAGGCACCCCGCGCAGCTTGTTCGGAAACAGAGCTGTAGCCGCTCCCATTGCCCATTGCCTCAGCCAGAACTCACCCGCCACCACAACCTCACGATCAATCAAAAGGCTGAACCCACAATCCTGTCGCCCAGGGAAACCGGCGTATGACGCCCCGCTTAGTCGCCGCGACATCACGCGGCGGGGTCGAATAAGCGCAAAGAAGTCATTAGACATCCGAGAATAGGTCTGCTGTTGATCCGGACTGATGGTCATTCGGGTTTCCCGCGCTTCGCAGGAGCTGATTTCGGGATTTCAAGAGGTAGCCGATGGACAGGAGGCAGGTCATTGGACTTCTGGCGAGCATGCCGGCCGTCGCAGCGTTGACCGGAAAAGCGGCCGCCAAGAGGATTTCAGAATCGGTAGTCGTTGAGTCGCCCGATGGTAAAATCGAAATTCGGTTTGGGCTGTTCGAGAAAAACGGCAAGCAAGCCGTTCCCTGTTACAGCCTGTTTTACAACAGGAAGGCGTTAATTCTGCGAGCTAGCGTCGGGCTTGAACTGGCCTCAGGCGGCCCGCTCGATAGCCAGTTAAAAATAGTCAACGTCGCGCTCAACCAGCACGACGAGACCTATGCGGTGCTCACCGGGAAGACGAGCGCGGCCCGCGATCATTACCGCGAAACGACCGTTTCGCTCGAGGAGCAGGCGGAGCCGCGGCGGCGGCTAGATCTGATCTTTCGGGCCTACGACGACGGCGCGGCTTTTCGCTACCGCGTTCCAGCACAACCGGCCTTATCCGAGCTGATAATCACCGCCGAGCGTTCCACTTTCGCCTTTGTCGGCAACCCTACGGCATATTCGCTGCCGCTGCCCTTCTTCAGGTCGCCCTATGAGGTCCACTACGAGATTCTTGAGCTGAGTAATATCACTCCGGACTCATTGATCGGTACGCCGATGTTGCTGGAGTATCCCGACAAAATCTGGGTGGGAATAACCGAAGCCGCTCTGACCAATTACGCCGGAATGTATCTGTCGGGACTGGTGGACAGTCCCGGCGTTCTCACCAGCCTGCTTTCCCCCCGGTTCGACGATCCTCAGATCAAAGTGAAGGCGCGCCTGCCTCACGCCTCGCCATGGCGCGTCTTGATGATCGCCGATGACCCTGGACGGCTGATCGAATCGAATATCGTGACCAACCTCAATTCTCCGTCCGTCTTAAAAGACACGTCGTGGATCAAGCCGGGCAAGACGACCTTCCCGTGGTGGAATGGCTATGACGTCGAGAATGAGAATTTCACCGGCGGACTGAACACCGCAACGATGAAATATTACATTGATTTTTGTGCCGAGCACGGCATCGAATATCACTCGCTCGATGGGTTCGATGAGGCTTGGTATGGCGGTCCGATCTCTTATCAGGGAGGCGACATCACCAAGAGCGTGCCGGCGATCGACCTTCCGGCGGCGATTACTTATGCCCGTCAAAAGGGCGTGGGCTTGCGGCTTTGGCTGCATTCGGCGGCGGCCAAGGCGCACATGAAGACCGCCTTTCCGATCTACGAGCAATGGGGAATCGAGGGCGTGATGGTCGACTTTTTCGACCGCGACGACCAGGAGACCGTCGTCTTTATCGACGAACTCCTGCAGTTGGCGATGAAGCACCACCTAACGGTCACCTTGCACAACGTCTACAAGCCGAGCGGTCTTAGCCGAACTTATCCCAACCTTCTCGCCGTCGAAGCGGCTTTCAACACAGAATATAACAAGTGGGACGCGCGCGGCAGCACGCCTGAACATGAAATGCTGATCCCGTTCGTGCGAATGCTGGCCGGAGGTGTCGATTTTCATTCGGGCTCATTCCGCAACGTCACGGTGAAGCAATTCTTCCCCCGGAACATCGCGCCGATGACGATGGGAACGCGGGTGCGACAAATGGCGCGATACGTCGTCTATGAAGATGCTTTGCCGATGATCGTGGATTCTCCCTCCGTCTATCGAGGTCAGGACAGCCTTGGTCTCGACTTCATCGTCAAGATTCCGACGACATGGGACGAGACCAGGGTCCTCGCCGGGTCGGTCGGCAGATGTATTACCGTCGCTAGGCGGCGTGGGAGGAAGTGGTACGTCGGGAGCATGACCGACGGTAGCGCCCGGCAAATCTCGATTCCTTTGCGCTTCATCGGCAATGGCAATTTCACCGCGGAGATTTACTCCGATGACCCAGCGGCCCCCGACCAGCCGACGAAACTGCTGCGCGAAACGAGGAATGTGACGTCAGCCGACACCATTCATGCCGGCCTTGCGTCCGCGGGCGGTCATATCATCCAGCTCACTCCTGACAGGATGGGAGCGAGAGCGTCTTAGTCGCCTGAAAGCGATGACGGACGTTGCGCGTCTTGCCACGGGGAACTCATGCTGCGCATTTGATTTTGAATTTGCAGCGCGATCCGACCGCCGCGGCGATTTAGTAATCGGAAGCGCAATGACGAGATGGGAAGTCAGCGCCCTAGTGCTTAGCAGCAAACGTTGCTGTCGTAGAGCGACTTGAGCGGGCCACACGCCGCTGGTGCAGCCGCCGGCACCCCGGTGGCAACACGGAAATTCGGCCTAAAGCTGCACCACGATGACCCTCCCGCCCGGTTTCAGTGCGAGCTCACTCAACGCCCACACCAGGGCGTCGGCTCGGTCGGGTGAGCCTTCCCCAACATAGCCGGCGCTGGTCATGTTTGCCATCTGATCCTCGAGCTCGGGGAAGGTCCCGGCATGGCTGACTTTGCCCTTTTCGTAGAGGGCCGCGATGGGCTCCGCGCGCACGATCTTGCCGCGGCTCGCGTGCACCGCTTTGTACGGCACCCGCGGATCGGCGGTGCGGATAACGGCCTCGACCATTGCGCCGCCGAAGTTGGCTTCGCCAATGATGCGGTCGGCCTTGTGCTCGTGATAGGCGGCAACAGCCCGCCTCGCCCACTGGTCGGGCGACAGACGGCAGCTGACGTCCTCGAGCACGTAGTATCGGCCGTCGGTGCCGATCCCGGCAACGACAATGCCGATGCCGTCGCCAACTCCATCTCCGGCTGTCCCCGACGGATCAACCGCAACAACCACCCGGCGCAAGTCGACCGGCAAGCGATTGTAGACGACCACGCCGTCCGTCGAGCCGGCCCGCTCTGCGTCGAACTGCTCGAGCGTCCATAGCGCGTTGTCGACTTCACTCGCCCATTCGCCGCGCTCGAACCGTAGCCGTTGGGCTTCAGAAAAACTGGCGAGGATATCGAAATACTGTGGCGGCAGATTGGCCCGGTTGCCGGCCGGGTTCATGAGCATTTCGGCATAGTCCTCGGGGTTGGGCAACAGCTCTCGGGTGTTCGGCTTCAGCTTGGCGCGAAACAGCTGGTACGACCAATGCAGCTTCGAGGGCGGGTTGCAGTCGTAATAGGTCTTGAGCTTCAGCCCTGAGTTTTGCGCAAGGCGGGTCCTGGCCATCTCGATCGACCGCCACGGTATCTGCGAGGCTTCGTTGAAATAGAGCGTCGAATATTCGGTGCCGAGGATCTTCTCGACCCGCTCCTTGTCATCAAGCCCGGCAAGCACGATCTGCGAGCCGTTGGGCAGCGTCGCGATGAGATCGGCCTGGTTCAGCTCCACTTTAAGGCCCGGAAAGCAAAGGCGCGCCACCTTTGGCAAAGTGTCCTGCCAGATCGTCGATCGGACCTGGTTGCGGCGCAGCCGGAAGATCGCGTGGCGGCTGCCCGCCGCCTTCATCGCACGGATGATGATCGCGCGGACGATCACGAACGTCGTGCCGCCAGTCCATGAACAAATAGTGGATCGAGCCGTCGTTGCTGAACGTGATGAGATGGCCGAATACCGTGGTAAGAAAGCCGGCGAACTCAGTTCGGGTCATCTCGCCCGACGCCATGATGAACTCGCGGTGCTTGCCCTTGGCGACACAATTTCCGCCGATGCGGACGTTATAAGGCGCGTCCACTATCACCATCTGCGCTTTTTCGGTGCCGAGTAGCGCTTCGAAGCCCGCTGCCAATCGAGCATCGCCGCAGTAAAGGCGGTGGTCGCCCAGCAGCCACAGATCGCCTACCCGTGCCACCGCCGAGCTCGTTCGGTCGGGTTCGGGCGCATGGTCTTCTGAGACCTCGTTGAGGCTGTCGAACATGATCTCGATGTCGTCGAGTTCGAACCCTGTGGTGGTGAGGTCGAATTCGGGATCGAGCAGCCGGATCGCGTCATGCTCGAGCGCGAGAAGCTTTTTGTCCCAGGTGCCGCCAACCTCGGACAAGCGATTGTCGAGTATGACATAGGCGCGCCGTTGCGCGGCGCTTAAATGGGCCAGGCAGATCGTGGGCACCATGTCGATGCCGATCTTGGCTGCGGCGAGGAGGCGGCCGTGGCCGGCCAGGGCGTTGTCCTCCTCGTCGATAATGATCGGGTTGGTCCAGCCGAAATCTCGGATGCTGCGCGCGATGAGCTCGATTTGTTTTGGGCTGTGAGTGTTGGGGTTTTGCGGATGCGGTTTGATCTCGGTGCGCGGGCGATAGGTAACAGTGAGGCCGTTGATCTGGGGTGAAAACTGACTTTCCATTTAACCCTCCTGGAGGACGATGTGAGCGTCCTCATCGAGAAGGCCGGGGCCACGCGAATCGGACCCTCAGCGTATGACCGCGAAATGGCTTCCCAATTGTTTCCGACCCGAAAATGGCTGGAACCCGCCAGAAAAAGCATTGTTGAAATGACCGTTGTCTGCGGATTGGAGCCGGTGACTAAGTCAGCGGTCAACCCTTGGCAGTGTCCACCGCCCTGTCACCGAAGTGATAGAATAGTCGCCAGTTTAGTCGCGTCTTCAGAATCGCTTGCGGTTTGTGTCGCAATCCCTTTGCTCGGACAGCGAAATCCCTTTGGCGACACAGCGAATACACGGGTCAGAGCCGTATTTTTTGGCGGAATTGCGTACTTCTTGTGGAGCTCTGCTCGCGCAAGGAGCGCGAAAAATCATAAAATTCCCTTTCTATAGGGAATTTTGGGCGTATGAGACCGGTTCGGTCGTGACTGCGTCCCGCACCACTCTCTGACAACCATAGTCTCCGTTGCGAGGTTCTTACCCGAAGATGCGGAAGACGATCAGGTTGATATAGTAGCTTGGCACCTTGGTGCCGTCGGCAAGTTCGGCCGGTTCGAACCGGGCGCGGCTGCTGATCTTGTCGCACACGACCTTGGCGAATGACGGTTGGTCGAATACGGTCAGGCTAGTGCATTTGGTGACATTACCCGAGGCATCGACCAGCAGGCGAACCCGGACATCGGATTCCGCCCCCCGCACCAGCATGGCTGCCGGATAGTCATTGTCATCGAACCAATTGTTGACTCCAATCGGGAATGCAGGGCGAACGATTTTGTCCTCAAGGTCTGGGTCTACACCCCAGTCGCGCAGCGAATCACGGCTGCATCGGTCAAACGCCTTGATCGGGTCGCCGAGGGAGCCGGTATTCAAGATCACCGGCCGACTGCGGCGGACCGAAATCTGAAGCTGATGGGCGGCGGCTGCGAACGCCTGTCGCGCGGCGCGTATCTCGTCGCTTTCCTTCAGCACGATCGGTGGCGGTCGGCGCGACGGCATCGAGCTTCGCTGCTTCTCTTGCCGTTCAAGGCGCTCGATGAGGTGTTCGGGCAACATCGGAGCGCTGGACCACAAAATGCCAGGCAGTTTGTTGGTCGCGGTTTCCGGAGTCCCATCGAACGGTTTGTGATCGACCGGAAGGAACCGCGCCGGGACCTTCTCCGAAAAGGTGCGCATGGGTTTGCCGATGGCGAGCATGCTCGCTTGGCCCGGCGCAGTGCTTTCCCATTGCAAAACGGTTTCGCTCGCGCCGGTCCCGAACACCCGGCTTAATCGGCAGCTGTTGGCGGCATAATCGAGCACCCAGCGCCCCGACGGCTGGAGCACCACGGGCTCGGTCGCGCTTATGATAAAGGGGGCAAGCAATGCCCAGCCCGTGAACGCAATACGCATGGCCTTCTCCAGCTGCCGAGCAAGGCTAAGTTATTGACCGGGCGTCCGGACGTCCAACGGAAAGTAGGCGTTGCGCTCGTGAAGCCGGTGATGTTGCCGGCGGACGCGCGGGTTACAATTTCTCGGTCAGCTCCGGCACGATCTTGAACAGATCGCCGACCAGGCCGAGGTCGGCGACCTGGAAAATCGGCGCTTCTTCGTCCTTGTTGATGGCGATGATGGTTTTTGAATCCTTCATCCCCGCGAGGTGCTGGATGGCGCCCGAAATACCGATCGCGATATAGACCTGCGGGGCGACGATCTTGCCCGTCTGGCCGACCTGATAATCGTTTGGCGCATAGCCGGCATCGACTGCGGCGCGCGATGCCCCGACCGCTGCGCCAAGCTTGTCGGCGAGCGGATCGAGCAAGGCGTGGAATTGATCGCTGCTGCCAAAGGCACGGCCGCCCGAAACGATGACCATGGCGCTGGTCAGTTCGGGCCGTTCGGACTTGCTCAGCTCGGCGCCGACGAAGCTGGACTTGCCGCTTGCGCCACCAACGTCGATCTTTTCCACCGTTCCGCTGCCGCCGCTCGCCGCGGCTTTCTCGAACGCCGTTCCGCGAACGGTGATGACCTTTTTGCTGTCCTTCGATTTGACCGTCGCGATGGCATTGCCGGCGTAGATCGGGCGGGTGAAGCTGCCGTCTTCCTCGACCGAGAGGATGTCGGACAATTGCACAACATCGAGCAAAGCGGCCACGCGCGGCGCGATATTCTTGCCATAGGTCGTGGCTGGCGCGAGGAAGGCATCGTGATGACCCATTTGCTCGACCGCGATCGGTGCGACATCCTCGGCCAGCTGGTGCTCGAGATGGGCCGCGTCGGCGACATGGACCTTGCCGACGCCGGCGATCTTCGCGGCGGCATCAGCGACCGCTCCGACATTCGATCCGGCGACCAGCAAATGGACTTCGCCGAGCTGCGCCGCGGCGGTGACCGCGGCCAAAGTCGCGTCCTTGACCGACGACCCATCATGTTCAACCAGCACCAGAGTCTTCACTTGGCAACTCCCAGGCTCTTGAGTTTGGCGACCAGTTCATCGACCGATGCGACCTTGATCCCGCCCTGGCGCTTGGGCGGTTCGTTGACCTTGAGCGTCTCAATCCGCGGCGCGACATCGACCCCGTAATCGCCCGGCGACTTGATTTCGAGCGGCTTCGACTTGGCCTTCATGATGTTGGGCAATGAGGCGTAGCGCGGCTCGTTGAGGCGCAAATCGGTGGTTACGATCGCCGGCAAATTGAGCTTGACCGTTTCGAGCCCGCCATCGATTTCGCGGGTCACGCTGGCGCTTCCGTCGGCCATGTCGATCTTTGACGCGAACGTCCCCTGCGGCCAATCGAGCAACGCTGCAAGCATCTGCCCGGTCTGGTTCGAATCGTCATCAATCGCCTGCTTGCCAAGGATGATCAGCTGCGGACTCTCCTCGGCCGCGATGCCCTTCAATATCTTGGCCACGGCGAGCGGCTCGACCTCATCTTCGGTCTGGACCAGGATCGCTCGGTCCGCGCCCATGGCGAGCGCGGTGCGCAAGGTTTCCTGCGCCTTGGCCGGGCCGATCGACACCGCGATGATTTCGGTCGCGACGCCCTTTTCCTTGAGCCGGATCGCTTCTTCGACCGCAATTTCGTCAAACGGGTTCATGCTCATTTTGACGTTAGCGAGGTCGACCCCGCTGCCGTCGAGTTTGACCCGCGGCTTGACGTTGTAATCGATCACTCGCTTGACCGCGACCAGCAGCTTCATTTCATTCTCCAGTTCAGGCCGCTTGCGGCGACTTCACTTCAGCAACGATTTTCCGCGCGGCGTCGCCAAGGTCGTTGGCGGCGATGATCGGAAGACCGCTCGAGGCCAATATGTCCTTGCCTTGCTGAACATTGGTCCCTTCCAAGCGAACGACCAGCGGGACATTAAGGTTCACTTCGCGCGCCGCGGAGACAATCCCGTCGGCGATGATGTCGCATTTCATGATCCCGCCGAAAATGTTGACGAGGATGCCCTTGACGGTCGGGTCGCTGAGAATGATCTTGAACGCGGCGGTGACTTTTTCCTTCGACGCGCCGCCCCCGACATCGAGGAAATTGGCGGGCTCGCCGCCTTCCAGCTTGATGATGTCCATCGTCGCCATGGCGAGGCCCGCGCCATTGACCATGCAGCCGATATTGCCGTCGAGCTTGATGTAGGCGAGGTCGTATTTGGACGCTTCGATCTCGCTCGGCTCTTCCTCGGTGAGGTCGCGCATCTCGCAATATTCGGGATGGCGGAACTCGGCATTGCTGTCGAAACCGATCTTGGCGTCGAGCACCATCAACGTATCGCCGCCGACAATCGCCAGCGGATTGATTTCGATCTGCGCTGCGTCGCTGCCGATGAATGCGTCATAAAGCTTGCCGACGACCGTTGCGGCCTGCCGCGCGAGGGTGCCCGAGAGCCCAAGCGCCTTGGCCACCGCGCGGCCGTGATGGGGCATCAGTCCGGTAACCGGATCGATAGTCAAGGTAACGATCTTTTCCGGCGTTTCGTGGGCGACCGCCTCGATATCCATCCCGCCTTCGGTCGAGGCGACAATCGCGATTCGCCCGCTTTCGCGGTCGACCAGCAGCGCGAGGTAGAATTCCTTGTCGATGTCAACGCCGTCGGTGATGTACAGCCGCTGGACCTGCTTGCCCTGGGCGCCGGTCTGGATCGTGACCAATGTCTTGCCGAACATCTCGGTGGCGTTAGCGCGCACCTCGTCAATCGAATGGGCCAGGCGGACCCCGCCCTTGGCATCGGGGCCCAGTTCCTTGAACTTGCCCTTGCCGCGGCCGCCGGCGTGAATTTGCGCCTTCACTACCCACAACGGCCCGGGCAGCTGTTCCGCGGCCTCGACAGCCTGGTCGATACTCATCGCCGGGAAACCGGCGGGGACTGGAACGCCGTACTTGGCCAGCAATTCCTTGGCTTGATATTCGTGGATGTTCATGGCCCGCGCCCTTAAGCAGATACGCAAGCCCATGCAAAGCCGCAGCTTGGCATCATGACCGATCCCGCCCATCCGGCGCGCAAGATCATCCACGTCGACATGGATGCTTTTTACGCGTCAGTCGAACAGCGCGACGATCCTTCC
>JACDEB010000045.1 GCA_013816595.1 Sphingomonas sp. | reverse complement strand
TGTCATAATCGTGGTCGTCGATGTTGGGACGCATCTTGATCTCCTTGATCTCCTGCGTCTTCTGCTTCTTGCGCGCCTCATTGGCCTTTTTCTGGGCTTCGTATTTGTGGCGGCCGATATCGAGGAACTTGGCGACGGGCGGATCGGAATTGGGGCTGATCTCGACCAGGTCGAGGCCCACTCCCTGGGCCTGTTCGAACGCTTCGCGCGTAAACATCACGCCCAGATTTTCGCCGTTTTCGTCGATCACCCGGACTTTCTGGGACTGGATGAATTCATTGTAGCGGGGGCCGGTGAATTGCGGCGGCGCATTGGAACGGCGCGGATAGGGCGGTGGTATAGCGGTGTCTCCGAGAATCGTGGTTGTGGAGGTGCGCAGTTAAGCGCTTGCGCCCGTAATGAAAAGGTAAGCGGGCGGTTGCGTCGGTTTTTTGCTCGCGCTGTGGCGGCTGGGCTTCAGCGGCGATTCCGAGTAGGGATCAAAAATCGAGCTGAAAAATCCGCTGCTGACCGCGGCGCCGGACATTCAACCGATAACTCCGGTCGCGCCGGAACAAGTTCGAAAGCTGTGAAAAGTCGAAGTGGGCTGATGGCGTGCCGTCGACCGCGGTTATCACGTCTCCTTCCATCAGGCCCGCCAACGCCGCCGGCGCCCCCGTGCTGACGAACTCGACTCTGACGGTCCCGTCGCGATTTGCCCGCAACCCGAAACCCGGTGTTCCGCTGTCGGCGAGGCTTCCTGCGAACCCGGCGCTCGGCTCCAGGATCAGCTGCCTGTGCGGCCAGTCAAAAATCACCGTAAAGTGCCGCAGCACCTCGCCGCCGACCAGGGGAACCCCGCCTCCGCCCCCGGGAACGTCAGTGAGCTTGAAAGGGCCAATCTCCACCTTGCTGAACCGTCCCATCCGCACTTGGAAGGGTTGCCCGGTCCCAACTCCGCCCGTAGCCGTTCTCAAATTGGCGGACCGCAGCACCCAATCGTCATCGACAGCATCCTGCGAACCGCTATCGACCAGCAAGGGCCGGGTCGCCGTTTCCCGCGAATCAACGGTCAGTACGGCTTCGATGTAGGGAAGCCGCTTCGCGTTGACCGTCATTGGAACCCGAGCCCCGCTGCCGGTATAGCTGAAACCGCTGGGGTCGAAGGCTCGCACGACGCGGCGCGAATAGTCGATTTCGATCACGTAAGTGCTGAAGAAGTCTGTGCCAAGTACACCCTCGATTGCCGTCCCTATCACTTCCGGTTGATTACTGAAGTCCAGCCCGATGACGTGTTGCTTCGGACATTCTAGTGGAAGGCCGCCAACAGTGAACCGTACCCGCTCTTCGTAACGGTCGTAGGGAACAGTCCCCTTACCGGCACCGGTTGCCTCCCCACCACTTGTGGGATGCAGACCCAGTCGGTTGGCAAAGTCCTTGGCAATGACGCAGCTGTTCGCGCCGCTGTCGAGGATGAACCAGCCTGGCTCCGAACCATTGACTGACACAGGTAGCAGGACCGTACTTCCGACGGCACGAAATGGAATTGTCATCCGCGGCGGCGGCGTGGCCGATGCCGGGGTGACATTCAGGACGACCGCCATGATGATGGCGAACTGAGTCGTGCGCATCCAAAACTCCCGCGTATCTGCATCGATAGGCTGCTCGCCGGTGCTGGTCTTGAACGCAATTAGCTCAGGCGACGCAGTTTCGACGGGGTCGTGCCGAATAGGCCGACCATCGATCGGGTCAAATGCGCTTGGTCGGCGAAACCGCATTCGAGTGCGACACCCGCTATGTTATCGCCTGCAGCGACTAGCCGGCGCGCGGCGCGCGACGTCATCCGTTCCAGCCGATAGCGTTTGGGGGTGATGCCATAGCACAGCCGGAAGCCGCGGCTTAGGGAACTCGGGTGAATTCCCCGGGAGTCGGCCCACTGGTCGAGCCGGATGGCGCGACCGCTGGCAAGGTCCGCCGCAAGCAGGTCGGGCCAGTCGGCGATCCGCGGAGGCCGAGGCCGGAAATGGAGGTAGAACATCGATCTGCCCTCGACTGGGTCCTTTTCGAAGGCGCGGACGACCGCATCGAGGTCCGCGACCCTCCCGAAGGCGCATTTGGGCGACCGCTCGATCTGAATGTTGAGGAACGCGGCACCCCGAGGACCGATAAGGGCGGCGTGCCCCTCGAAGCTGTCATGGACCAAAACATTACCGGGACCGGCCTCAAACCGGCCGCTGTCGCCAAATTCGCAACACTCCCCCCTGACGACAAGGGCTGCGTAACTGCCGAAATGATGATGCCTCTCAAATCGCCTCCCGGGCTCGCTGAGGCTGACCTCTTGGCCCGGCAGGACGAGCGGCATCAGTCGGTACGAAGGTCAGGCGGGAGCGCTTCAGCCGTGAACGCGGCGATGGCACCGTCGAGGTCCATCACCTTCTGATGCTCGTCGCTGCCCAAGCGTCGGACCGCGACCGTGCCTTCTTCGGCCTCGCGCTTGCCGACGACGAGCAGCAGCGGGACCTTGGCCAGCGAATGTTCGCGCACCTTGTAGTTGATCTTCTCGTTGCGAAGGTCGGCCTCGGCGCGCAGCCCCGCGGCCTTCAACTTGTCGCCCACGATTTGGGCATAACCGTCGGCGTCGGACACAATCGTCGCAACCACGATCTGCCGCGGCGCGAGCCACAACGGAAACTTGCCGGCATGATGTTCGATAAGGATTCCGATGAACCGTTCAAACGTGCCGAGAATGGCGCGGTGGAGCATCACCGGCCGGTGCTTTTCGCCATTCTCACCGATGTAGGAGGCGTCGAGCCGCTCGGGCAGAACGGTGTCGGTCTGGATCGTCCCGACCTGCCACGTCCGCCCGATCGCGTCGGTCAGATGGAATTCGAGCTTGGGCGCATAGAAAGCGCCTTCGCCGGGCAATTCCTCCCAGCCAAATTCGGCGGTGTTGCGGCCGGTCGCGGCGACGGCGTCGCGCAAGCCCTGTTCCGACCAGTCCCACATTTCGTCCGAGCCGAAACGCTGGTCGGGGCGGAGCGCGAGCTTGATCGCATAAGTGTCGAAGCCAAGGTCCCGGTAGATGCGGTCGAGCAAGTCGCAGAATTGCTTGACCTCGTCGATCAACTGGTCAGGGCGAACGAAGATATGGGCGTCGTCCTGGGTGAACTGACGCACGCGCAAAATGCCGTGGAGCGCGCCATGCGGCTCGTTGCGGTGGCAGCAGCCGAATTCGGCCAGCTTGAGCGGCAATTCCTTGTAGCTGGTGATGCCCTGCTTGAAGATGAGGACGTGGGCCGGGCAGTTCATCGGCTTGAGCGCCATCATGTCGGCGGTGCCGGAGATGACCGGGGCATCGTCCTCGACGTTGGGGATTTCGTCGGGAACGACGAACATATTCTCGCGATATTTGCCCCAGTGGCCGCTTTTCTCCCACTGCTTGGCGTCCATCAGCTGCGGAGTCTTGACCTCCTGATAGCCGGCGGCGTCGAGCTGGCGCCGCATATAGGCTTCAAGCGCGCGCCACAGGACGAAGCCATTGGGGTGCCAGAAGACGCTGCCATGAGCCTCGGGCTGGAGGTGGAACAGGTCCATTTCCTGGCCGATCTTGCGATGGTCGCGCTTGGCCGCCTCCTCAAGCCGAACGAGATGCGCATCGAGCTGTTTCTTGTCGAGCCACGCGGTGCCGTAAATGCGGCTGAGCATCGGGTTTTTCTGGTCGCCACGCCAATAAGCGCCCGACACGCGGGTCAGCTTGAACGCGCGCGGATCGAGCTTTCCAGTGGAGGGCAGATGCGGGCCGCGGCACAAGTCCATCCAGTCGGCAGGACCGTGGCCGGTTTTGTACATCGTGATCGGTTCGTCCTCGGGCAGCTCCATCACCCATTCCGCCTTGAAGCTTTCGCCATGGTCGATGAAGAATTGGCGGACCTTCTCGCGGTCCCACACTTCGCGCACCAGCGGCTTGTCGGCGGCGATGACCGTGCGCATTTCGTCCTCGATCAGCGGCAGGTCTTCCTCGGTGAACGGGCCGCGCCCGGGCGCCGGAGCGAAATCATAATAGAAACCGTCGTCGGTCGCCGGGCCGAAGGTGATCTGGGTGGCGGGATAGAGGTTCTGAACCGCCTCGGCCAAGACGTGGGCGAAGTCGTGGCGGGCAAGTTCGAGCGCGTCTTTTTCGTCGCGGCTGGTGACCAAGGCGAGCGCTGCATCCCCCTCGAACGGGCGGTTGAGATCGCGCAATTCGCCATCGACCCGGGCCGCCAGCGCGGCCTTGGCGAGGCCGGGGCCGATCGCCGCGGCGACATCGGCCGGGGTCGAGCCCTGGGGCATTTCGCGAACCGATCCGTCGGGCAGCGCAATGTTGAACATCTTGGTCATGGCAACTGCGCCTCTAGCGGTGGCGGGGCTGGCCCTCAACCACCGCGCTGCACAATGCTTGCCAAAAGCGCCGTCCGAGGTCAGATTTGGGGCCGTCACATAGAGGGAATTGCATGGAAAATCAGGAATTGGCCGGTGCCGACCGCGCTGGCCAGACGCTGGAATTTACCGGCAATTGGCGCGAATATCTGCCGATTGCGGCAAGCAATGCACTGCTGACCATCGTCACCTTGGGCATTTACCGATTCTGGGCGGCGGCGCGCCAACGCCCCTAACTGTGGTCGCGGACCTACATTATCGACGACCATCTTGAATGGACCGGCACGGGGAAGGAAATGTTCATCGGCTTCCTGATCGTGATCGCGATCCTGGCGCCGTTCTTCCTGTATCCAATTTCTGTTCCCGGCGCTGATTGCGCGCGGCAAAATGGGCGCCGCGAGCGGCATGCCCATTACCGCGCACCGCTCACCCGTGACCAACAAGATGCGCTGTTCGAAACATGCAGCGGACGCAGTCCTGTAAAGTAAACTTGACTTGATGGAGCTTCGTTAGTAAAGCGTCCTTGTCTTTAAGATAAGGAAGCTTTCCAATGAGAAACTCAACGCCATGGATTCGCTATAATTTCCGCGTCGTCTGGCTGAGTCTGGCATATTCCATTTTCCTCGTCGGTGCCGTTTACGGGTTCAAGCATGATCTGCTGAGCGGTCCCGTCACCTATATCGCAGCAATCCTGCCGGCGCTTCCGATCATCGGCATTTTCGCCGCCATCGGATTCTATCTGGTCGAGGAGCAGGACGAATATGTCCGGATGTTGATGGTCCGCCAGACCTTGTGGGCGAGCGGCTTTGCGCTCAGCGCCGCGACGATCTGGGGATTTTGCGAAGCGTTCGACCTCGCCGGCCATGTCGAGGCCTATTATGTCGCGGTCCTGTGGTTCGGTGGTCTCGGCCTTGGCGCATGCATCAATCGATTGACCATCGGTTCGGCGGGCCGCTGCTGATGGAAAACCGCCTCAAGGTACTGCGCGCGATGCGCGGCTGGAGCCAGCAGGATCTGGCCGCCCGGCTCGAGGTTTCGCGCCAGAGCGTCAATGCGATCGAGACCGGTCGCTACGATCCGTCGCTGCCGCTGGCGTTTCGAATTGCCGAGATGTTCGACTGCACCATCGAAGAAGTGTTCGCTGCGCCCAGCCGCCACCAATCGGGCGCGATTTAGGGCAAGCGCGGCGCAATCGCCGTGCTAAGGCCCGCGGCCATGGCGGCGCCCGATATCGAGTATATAAAAGTGGCTGGCGGGCGCATCGCCTATCGCCGCGGCGAAGGTGGCTCGCCGACCTTGTTGTTCCTGCCCGGCTATGCCTCGGACATGGACGGCACCAAGGCCATTGCGTTCGAGGCCTTTGCCGCGCGGCGCGGGCTGGCCATGGTCCGGTTCGATTATTCGGGCACCGGCGCGAGCGACGGCGAATTTGCCGAGGGCACGCTTGAGGGCTGGCTCGACCAGGCCCTGGCGGTGGTCGACAAGCTGACCACGGGGCCGTTGATCCTGGTCGGATCTTCGATGGGCGGATGGATCGCGCTCCACGTCGCGCTGAGCCGCCCGAAGCGGGTCGCGGGCGTGGTCGGTATCGCCGCCGCGCCGGACTTCACCCAATGGGGCTACACCGAAAGCCAGATGCGCCAGATCGCCCGTGAAGGGATGATCGAGGAAAACAATCCTTATGGCCCCGAGCCGAGCCGAACCTATCGTGAATTTTGGGAATCGGGGCAGCAATTGCGCCTGCTCGAAGGAGAAATCGCGATCGATTGCCCGGTCCGGCTGGTCCATGGCGACAGCGATGACGGAGTGCCGATCGACATCGCTTACCGGCTGCTGGGCCGGCTTCGTTCAGCTGATGTCCAGTTCCTGACGATCAAGGACGGCGGCCATCGACTGTCGAGGCCGCATGAGATCGACGCGATCATGCACATCGTCAGCGGATTGCTGGAGCAGCCCAATTGATCCTTTTTCTTGCCGCCACCCTTGCCGCAGCGGCGCCGGCGGCCGCCGCCTGCCCCGACGTCATCACGCCCGATGCTTTGATCTGCCGCGCCATCCACGCCCAGGCGGCGGGCGATACGGCGGATGCCGCACAAGCGTTCGAGCAAGCCGCTTTGGCCTCGAACGAGAAGGATCCCGCGACCGCCCGGATGTGGGCCGCGGCGGGCAATATGTGGATCGCGATCGGCCAATATGGCAAGGCTTCGCTGGCGCTCGACCGGGCGCTCGCGCTGCCGGGACTGGAGGCCGAACAGCGCGGCGAGGCGCTGCTCGATCGGGCCCGCGCCGCCGAAGCGCTCAATGATCTCAAAACCGCGCGCGCCAAATTGGCGCTGGCCGCGCAAAGCATCGCCGACGATCCCTTTTATTGGTATTTTTCGGCGGCGCTTGCGATCCGCGAAGGCGACGCAGCGACCGCTCGGTCGTCGATCGGCAAAGCGCTTGTGCTCACGCCCGGCGACGCGATGATCCTGTTCGAAGCCGGCCACGTCGAGCAATTCGGCGGTGACGATAAAGGCGCCAGAGATTATTGGTGGCGGGCGATCGCCGCCGATCCCGCTAGAGCGGTCGGCAAGGCGGCGCGGGAAGCGATTGAAATGCTCGCCGCGCCGAACCCCAAACCGCCATCGCCCGCGGTCAAGGGCTGAGCCAAACTAGCCCAGATCGTATTCGATCGTCGTCACCACGCGCACTTTCTGGAACGGCGAATTGGAGCCGGTCGATCCGCAATCCTCGCATTGCTCCCCGTCGCGCGGGCCGACCGAAAAATAGCCCTGGCTGGCAGTCTTGATCCGCCCCACCGAAGCGCCGCTGTCATGGGCGAATTGCTCGGCGCTAAGCCGCGCATTCTTGTTCGCCTCGCCGATCATTTCCGGCTTGAGCTGGTTGAGCTTGGTAAACACGTAGCTCACATCGCTGCCCGACATCTCGACTCCGTCGCGGAGCAATTCGGCCTGGTTGGCGTAGGCCTGGCGGGCGCGCATCACGTCGCTGGTGCGAAGCTGGATGGTGCGGCGGACGATCAACCGGTCCGGCGCTGCGGCGTCGTCGGGATCATGTTCACGGCTGAGGCTGATAGTGCTGTCGGCGACGCTGGCCGGCTGAAAGCCCGACCGCTGAAAAAAGCGCCGAACCGAATTGGCCTGGGCGTCGACCGATTGCTGGACCGGCCCAAGATCGGTTCCCTTGTGCGAAAATTCGATCGACCAGGTGGCGAGATTGGCGGTCACATCGCGTTCCGAAACGCCGCGTACCGTCACCGAGCGCTCGGCCATTTTCGCGCGCCTTAGCCCGTCGCCGAGCACATAGCCGCTGGTGGTCAGCCCGAATGCGAAAATGGCGACCGCGCCAAGAAGGACCGCGCGGTTGTCCTGCAGTTGCTTGATCATCTCGAATATCCTCGTCCGCCGCTTTTGCTGACGATCACCGGGCACAATCGCCGGTCCCGATCCTCGACGAACCGTGCATTTATAACGACGAGCCGCTGCTCGTGAAAGAGGCGAAATGAATCTCGCTCGTAAATTTCGCGACCTGTTGCACGGCGTCCACAGCGCCTATGTCGGAACGATGAAATTTCTCCACACGATGGTTCGAGTAACCGACCCCGACGCAACCCTCCGCTTCTTCTTGTTGCTCGGACTCGAGGAACGGCGACGGCGCGATTATCCGGCCGGTCGCTTCACCCTCATCTATCTCGCCGCGCCCGGCGACGATGCGGAGGTCGAGCTGACCCATAATTGGCCGCCCGACGATGGTCGCGGCGAAGACTATGGCGGGGGCCGCAATTTCGGCCATCTCGCGTTTGGCGTCGACGATATTTACGCCACCTGCGCCCGGCTCCGCGATGGCGGAGTGACGATCAACCGACCGCCGCGAGACGGCCATATGGCGTTCGTCAGGACGCCCGACGGAATCTCGATCGAACTGCTTCAGAAGGGCGAGCGGCTGCCCCCCGCCGAACCCTGGGCGAGCCTGCCCAACAGCGGAGAATGGTAATGCTGGAGATCGTCGCGGTCCCCGCCTTCAGCGACAATTATCTGTGGCTGGTCCATGACCCCGCGAGCGGCGCGACGATTGCCATCGATCCCGGCGATCCGGTGCCCGTTCTGGCCGCAGCCGAGCGCCGCGGCTGGACCATCGACCAGATCTGGAACACCCACTGGCATCCCGATCACAGCAGCGGCAATGAGGCGATCAAACGGGCCGGAGCGATGGTCCTTGGCCCTGCCGCCGAGGCCAGCCGGATCCCGACCATCGACGTCGCCTTGAAGGAAGGCGACCGGGTCCGCATCGGCGCTCAGGAGGCCGAGGTGTGGGAAGTCCCGGGCCATACCTCGGGCCACATCGCATTTGTCCTGCGCGATGAAGGAATCGCCTTTGTCGGCGATACCTTGTTCGCAATGGGCTGCGGACGATTGTTCGAGGGCACGCCCGAACAGATGTTCGAATCACTGCAGCGAATCGCCGCATTGCCCGCCGACACCAGGCTGTATTGCGCGCACGAATATACCTTGGCCAACGCCCGTTTCGCCGCCCATGCCGACCCGTCCAACATTGCCATCGCCAACCGTCTCGCGGCCGTCGAACGTGCCCGCGAGGCCGGTCAAATGACCGTTCCGACGACCGTCGCCAAGGAACTGGAAACGAACGTTTTCGTGCGCTCCGGCGATGCCGTGGAATTCGCCAGACTGCGGCAGTCGAAAGACACTTTCGGATAATCGCGTTTTGGCTCATCATGGCGCGGGGCGAAGACTCGCTTATGGAGGTCTCGATGCGCGGCATTTCAATCCTTCTGCTCAGCACTATCCTGGTCGGCTGCTCGGCAGTCCCGCCGGCACCCTTGCGCGACGCCCGGCAGCAGCAGGAGTTCATGCGATTGACCGGTGACAAGGTCGCTGGACCCCCGATCAGCTGCATCCCGAGCTATAGCCAGAACGACATGACCATCATCGATGGCCATACAATCGCCTTCCGCATCGGCACCGGAGCCGTCAATATCGTCAACCTCAGCGATGGCTGCTCGATGGTCGGCGTTGGCGGCTACGCACTGAAAACCCAGAGCTTCGGCCAGGGCCTGTGCTCGAACGATATCGCAACGGTCATCGATCCGCTGAACCATGGAATGACGGTCGGAAGCTGCGCCATCGGCCCGATCGTTCCCTACACCCGGCCTCGCCGCTAACGGCTCGATCAGCGCTTGTAGAGCGCGCTCAATTGGTCGCCATAAGCCGCGACGATCATGTGGCGGCGGATTTTCAGCGACGGCGTCAATTGTTCATTCTCGATCGTGAACGAAGCGTCGGCCAGGATGAAACGGCGGACCTTTTCGACCACTGACAAATCGGCATTGACCCGGTCGAGGGCCTGCTGAAGGCGCTGCTGGAGATCGGGCTCCTGAGCGAATTCGGGTTCGGGCACAAGCAAGGCGACAAGGTGCGGTCGGCCGTCGCCAAAGACCATCGCCTGGGCGATTTCCGGCTGCAGCGTGAGCATTCCCTCGATCCGCTGGGGCGAGATATTGTCGCCCTTGTCGTTGACGATCAGATCCTTCTTGCGGTCGGTGATCACGATCCGGCCCGTGTCGTCGAAATGGCCGACGTCGCCGGTCGCAAGCCAGATGCCGGTGCCGTCGCCCGGGTCCTGGAGCACGCGCTCGGTTTCCTCCGGATTTCGCCAATAGCCGTGCATGACATTTTCGCCGCGGACCATGATTTCGCCATCCGCGGCGATCCGCACTTCGCAATTTTTGACTGGCTTGCCGACGGTTTCGAGGCGGATTCCGTCGCGCGGCCGGTTGCAGCTGATCAGCGGCGCGGCTTCGGTCTGGCCATAGCCCTGCAGAAACGTGATCCCGAGCGATTCGAAGAACACTCCGACATCGGGGTTGAGCGGAGCGCCGCCGGACACCCACGCCTTGACCCGGCCACCGACCTTTTGCCGGATCTTGCGCCGCAGGGTGAGGCTGAGAAAACCGTGCATCGGCAAATCCCACGGCTTGACCTTGTCGTCATAGCGATCGCGGCCGATCTTGAGCGCCCGGCCGAGCAGATAGGACGACATCGATCCGCCGCCTTCGATCACCTTCATGATCCGGGTTCGCAACATCTCGAACAGGCGCGGCACGACGACCATGATCGTCGGTTGGACTTCCTCGATATTCGCGGACAGCTTTTCGAGACTTTCGGCGTAATAAATCTGCGCGCCCAAAGCGACTGGGAAATGCTGCCCGCCGGTATGTTCATAGGCGTGGCTCGCGGGCAGAAATGACAGAAACACTTCATCACCCCAGCCGAGATCGGTCGAGATGATGTCGGTCGCGCCTTCGCAATTGTGGAGGATCGCGCCATGATGCTGCATCACTCCGCGCGGCGCTCCGCCAGTGCCGCTGGTGTAGATGAGGCAGGCGAGGTCGGCGCGGCCGATGCCGGCAATCGACGCCTTGAGTTCGCTTAAGTCCGCTTCGCCGGCGATGAGTTCGCTCCAGCGATGGGCGGTGAATTCGGCGCTCGCCTGACCGGTGCGGACATCGTCGATTTCGATCAGATGATGGCATTCGCTCGACGTCAGCACCGCCGGAACCAGAGTCCGCGCCAGTTTCTGGGTCGAGACTATGGCCGCGCGCGCGCTCGAATTGCCAAGCACATGGGCGTGATCGCGGATGGTGTTGGTGGTGTAGGTCGGAACCGTCACGCAGCCGGCGGCCATGATCGCCAGATCGGCGATCAGCCATTCGGGTCGATTCTCGCTCACGAGAACGACCCGGTCGCCTTGCTGGAGGCCGATGGCGCGCAGCGATTTGGCCAGCGCGGCGACCTGTCGCGAAGCCTCGTTCCAGCTGGTCGGGCGCCACTCGCCGTCCTTTTTCGCCCACAGGAAAGGCGCCTCGCCTTTGTCCTCGGCGCGGGTCAGGAACATCGCCACCAAATTCGGAAAATGTTCGAGCTGCCGTGCCAAGAATCATTCTCCACTGACACCCCGATGGGAATCACGATGCTGTTAAGCCGAATAAGCCGCGCATTCCAGACTGCGCCGTGGACAGGTGCGCCAAAGCCCGTTTAGGCTCGCTGCGATGCGTATCCTGCTGTCACTCGTCGCGCTCGGCGCCGCTTCCTGCGCCACCGCTCCGCAACCCCTCGCCGCCACCGCAAATGCGGTCACGCCAACGCCAGCGCAGGCATTTGTGGTCGCCGCCAATCCGCTCGCGGCGGAGGCCGGCAAGGAGATTCTGGAGCGCGGCGGAAGCGCGGTCGATGCAGCGGTCGCGGTCCAGGCGATGCTGTCGCTGGTCGAGCCGCAAAGCTCGGGCGTGGGCGGCGGAACGTTCATCAATTATTTTGATGCGAGCACCGGCAAGGTCAGCATTTACGACGGGCGCGAAGTCGCTCCGGCGCAGGCCAGCCCGACCATGTTCCTCGATTCGAGCGGCGCTCCGCTACCCTTTGCCACCGCCGTGCTGAGCGGACGCGCAACCGGCGTTCCCGGTGCGGTCGCGGCGCTTGCGCTGGCCCAGCGCCAACATGGCCGATTGGCGTGGAAGGATTTGTTCGGCGCCGCCGCCCGCACCGCCGACGAAGGCTTTATCGTCAGCCCGCGACTGGGACGGTTGATCGCCGGCAATTTCGCCGAAAATTCCGCGCCCGACGTGCTGGCCTATTTCGCCCGGCCCGGCGGCGGACTGCTCAAGGCCGGCGACCGGCTGCGCAACCCCGCTTATGCCGCGTTCCTGCGGCGCTTGGCGGAACGGGGGTCAGGCGCGCTGTACGGCGGCGAAACCGCGGCCCGGATCGTCGAGCGGCTGCGGCTGGGCGAGCTGCCGGGATCGATGACCATGGCCGACCTCGCCGCTTACCGCCCGATCAAGCGCGAGCCCTTGTGCGGGACATTCCGGACCTATCGCGTGTGCGGCCCGCCGCCGCCCGCCAGCGGAGTCGGAATGCTCGAGCTGCTCGGTTTGCTCGAGCGCACCCACATCGACCGGCGCGGTCCGGCCGACCCGCAAAGCTGGTTCCTGTTCGCCGAGGCCAGTCGCCTGATGTACGCCGACCGCGACCAATATGTCGGCGATCCGGCATTCGTGTCGGTACCGGTCGCGGGCCTGCTCGACCCCGCATATCTCGATGCCCGGGCGAAGCTGATCGCGACCTCATCGCCGACCATCGCGCCCACTCCCGGAACGCCTGTCGCGGCGCCCGCAATGGCGGCCGACCGGTCGCTGGAGCCAGCCGGAACCTCCCACTTCATCATTCGCGATGCGGCCGGCAATGTCGTGTCGATGACCACCACGGTCGAATCGATTTTCGGCAGCGGGCGAATGGTCGACGGCTTTTTCCTCAACAACCAGCTGACCGATTTCTCGTTCGATCCGCTTCGGCCAGACGGCGGCCCAGCGGCCAATGCGGTGGCTCCGGGCAAGCGCCCGCGCTCGTCGATGACGCCGCTGATCCTGCTCGACGCCAATGGCCGCTTTGCCGGAGCGATCGGGTCCGCCGGCGGCAATGCGATCCTTGCTTTTGTGGCCAAATCGCTGATCGCCGCGATCGACTGGAACGACCCGATGCAGCAGGCGATCACCGAACCCAATCTGGTTGCCCGGGGACTGAACTATCAGGGCGAAGTCACCAAGTTCGCGCCCGGCGTGCTCGCTGCGCTGGCGGCGCGCGGGATCGTAGTGAAACCCGGCCAGGGTGAGGATTCTGGAGTCCACGGAGTGCTAATCCGCAATGGCCAGGTCGACGGCGGTTACGATCCCCGCCGCGAGGGCCGGGTCATTCTCGTCCAACCGCCTCGCTGATCGTCGAAAAACCTTCGTTGCGGAGGCGGTCGGCAAGCCCGCGAGCGATCTTTCGGGCCACCCCCGGCCCCTCGTAAACCATCGCCGAATAGAGCTGGACGAGGCTCGCCCCGGCCTTGATCCGTGCCCAGGCATCGTCGGCGCTGGCGATCCCGCCGACCGCGATCAGCGGCAGGTCGCTGCGCACGATCGCCCGGAATTTCCTCAGCTGATCGAGCGCCAGCGGACCCAGCGGAGCGCCAGACAGCCCGCCTTGCTCGGCAGCGAAGCGTGATTTGAGCGGTGGCCGGCCGACGGTCGTATTGGCGACGATCAGCGCGTCGATCCCATGATCGATCGCGGCCCGGGCGATGCGCTCTTGATCGCCGTCTTCAAGATCGGGCGCGACTTTAAGAAACACCGGCGGCCCGCCGACAATCCGCGCCGATTGCACCGCGGCGAGCAATTCCTGCAACTCCCCGCCGCCTTGCAATTCGCGCAGGCCAGGCGTGTTGGGCGAGCTGATGTTGACCGTCAGATAGTCGGCCACCGGGCTCATCCGATCGACGCCCGCGACATAATCGGTGATCCGGTCGGCGCCGTCCTTGCTGGCGCCGATATTGACCCCGACCACGCCGCTCGAGCGATCACGGAGGGCGAGCCGCTTCAGCGCGTCGGCCTGGCCGCGATTGTTGAAGCCCATGCGGTTGATGACCGCGCGATCCTCGACCAGTCGGAACAGCCGCGGCCGAGGGTTGCCGGCCCGCGCCAACGGCGTGACCGTGCCCACTTCGACGAACCCGAAGCCGAGCCCGAGCATCGGGCCCGTGACTTCGGCATCCTTGTCGAATCCGGCCGCCAACCCGACCGGGGAGGGGAAGCCGACGCCGGCGACGCTGGTCGTCAAGGCCGGGTCAAAGCGCGGTGGCTTGCGGCCCGGCGCGGCCCGCAACGCGGCGATGGTCGCTCGGTGCGCGGTCTCGGCATCGAGCGCGAAGGCCAAGGGCCGGAGGAACGGATAGAGTGACATCGCCTCTTCTGTGTCATTGCGAGCGTAGCGAAGCAATCCAGACTGGATTGCCACGTCGGCTCCGCCTCCTCGCAATGACGTTGCAAAACGCAACCAAAACACCTAAATCGGATTAGAAAGCTCCGAATTAGACATGCGCCTTAGCCACCTCGCCGATTATGCGGTCGTCTTGATGACCGCCGCAGCCCGCCGTCCAGCGGGGGAGCGGCTGAGCGCGACCGCCTTGTCCGAAAAAACCGGAGTTCCCCTTCCCACCGCTCAGAAACTGATGGGCCAGCTCGCCGGCGCCGGGCTGTTCGACAGCGCGCGCGGCCCGAGCGGCGGGTTCGCTTTGTCGCGTCCAGCGAGCGCCATCAGCTTGGCCGACATCGTCGAAGCGGTCGAAGGGCCGATCGCGATGACCATGTGCTCGGGCTCCGACGAGGCGTCCGACTGCGCGCTCGACGCCCATTGCCGGGTCAAGCCGCACATGGGCGTGGTCAGCAATGCCGTGCGCGGCGCTCTTGGGGCGGTTTCGCTCGAACATCTCTGTTCCCCGGTGGAGGCCGGGGCCCAGACGCGCAATGCGCCCAGCTCGGCTTCGCCGGACTGGGCTCCTGCCTTCGCAGGAGCACATCGGAAATGAACGAGCAGGTCACCAACAAGGAAGCGCCCAACAGCGAATTCAAGGCGGCCATCGCCAAGGATTACGAATGGGGCTTCTCCAGCGACATCGAGCAGGAATTCGCGCCCAAGGGTTTGAACGAAGACACCGTCCGCTTCATCTCGGCCAAGAAGAATGAGCCGCAGTGGATGCTTGACTGGCGGCTCAAGGCTTACCGCGCGTGGCTGACGATGGAGGAAGTCGACTGGGCCAAGCTCGACATCCCCGAAATCGACTATCAGGATGCCTATTATTACGCC
This sequence comes from Sphingomonas sp., assembly GCA_013816595.1. GTDB lineage: Bacteria > Pseudomonadota > Alphaproteobacteria > Sphingomonadales > Sphingomonadaceae > Sphingomicrobium. The sequence continues at coordinate 947 of JACDEB010000045.1, read as the reverse complement.
GCGCCCAAGGCCAAGCCCAAGCTCGGAAGTCTCGACGAGGTCGATCCCGAAATCCTGCGCATCTACGCCAAACTCGGCATCCCGATCGAGGAGCAAAAGGTACTCGCCGGGGTCGAAGGCGCACGCAAGGTTGCGGTCGATGCGGTATTCGACAGCGTTTCCGTCGCCACCACTTTTCGCGAGGAATTGAAGCGCGCCGGGGTCGTCTTCCTCTCGATCTCCGAGGCGATCCGCGAACATCCCGAACTGATCCAAAAATACCTCGGAAGCGTCGTCCCCCAGCGCGACAATCTGTTCGCCTGCCTCAACGCCGCGGTCTTCTCCGACGGCACCTTCGTCTACATCCCCGAGGGCGTCCGCTGCCCGATGGAGCTGTCGACCTATTTCCGCATCAATGCCGAGAACACCGGCCAGTTCGAACGCACCTTGATCGTCGCCGAAAAGGGCAGCTACGTCAGCTACCTCGAAGGCTGCACCGCGCCGATGCGCGACGAGAACCAGCTCCACGCCGCAGTCGTCGAAATCTTCGCCCACGAAGACGCCGAGGTGAAATACAGCACCGTCCAGAACTGGTATCCCGGCGACGCCGAGGGCAAGGGCGGGATTTTCAACTTCGTCACCAAACGGGCACTGTGCAGCGGCGCTCGGAGCAAGGTCAGCTGGACCCAGGTCGAAACCGGCAGCGCGATCACCTGGAAATATCCGTCGTGCATTTTGAAGGGCGAGGGCAGCGTCGGCGAATTCTATTCGGTCGCGCTGACCAACAACCGCCAGCAGGCCGATACCGGCACCAAGATGGTCCACATCGGCGCCAACACCCGCTCGACCATCGTCAGCAAGGGCATCAGCGCGGGCCGCAGCAACAACACCTATCGCGGGCTCGTGCGGGTCCTCCCCCGCGCCGAAAACGTCCGCAACTTCACCCAGTGCGATTCGCTGCTGCTCGG
>JACDEB010000105.1 GCA_013816595.1 Sphingomonas sp. | reverse complement strand
GCGCAACCCGGCCTTTGAAACAATCAACGCTATGCGTCGGGGAGTCGCGCTGTTCGCCATCGACGACAATTGCGGTCGCAAAATGCTTCTCGACCCAGCCGGCATCCTTCAGGGGGCGCTCCAGTCGCTCGACAATGGACGAGCGGCTGCCTCCGGCGGTCAATATCTCGCTGCGATGGAGGCGGAAGGCCCGCAGCGCGGCTTGATTGTCCGACCATTCGTTAGGGCAGGCCGTCGACAATACTCCCACGGCATTGCGCCACTCATGCACTTCGTAAGACGTGGCAATGTCCGGAGGGACCAAATGAGCGGTGCTCATTCCGCCGCGATTTCCATGGCGCTGTTGTAGCTGTAGGTGTCCCAGGTCGGCTTGTAGTCTTCCTCGGCCTGGTTGCCCCACACGTCCCATCCGCGCCGCTTGCCTCGACTGAACATTTCGAGGCGCGGGCCCCAGCTGCAATCCTCGATGATCTTATATTGCTCGTCGGGCTTGCGGCTGTGCTCGCGCTTGCGGGTCTGGATCATGTTGACTTGGCTGCGGCCGGGATCGAGGGTGCGGGCGTTCTTGCCCTTTACCCCGAACAGCAAAATCTCGGTGACGTTGCGGAAATAGAAGCCGACCCCGCGCCCGTCGGACCCGCCGTCCTTGCGCACCTTGTGCCAGACGATGTTCGAAATGTAGCGGAAACCCCATTCGTTCATGACGCGTAGTCCGTCCGGCAGCAGCGCATTGGGCACCCACAAATAGAGATGCGACGGATCGGCGGCGATGTCGTCGACCGGCAGCGCGCAAATCTCGTCGAGGGTCATCGTGCCGTAGCGGTTGAGCCGCTTATGCTCGGGCGCGACCTTGCCGGTGCGGTTTTGGAACTGCCACGGCGGATCGGCGAGGATCGTCCCAAACTTCCGTCCGCGCGCCGAGGCGAGGAGGTCGATCGCGCCTTCGGGGAGGTTAGCTGCCGGGAACATAACAAGATCTTTCACGCAATTCTGCGTCAAATGCAAACTCATATTCGCTCAAGGCCATCCCCAATCTCAAACGCTTGCGACACGGGGCTGCCGAGGTTTGTGCGTCAACTCTGAGCCGGGTTCAAATATAAAGGCGAAGATTGCTTCCTCGGCATAACGCCGCTGGAACTTTATATAAGAGAACAAGCTGAAAATGAATAATAGTTGAAGCGACACAAACTCCCAAATAGCGGCGACACCGGGCGTCATTCCGCCTAACGGCTCTAGTCTCCAAACACCGGTAAACCACCAGCATGCAAGGTGCGCCAATACAAGCCACATTGAAAAAAGGAAAATTGCGCTCAGGGAGCGAAACAGACCTCCGATCACGAGGTAGTTATACATGCGAGGAACGGCCTCTGGTACTCGATTAATCACATAATATTCTACAGGCTTGAACCAAGGCATATTCGGACTCAGCCGAAGCCGAGGTATCCCTAGTTTGCTAATTCCGCGCGCAAGCGCCGCTACCGTATGGATTGATAATCTGGAATTATAGTAACCAAATATTCCAAGAAAACCAATAACTGAGTAACTAATCAAAGCGGGGGCATGGAATATTCCTCTGAATAGAGAAGCAATAATGGCTCTGTCTTCTCGGATTTTAAGGAATTGATGATAGATATGTTTTCTAACTCTCCCGTTTCTTAGACCGGCCCGCCCGATTGTAAGAAAGATGATCGCTGTACTTACCTTGCCAAGAAACCTATCGATCGTCTTCTCTATAAGTTGACTTGAAACGTAAGCGAGGATGTGTCCAATTATGTAGACAAACATCAGCAAAGATAGGGCCGAAATAACTTCTGCAGTGAATGGAACGGCCCCGAGGATTTTGAATGTTGGCCATGTCAGGTTCAGCGGTTCTACGACGTAACGGTTTACAAAAGGCACGACGAACAATCCGCACCCGAAGTATACGACTAAGTCGTAATTCGAAAACGGCGATTTGATAACGTCCTTCAGTTCCATTCCCCTACCCCGCCGTCACACCGGCCCGTGGGAGCAAATCCTCGACCCCATCCCAGCCACGACATTGTCGTAGCTCGCATTTGGCCTTCGCCGTCGATCTTAATGCTCGTTATCGCGCGGTGGAAACGGATCGTTCTTGGCGATTGTGTCCTTACTTCGGATCCGACCATTGAGGCCCTTGATTTCCAATTCGCCGCCGCCCGAGTTTACGAGGTTTTGGCGAGCCGCATCAGCCGCCGCTTTTTGCGTTGAATGCAAATCTGCTGGCCGAGAAGCGCCATGCCTTTTGTTGGCCCATTGTCCGTCAGATCGACGGTAAACCATTCGGTCGTTGTCGCTCACTTATTCTCTCCTACTCCGCCGCCATCCCAGCCCGCGAGAACATATCCTCGCCGCCATCCTCCACGACCACCTCGTCGTTGCTCGCCTTCGCCTTTTGCCTCCGGTCAAAATTGTCCCAAACTTCGTTCCAGTTCCCCCGCGTCGCGGCCTTCGAATACTCCGTCGCGCGCGTCTCGAAGAAGTTGGCATGCTCGACTCCGTTCAATAGCGGCGCGAGCCATGGCAGCGGGTGCTCGTCGACCATGTAGATCGGCTTGAACCCCAATTGCCCCAATCGCCAGTCGGCGATGTAGCGGATATATTTCTTGATCGCCTTGGGGGTCATGCCCTCGACCGGGCCCTGTTCGAAGGCGAGGTCGATGAACGCATCCTCGAGCCGCACGGTCTTCTGGCACACGTCCATGATGTCGTCCTTGACCGCCTTGGTCAGGCAATCGCGCTCGCGGACGAAGGCGTGGAACAGGCGGGTGATGCCCTCGCAATGAAGGCTCTCGTCGCGCACCGACCAGCTGACGATCTGGCCCATGCCCTTCATCTTGTTGAAGCGCGGGAAGTTCATCAGCATGGCGAAGCTGGCGAACAGCTGCAGCCCTTCCGTAAAGCCGCCGAACATGGCGAGCGTGCGGGCGATATCCTCGTCGGTGTCGACGCTGAAGGTCGCCATATAGTCGTGCTTGTCCTTCATCTCCTTATACTGGAGGAACATGCCATATTCGCTCTCGGGCATGCCGATCGTGTCGAGCAGGTGCGAGTAAGCGGCGATGTGCACCGTCTCCATGTTGGAGAAGGCGGCGAGCATCATCTTGATCTCGGTCGGCTTGAACACGCGGGCATATTTGTCGTGGTAGCAATCC
>JACDEB010000044.1 GCA_013816595.1 Sphingomonas sp. | reverse complement strand
GCTCACCACTTCCTCTGACCGTATGATGTGGCAGCTCCAAGCTGACCACGGACAGAAGCAAGTAACCAGCGGCAGGACCAACCGGGGCAGCTTGACTCAAGGCCCATTACAGAAGCGGACATTAGCCGACGCTACGCTCACGCTTCTTGAGCAGGCGATCCCATTTATGCCCAAACCATATTTCCACGGCGATTAGTGGGATAACCCACGCGAGCCAGTCACTGTGAGCAAAACGCGCCCCCTCGACTTTGGACAATGGCTCCAAGGCCCACATCAAGTGTTGGTCGACAATCCTCACAGTCACGAAGTAAACTGCAATGACGAAAGCTCTCGCCATGTTGTGCTGGTGGGTCAGGACGTGCTTGCGGCGGATCGCGTGAACCGCCACCCCGACACACAACCCCCACAGGGTAATTGCGACGAGTTGGGACAATAGGAACATGTCCGTGTCTCCGGGCATCACCATCAGAAACCCGATGATTGCCGCTACGGAGCCACCAACAAAGACGTATCCAGCGATCCGGTGGTAGCGGCGGTAACGGTTACGGATCGGCGCAATGAACTGAAACGGCCCGGTCAGCAGGACGACGGAGCCCCCGCCGATGTGCAGAATAAAGGCAGGAAGCTTCTCGCTACGGTTTTCGAAGATGTTGGGACCCAGAAAAAAGGCGACTGCCGCGAAGAATGTCACCAGCCACAAACCGGTGAGGGCGCTGGCAACTGTGAACCTTCTCTGTTGTCCCGCAGTCGCCATCAATTACCCCCAATTGATACTGAAAATAGCGGATACGCCAATGACTGCAATGGGTCGAAAGCGGTCACTACGAGACCAAAGTCGCCCTCGCTAATTCTTGATCTTCCACCCGCTGCGGAGAAGCGCGTAGCACAGGCCGAACATCACCAGATTGAGCGCCAGCAGCCCCAGCCCGCCGACCAGCAAGGGCGAATCGCTGACCCCCAGAAACCCCGCGCGGAAGCCCGAGATGATGTAGAAAAAGGGGTTGGCGTGGCTCACCGCCTGAAACGCCGGGGCGAGCGAATGGACGGTGTAGAACGTGCCCGACAGCAGCGACAGCGGAGTGACCACGAAATTGGTCACCGCGGCGGCATGATCGAACTTTTCCGCCCATACCGAGGTCAATAGCCCGAGAAAGGCGAGCAGCAGCGATCCCATCAGCCCGAACCACAGCACGATCAGCGGATGCTCGACATGGACCGACACCCCGGGCCACAGCAGCATCACCAGCCACACCGCGAACCCGACCAGGAAAGCGCGGGTGACTGCGGCCCCGACCAGCCCGGTGATCAATTCCCCGGTCGACAAGGGCGGCATCAGATAATCGACGATATTGCCCTGGATCTTGCCCACCAGGAGCGAGAAACTGGCGTTGGCGAAGGCGTTCTGGAGCATCGCCATGACGATCAGGCCAGGGGCCAGGAAGTCGGCGAACGGAACCCCCATCACCACCCGTCCAGCGCGGCCCAAGGCAACGGTGAAAATGGCCAGATAGAGCAAGGTCGTGATGGCCGGCGCCCACACGGTTTGCATCTGGACCTTGAAGAACCGCCGCACCTCCTTGATATAGAGGGTCTTGAGGCCACCCCAATTGACGCCAATCAGCACCGGCACCCCCGGCGCATGGCGTACCCAGGAAGCATTTTCCTCGTTGATGGGCTGGTCGTTCACTGGTGAGGCGACTATCGGCTGTCGCACGTTGCCGCAAGGCGCGCCTCACCGACTTTGAAACGCGGAGCACCGATACCACCGATGTCATGGACCGACGAGCGCATCGAGCGCCTGAAGAAGATGTGGACCGCCGGCTCGACCGCGAGCCAGATCGCCGAAGACCTCGGCGGGGTCAGCCGCAATGCCGTGATCGGCAAGGCGCACCGCCTTGGCCTGGAGCAGCGCCCGTCGCCGGTTCGCTCCGGCGAGGACAAAGCCAAAAAGCCCGCCAAGCCTTCGATCGTCAAAGCCGCGCCGGCGGCAAAGGCCGCGCCGTTCGCTTCGACGACCAAAGCTGACACTGCCGCTCCGTCCGCCAAAGCGGGCGCGCCCGACGCCGCCGGTGACGCTCCGCCGGTCAAGGCGGCTCCGGAAATGCAATATCGCTCGATCGGCCCGGGCGGCTTCATCCGCCAGGGTCCGGGCGATCAGCAGGCGCCGATTCCGCCAGCCCCGCCGCGCCGCCTGGTCCCGGCCAAGCCGAGCCCGGAAGTGGCCGACAAGACCAGCCTGCTCGAGCTCAACGATCGCATCTGCAAATGGCCGATGGGGCACCCGGGTGAGCCCGACTTCCATTTCTGCGGGCAGCCGTCGAACCCCGGCTTTCCCTATTGCGTCCAGCATTGCGGGGTCGCCTATCAGGCGCAGCTGCCGCGCCGCGACCGCCGCCCGCCACCGCCCTTGCCGTTCGGCGGCCCGCGCGTCCGCTAAGCCGCCGGCCGCGGTTGCGTGACCAGTCGCTCCAGCCTTCCAACCGTGACCCTTGTCCGGCACGGAGCGACCGAATGGAGCCGCAGCGCAAAGCATACCGGGCTGACCGATCTGCCGCTCCTTGCCGAGGGCGAGGACGATGCGCTCCGGCTCGCGCCGATGCTTGCGCCGGACAATTTTGACCTGGTCGCGACGAGTCCGCTGATCCGCGCTCGGGAGACTTGCCGGCTGGCCGGTTTCGGCGCCGTGGCGACGATCGATCCTGACCTGACCGAATGGGATTATGGCGATTATGAAGGCCGGACGACCGCGGAAATCCTCGCCGACCGGCCCGGCTGGCAGCTGTTTCGCGACGGCTGTCCGGGCGGCGAGCAGGCCGCGGACGTCGCTGCCCGGGCCGACCGCGTCATCGCCAGACTGCGTCAGTCCAACGGCAATGGGTTGTTGTTCTCAAGCGGCCATTTGCTGCGCGTACTCGCCGCCCGCTGGCTCGGGCTGGCCCCGCAGGCGGGCGCGTTGTTCACGCTCGGCACCGCAAGTATCAGCCAGCTCGGCTACGACCATGACCGCACCGAACCCGCCATCAGCCGCTGGAACCTGACCCCGCCTTGATCCGCCTGCGCTTTTACGTGGCGGCAATCCGCTCCCGCAACCAGGCCGCGAGTTCAGTTTCGCTAATTTCGCCACTGTCGAGCGCGAGCATGACGACCACCGCCTCCGCATCCTTAAATTCCAGGGCGACTGCATTTTTCGCGAGAAACAGTCGGGCAAGCACCCACGCCGTGCGCTTATTGCCATCGATGAACGGGTAGTTCTTCGCCACTCCAAAGGCATAAGCGGCGGCGAGCGCTGCGGCATCGGGATCGGGATCGCCGTAAGCAGCAAGATTTTGCGGGCGCGCAAGCGCGGACAGCAACGCCCCGGGGTCGCGAACTCCCTCGCCGCCGCCATGCTCCGCCAATTGTTCGTTGTGGACGACTTCAGCCGTGTCGAGGTGAAGCCATTTCCATTTGCTCATTTGGCCAGTTCGCGCAGGATCGCCCGATCCTTGCGCATGATTTCGCGCGCAAGCCGCATCTCTTCGGCGAATTCGGGATTGGCACGACGCAACTCGATCCCGTTCGGCGTCCGCACCCGGAACAGCTCGTCGCCCTCCCTTACTCCCAGTTCCTGGAGCAGGTCCTTGGGCAAGATCACCCCCGTCGAATTGCCGATCGGGATCAATTTCAGCGGCTTGTTCATACGTCTGTTATAACATCGAAGTTGTGGACAAACAAGCCGCGCTCGGTTGGCTTGCCGCTTCGCCGCGTCCTATAGTCGAGCGTCAATGTCCGATCTGTTCAGTTCTTCCGCCAGCGCTTCGCCCGAAGCCTATGACGCGTCCGCGATCGAGGTGCTGGAGGGGCTTGAGCCGGTCCGCCGCCGCCCCGGCATGTATATCGGCGGCACCGACGCCCGCGCGCTTCACCATCTCGCCGCCGAAGTCATCGACAATGCGATGGACGAAGCGGTCGCCGGTTTCGCTACCCGGATCGAGGTTGAGCTGGGCATCGGCAATCGCCTGACCGTGACCGACAATGGCCGCGGCATGCCGGTCGATCCGCATCCCAAGTTTCCGGGCAAGTCGGCGCTCGAAGTGATCATGTCGACGCTCCATTCGGGCGCCAAGTTCGAAGGCAAGACCTATTCCACGTCCGGCGGCCTCCACGGCGTCGGGGTCAGCGTCGTCAACGCTTTGTCGAGCGACACATTGGTCGAGGTCGCGCGCGACAAAAAGCTTTATCGCCAGTCCTTTTCGCGCGGCCTCGCCACCTCGCGGCTGGAAGAAGCCGGCGCCGCCCCCAACCGCCGCGGAACCACCGTCGCCTTCACCCCCGATGCCGAGATTTTTGGGCCCGACGCGCGCTTCGATCCGGCCCGGCTCTACCAGCTGGCGCGGTCCAAGGCCTATCTCTTCGCCGGGGTCGAGATCCGCTGGCGCTGCGACCCGTTGCTGGCGTCCGACGCGGTGCCCGAGACCGCCACCTTCCAGTTCGCCAACGGCCTTGCCGACCACCTCGCCGAACAATTGGGCGACCGGCCGTGCGTCACCAATCAGCCGTTCGCCGGGCGTCAGGATTTCCCCAATAGCCAGGGCAGCGCCGAATGGGCGGTCGCCTGGCCGCTCTATTCGGAAGGCTCGGAAAGCTATTATTGCAACACCATCCCGACCCCTGACGGCGGCACCCATGAGGCGGGCTTGCGCGCCGCTTTGACCAAGGGCATTCGCGCGTTCGGCGAGCTGGTCGGGGTCAAGAAAGCCAAGGACATCACCGCCGACGATGTCTTCAACGGCGTCGAGGCGATGCTCAGCGTGTTCATCCGCAACCCCCATTTCCAGAGCCAGACCAAGGACCGGCTGACCAGCCTTGAGGCGGCGCGCTTCGTCGAGGCGGCGGTGCGCGATCATTTCGACCATTTCCTCGCCGACGACATGGATCGCGGCCGCGCCTTGCTCGGGCAAATCCTCGAACGGGTCGAAGAACGGCTGAAACGCCGCGCCGAACGCGAGGTCAAGCGCAAGACCGCGACCAGCGCGCGCAAGCTCCGCCTCCCGGGCAAGCTCACCGATTGCGCCAATGACGATGCCGAGGGCACCGAATTGTTCATCGTCGAGGGCGACAGCGCCGGCGGCAGCGCCAAGCAGGCGCGCGACCGCAAGACCCAGGCGATCCTGCCGATCCGCGGCAAGATCCTCAACGTCGCCTCGGCCACCACCGAAAAAATCCGCTCCAATGCCGAAATCGCCGACCTCACTCTGGCGCTCGGCTGCGGCACCCGCGAGCAATGGCGCGAGGAGGCGTTGCGCTACGAACGCATCGTCATCATGACCGACGCCGACGTCGACGGCGCGCACATCGCGACCCTGCTGATGACCTTCTTCTTCCAGGAAATGCCCGAGCTGGTGCGGCGCGGGCACCTCTATCTGGCCCAGCCCCCGCTGTACCGGCTGACCAGCGGCGACAAGTCGCTCTACGCCCGCGACGACGCCCACCGCGCCGAGATCGAGGCCGCCGAGTTCAAGGGCAAGAAGGTCGAGGTCAGCCGCTTCAAGGGCCTCGGCGAAATGAACCCCGATCAGCTCAAGAAAACCACCATGGACCCGGCCACCCGCTCGATGCTCCGGGTCACCCTCCCGGCCGAATATCAGGACCGCCAGCCGGTCAAGGACCTGGTCGAGCGCCTGATGGGCAGAGACCCGGCGCATCGGTTCGAATTCATCCAGAGCCACGCGGCGGCGGTCAACGAGGATGCGATCGACGCCTGAAAAAATTCGTCATTCCCGCGCAAGCGGGAACCTAGCGCATCAACAACTGAATTTCGTCATCGCCACGCCCCCTAACTAAGCGGAGCGAACCCGAAATCCTCCGCCAAATCCCGCCACTCCGGATTGGCCGCCTCGATCAGTTCGAGCTTCCACGCGCGGTTCCATTTCTTGATCCGCTTCTCGCGGGTGATCGCCGAATCCATTGTCGGGTGCTCTTCGAACCAGACGAGCAGCCTGGTCCCATAATCGCTGGCAAAGCCGCGCACGAGGCCGCCCCGATGTTGATGAATTCGGCCAAGCAGGTTGGACGTCACGCCGACATACAAGGTGCCGTTCCGCTTCGACGCGAGGACATAGACTCTGGGCGAGAAATCGACGGTCATTTCACCTGTCTAGCTGGGTTCCCGCGTGCGCGGGAATGACGAATGAACGGGTAGCCTCGCGCCAGGCGAGCGAATGAATAGCGATGACTTCAAGGGCCGGTGATATCCGAAGAAAAACGTTCGCCCCTTTCGACGTTCCCCACAGGCCAACGCTTCGCCCCCTTGTCATTCCCGCGAAAGCGGGAACCCAGCGCAACAAAAACTGCCGATCGCCGTAACCCACACCCCTCAATAGCTCCGCGAGTCTCGATTCCCCTCATCTCAATCCGCCACAGATCCGATGATACCCCTTTCCTACAGCCCCCAAAGTATGATCCATATGGGTTCATGAAACACGACTCATATGAACTGCAATTACCCGGCGCGTAGCAAACCGCCGACGCCCTCCCCGCCACCGCCAACGAATCCGGTCTCGACCCCAACGCCCCCGACCCCAACGCCTCCGACCCCTCTTCCGACCAAGGCCGCAGTGACGGCTGGACGCCCTTCGCGCGCCGCTTGTTTCTGGAAGTCCTGTCCGGGACTGGCCGAGTCACCGAGGCTTGCGACTATGCCCAGCTGACCAAGCAATCGGCCTATGCCTTGCGCGCCCGCGATCCGGTCTTCGCCGCCGGCTGGGACGCCGCCTGCGAGCTTGCCCGGGCGCCGCTCGCCGACACGCTTTACGAACGGGCGGTCGACGGGGTCACCGAAACCATCACCCGCGATGGCGAAGTGGTCGCCCAGCGCCACCGCCACGACAATCGGCTGTCGATCGCCGTGCTTCACCGCCTCGACAAGCGTTGCGACCGCGCCCTCGAAAGCGGCGCCCGCCACCTCGCTTTGGTGCGTCACTGGGACGAATGGCTGGACCTCGTCAGCGCCGGCGCCGACGGGGATGCCGGGGCGCTGCTGGAATTCGCGCCGCACAGTCAACTTGGTCAACTTCCCCTCCGGCAAAATCCTCCACCGGACCCTGACCAGCCCCAATATCTCGATCTCTCCGATCGCTGCTGGCGCGACCCGCTCGTCGACGGATTGTGGTTGACCGACTTCGCCCCGCCCGACGGCTATTCGGATTATGAGCGGCGCCCTTATGACGAGGACGATGGCGGGTCTTACGAGCGCTATTGCACCGCCGAAGAAGCCGCGATCCTGGCGGCCGATGCCGCGGCCGGGCGCGCCGCCGAGCGGGCCGAGGAGGAGGCGTTGCGCGACTCCTGGTTCGCCGCCCTTCTCGACGAGCTCGACGAGGACGAAGAGGAAAGCGAAGACGAAGAGGAAAGCGAAGACGAAGACGAAGAGGAAGAATCCAGCGACGGGGATGGGGCGGCGGATTGAGCCATTCTCCCGCCTTTGCTGCAATCACCGCATCCGTGTCTTTAGTTCGCCACGATTGCCTGCTAGGCGCCCCGCCATGCTCAATATCAATGGCATCACGGTGCGCCTTGGCGGGCGCAAGATCCTCGACCGCGCGACCGCGACGATCCCGGCCGGCGCGCGCGTCGGGCTGATCGGCCGCAATGGCGCCGGCAAGTCGACTCTGATGAAGGTCATCATCGGCCAGCTCGAAGCCGATGAGGGTGAGGTCGAAATGCCGCGCCGGACCAGGCTCGGCTATATCGCTCAGGACGCCCCATCGGGCACCGCGACGCCGTTCGAAACCGTACTCGCCGCCGACAAGGAGCGCGCCGCTCTGCTCGCGGAGGCCGAACACTGCGCGGATCACGACCGCCTCGGCCACGTCTATGATCGACTGCTGGCGATCGACGCTTACACCGCCGATGCCCGGGCGGCGCGGATCCTGCTCGGATTGGGCTTTGACGAAGACATGCAGGGCCAGCCGCTCGATTCCTATTCAGGTGGCTGGAAAATGCGCGTTGCTTTGGCGGCATTGCTGTTTTCGCAGCCCGATGTTCTGCTGCTCGATGAACCTTCGAACCACCTCGACCTCGAAGCGACCTTGTGGCTCGAAAATTTCCTCAAGAATTACGTCGGGACATTGATCGTCATCAGCCACGAGCGCGACTTGCTGAACAATGTCGTCGACGTCATCCTCCATCTCGCCGGCGGCAAGATCGCGCTCTATTCGGGCAATTATGACGGGTTCGAAAAACAGCGCGCCGAACGCGTTGCGCAAATTGCCGCGGCGCGGGCGTCGCAGGATGCCCAGCGGGCGCGGCTTCAGGATTATGTCGCTCGCAACTCGGCCCGGGCATCGACCGCCAAGCAAGCCCAAAGCCGCGCCAAGATGCTCGCCAAGATGCAGCCCATCGCCGCTCTTGCCGACGATCCCAGCCTCAGCTTCGACTTCCCCAGCCCAAGCGAACTTCGCCCGCCGTTGATCACGCTCGACATGGCGTCGGTCGGCTATGCCGCCGGCACTCCGGTGCTCAGCCGCCTCAACTTGCGGATCGATCCCAACGACCGAATCGCGCTTCTGGGTCGCAACGGCAACGGCAAGACCACGCTCGCCCGGCTGCTCGCCGCTCAGCTCACGCCGATGGACGGTTCGGTCCACGCTTCGGGCAAGATGAAGGTCGGCTATTTCACCCAGTATCAGGTCGAGGAATTGAGCGGCGGCGATAGCCCGCTTGAACATATGACCCAGGCCATGTCCGGCGCGACTCCGGGCGCGGTTCGTGCTCAGCTCGGCCGGTTCGGCTTTTCGGGCGACAAGGCCAATACGATGGTCGGCAAATTGTCGGGCGGCGAACGCGCCCGCCTGGCCCTTGCGCTGATTACCCGCGACGCTCCCCATCTGCTCATTCTCGACGAGCCCACCAACCACCTCGACGTCGACGCCCGCGAAGCCCTGGTCCAGGCGCTGAACGGCTATGACGGAGCGGTCATCCTGATCAGCCACGACCGCCACATGGTCGAACTGACCGCCGACCGGCTGGTGCTGGTCGATCACGGCGAAGCCAAGGATTATCCTGGCAGCATCGACGATTATATCGACTTCATCCTCGGCCGGAATCAGCCCAAGGCCGTGGCCGGCAAACCTAAAGCGAAAAAGCTCGATGCCAAGGCGCGCGACGCGGCGAAAGCGCTGACGCAGGCCGCCAAGGACGCCGAAGCTGCAAGCGCCAGGCTGGCCGCCGATTGCGCGGCGCTGGACCGCGAACTCGCCGCCGCCCAATGCGCCAACGCGCTGTCCGACCTCAGTCGTCGCCGCGCCGAAATCGCCACGAAACTTGCCCAGGCCGAAGCGCATTGGATCGAGGTCAGCGAACAGCTCGAACAGCTCGCCGCCTGACCCGGACAAGCCAAGGCCGCATTCTGGATCTCGACGACCTGTGGTAGACTTTTCATGCCGTGGCGTCACCGATTCCGCGCGGCGAAGGGAGCAGGGCAATGATCGCCATCCGCAACACCCGTTCGTCCCTAGGGAAAATTGCCGGTGCGGGACTGCTCGTGCTGCTTGCCGGTGATGCCGCGACCCAGCCCGTCCGTCACGATGAAGGTCAGGTGCTGACAATCACCGTCCCGCAATTTGTCGTCCAGGCAATCAGCTTCACCGCTCTCGACGAGACCGGCTGGGACTGGACTGGATCAGACGAGGTTCACGCCGTATTCGTCGATATTAATTCGGGGCATGAGGACGTCACCCCGATATATGACGACGTCAACGCTGGAGAGACCCGCAGTTTCAGCGACGGCGGAGCGTGCATCGCGCCGCAGCCCGGATGTTCCACGGGTTCAAGCCGTCTCCACTTCGGGGTCGCCTTGTGGGAAAGTGATTTCTCGCTGACGGAATGGGTTACCGGCTGTTACGCGACCGTCGTCGGCCGCCATCCGCTCTATGACGGTGGCATTTGCCCGGGCGATGATTTGATCGGTCGTTTCGAACTGAACTTTTCGCGCATCCAGCTGCTTGGCGAGATGCCCGAGGTTGGCGGTTCGATAGAGCGCAAGGCTCAACCGCTCGGCGGGTCGGGCAGTTACCGGGTCAACTATCGAATCACTCGGCAGCCCGATCTTCGCAAGCAAATCGTGATCGGTGGGGGGCGAACGCGAACGCCTTAGCCTATGCTCCACTACTCGATCACCGTGCGCCGAACCCGTTGAGCATCGTCTTGACCGTCCGGAACAGGATCAGGACGTCGAGCCAGGGGGAGAAATATTTGATGTAATAGAAGTCGTATTGGAGCTTGCGGTGGACTTCATCGACGTCCGCGACATGGCCCTGGTTGACCTGCGCCCAGCCCGAAATCCCCGGCTTCACCCCGTGGCGGTAACGGTAGAACGGGATTTCGCTGGTGTACCAGCGCGACAGCACCTGGGCTTCGGGTCGCGGGCCGATCCAGCTCATCTGCCACATCAGAATGTTGAAGATCTGCGGCAGCTCGTCGAGCCGGAGCTGGCGCAGGACCCGGCCCACTCCTGTGATCCGGTCGTCGTCCTCGCTGGTGATCGCCGCCTGGCGCTCGTCGATCATATCGACCGCGTTCATGGTGCGGAATTTGTAGACGATGCTCTTGTGGCCGGCATGGCCGACCCGCTGCTGGCGGAACAGGACCGGACCCTTGCCGGCGGCGCGAATGGCGATTGCGATCAGCAGCATCAGCGGCAGTGCCAGCGGCAAAATGGCGAGCGCGAACAGGAAATCGAGCAAGGCCTTGAGATAGAAATAACCGCGCGCCGGGAGCAGCGATCCGAAACTATTCTCGCTCAAATGTTCAAGCTCGACCCGCCCGGTCAGCGATTCCGACAATTGCTTGACCTGATAGACGATCCGGCCGGCGAGCGCCGCATCGGCCAGAAACGCTTCCCACTGGTCGGGCAGATCGGCGGAAAAATCGGCGACGATGGCGCTCGCCCGGCGGGTGTCGCGCAACATTGGGCGTTTGAGCATGGTCCAGTCGACGGTATCGATCTGGTTGAGGTGATCGACCGCTCCGAACGGGACCACCGCAATGCGCCGGCGAACATTGCGTTCGGCGTAAACGTAAATGACATAGAGCCACAGCACATGGAGGAAAAACCCGGCCATCAAGGCGAAGCGGTCGTAGGGGAAGCGGGTCAGAACGAACCACAGGATGATCAGTCCGTGACCGGTCAGCGCCGACGGCAGGATGACCGCGCTGCGCCGGATCCCGGGATAGGTTTCGATCGACAGCCGCATCCAGAAGGCGATCGCGATCGCCACCGCATTGCCGGCCAGGCCGTTGATGCTCGCGTCCTCGAACATCGTGCCGGGAAGGAACAGCCGCGCAGCCCACGGCACAAGCGCGCCGATGATCAGCGAACAGGAGAACTGAAATCGTTTCCGGGTGAGCAGCGAGCCGCTTTGGGCGGACATCGTCAGTCGAGCTTGCCGCGGCCGATTCCGCGATAAACGAGGCCGGCGCGCTCGGCTTCGGCGCGATCATAGACGTTGCGCAAATCGACCAGCGCGCTGCCCTTCATGGCCTTGGCCAGGCGGCCCAGATCGAGCGCTCGGAATTCGTCCCATTCGGTGACGATGACCAAGGCGTCGGCATCGCTGGCCGCGGCATAAGCGTCGGCTGCGAAATCGACGTTCGTGAAGATCGCCTCGGCTTGCTCGACGGCCACCGGATCGAACGCCGAAACACGCGCTCCGGCTCTCTGGAGTCCTTCGATCAACGAGATCGAGGGGGCGTCGCGCATGTCGTCGGTATTGGGTTTGAAGGCCAGGCCGAGCACCGCAATTTTCTTGCCCGCCAAATCGCCGCCAAGCGCGTCGGCGACCCGCGCCGCCATCGCCGCCTTGCGCTCGTCGTTGACCGCAACCGTGGTGCGGACGATGCGCTGGTCGACACCGGCCAGATGCGCGGTCTGGAGCAATGCCAATGTGTCCTTGGGAAAGCAGCTTCCGCCATAGCCGGGACCGGCGTGGAGGAACTTGGGCCCGATGCGATTGTCGAGCCCGATGCCGCGCGCGACATCCTGGACGTCGGCATCGACCGCTTCGCACAGATTGGCGATTTCGTTGATGAAGCTGATCTTGACCGCGAGGAAGGCATTGGCGGCATATTTAGTCAGCTCCGCAGTCCGCCGGCCGGTCATCAGGATCGGCGCTCGATTGAGGAACAGCGGCCGGTAAATTTCCTTGAGCGCCTCTCGGGCATCCTCGTCCTCGGCGCCGACGACGATCCGGTCGGGATGTTTGAAGTCGGCGATGGCGGCGCCTTCGCGGAGAAATTCGGGGTTGGATGCGACCGACACTCCGGTCACGCCTTCCTCGGCCAGGATCGCCTCGATCTTGTCACCAGTGCCGACCGGGACCGTCGATTTGGTCACTACCACGGTCCCCGGTTTGATGTGGCGGCTAAGCTCGCGCACCGCGTCGAACACATAAGTGAGGTCGGCATGACCGTCGCCGCGCCGCGCCGGCGTTCCGACCGCGATGAACACCGCCTGGGCGCCGTCGACGCCGGCGGCAAGGTCGGTGGTGAAGGTCAGTCGACCGCGTGTCGCATTGGCCTTGACCAGCGCCTCCAGCCCCGGCTCCCAGATCGGCATCTTGCCGGCATGGAGGCCATCGATCTTGGCCTTGTCCTTATCGATGCAGCACACGTCATGGCCGAAATCGGCGAAACAGGCGCCCGAGACAAGGCCGACGTAGCCGGTTCCGATCATTGCGATTTTCATGTGCACTCCAGCAATCTTGCCGAGGCTATTAGCCGTCCCGGCGCGCAATGAACAAGGCGGTGGGGCCAAGCCTCGCCTTTCGCGTCGAATTGCCGTAATGGCGCGCCCTTCCGATGACCATCACCACCCTCCCGAAGCCCCCGCGCGTGGGCCTGGTCTCGCTCGGCTGTCCCAAGGCTTTGGTCGACAGCGAGCGGATCATGACCAAGCTGCGCGCCGACGGCTATGATATGTCGCCCGATTATGCCGGCGCCGACGTGGTTCTGGTCAACACCTGCGGCTTCCTCGATTCGGCCAAGGAAGAAAGCCTGGAAGCGATCGGCGAGGCCATCGCCGAAAATGGCCGGGTCGTGGTCACCGGTTGCATGGGCAAGGAAGCGGACCTGATCCGGGCGCGCTTCCCGTCGGTTCTCGCGGTCACCGGACCGCAGCAATATGACGAGGTCGTCGCGGCGGTCCACGAAGCCGCTCCGCCAGTCCCCAATGCCTATCTCGATTTGATTCCCGCAGCCAACCTTGGGCCGGACCTCAAGCTGACCCCGCGCCACTACAGCTATGTGAAGATTTCAGAAGGCTGCAACCACCGCTGCGCGTTCTGCATCATCCCGTCGATCCGCGGCGACCTGATCAGCCGCCGCCCCGACGCAATCCTGCGCGAGGCCGAGAAACTGGTCGCCGCCGGGACCAAGGAATTGCTGGTGATCAGCCAAGACACCTCGGCTTACGGTGTCGACATCCGCAACGACGTCCGCCAGTGGCACGGCCGCGACGTCCGGCCGCACATGACCGATCTGGCGCGCGAGCTTGGGATGCTCAGGACCCCCGCTGGCGAAACGCCGTGGGTCCGGCTCCACTACGTCTATCCCTATCCGCACGTCGATCAGGTCATCCCGCTGATGGCCGAGGGACTGGTTCTCCCCTACCTCGACATCCCGTTCCAGCACGCGAGCCCGAAAATCCTGCGCGCGATGCGCCGCCCGGCTAATGACGCCAAAGTGCTCGAGCGGATTCGCGGCTGGCGCAGGATCGCACCCGACATCACCATTCGCTCGACCTTCGTCGTCGGCTTCCCCGGCGAAACCGACGAGGATTTCCACTATCTGCTCGAATGGCTCGAGGAAGCGCAACTCGACCGAGTCGGCGCTTTCCGCTTCGAGCCGGTCGAAGGCGCAGCCGCCAACGCTCTGCCCGATCCGGTCCCGGAGGAGGTCAAGGAAGAGCGTTACGCCCAGGTGATGGAGCTGACGGCGCGCATTTCAGCGACCAAGCTCGCCGCCAAGGTCGGCAGCACTGTCGATGTGCTGATCGACGCCGTCGACAGCGAAAGCGGCGGCGCCACCGGCCGCTCGAAAGCCGATGCGCCGGAAATCGACGGCGAGGTTCACCTCCGCGATGCCGGCCATTTGCAGCCCGGCGAATTCGTCCGGGTCGCGGTCGAGGGCTCCGACGAGCACGACTTGTTCGGTGTGCCGGTCGGTTAAACCCAATGGCCAGCGCTTGGCGATCAGCGGCAAGCCGAGCTAGAGGCGCTTCCCATGACCGATTTCGCATCATTGATCGCCGCCGACCGTGGGCAAAAGGCCCATGACATCCACCTCGTCGACAAGGCGGGCTTCGATGAGTGGGTGAAGAAGCGTCCGGCCGACGACCGCCGGCTAATCGAGGCCCAGAGATTCACCGGCAAATCGGGCTTGGTCATCCTGCCGCGTGGAAGCGAGTTCGAGGTCGTGGCCGCGGTCGATAATGCTGCGGAACTGGGGCCGTGGTGCCTGGCCGATGCGTCGGCGCGTCTGCCCGCCGGCAGCTATCGGCTCGCCGACGGGTCACCCGGTGCGGCGGCGCTTGGCTGGCTGCTCGCCCAGCATCATTTCGATACCTACAAATCGACCGCCGAGGACAATGAGCGCGGCCCGCGGGTGCTGATCAGCAATGACGCGGCGCGAGTCGATCGATGGGTCCGGCTGGCAAAAGCGACCGCGTTGGTCCGCGATCTCGTCAACACGCCCGCGGCCGACCTTGGGCCGGCCGAGCTCGAAACCGCCGTCCGCGCCGCATTGAAGGGCACCGATGCTAAGATCGAGATCACCAGCGGTGATGCGCTCGTCACCGGCTATCCGATGATCGCCGCGGTTGGCGGCGCGGCGACGGCAGGGCGCGCGCCGCGGCTGATCGAGGCCAGCTGGGGCAATCCCAAGCACCCGCGCCTGGCCATTATCGGCAAGGGCGTATGCTTCGATTCCGGGGGTCTCGACATCAAGCCAGCGAGCGGCATGCGATGGATGAAAAAGGACATGGGCGGCGCCGCTCATGCGCTGGCCCTGGCCCGGCTGGTGATCGAGGAACGGCTCAAGGTTCGGTTGCATTTGCTCATCCCGGCGGTCGAAAACGCCGTGTCGGGCGCGGCGTATCGCCCCGGCGACATTTTGAAGTCGCGCAACGGACTAACGGTCGAGATCGACAATACCGATGCCGAAGGCCGCCTGGTTCTGGCCGATGCGATCGCCAAGGCGGTCGAGGACGAACCCGCGCTGATGATCGATTTCGCGACACTGACCGGTGCGGCGCGGATCGCTCTTGGACCCGACCTCCCGGCCATGTTCGCCAATGACGACACCTTTGCCGATGAGCTTGCGGATGCCGCCAACGAGACCCGCGATCCGCTGTGGCGAATGCCGTTGTGGGATGCGTATCAGGACATGCTCAAAAGCGAAGTCGCGGATGTCGCCAATTCTTCCACCTCGCCGATGGCCGGATGCATAACCGCCGCTCTGTTCCTCAAGCGCTTCGTCCCCGACGGCCTGCCGTGGGCGCATTTCGATACCTTCGCGTGGCGCGAAGCGGCCAAACCGGGACGTCCCAAAGGCGGTGAGGCGCTCGGCCTGAGGGCGGCATTCACCGCAATCCGCAATCGTTTCGCCGACAAATAGGCCGACAATCAGCCAAAATGCGGGTTTTTTCGTCTCGCGAGTGCAACATTTGCCTTCCTGGCAGGTTTACTTCGTCAGCTACGCGACAGCTGAGGGAGTTTGACCATTATGAGCGAGACCTCGCTTGCCAGCTGGATGAAGGCGCTGATCGCTTATGTTCGTTCAGGCGAACCCGACCTGACCAATCGCCAGATGGCGTTGCTCATGCTCGTCTATCTCACCCCCGGGCCGCATACGGTGCGCGGTCTCGCCCGATTGCTCAGCGTTTCCAAACCGGTTGTCACTCGCGCCTTGAACACGCTGGGTGGCCTCGGCTATCTCCGCCGCGAACGCGACCAGGACGACCGGCGCAACGTGTTTGTCGTCCAAACGAGCAATGGGGCCCAGTTTCTTGACGTCTTCCAACGACACCTCGCGAGCGGAAACGCCGCGGCGCTCAGCCGCCCCGTCCTCGCCCAGGCCGCCGAAGCCCCCAAGGCTTACGCTCACCAGCGCTGATTGTTTCGCGCTCGCCGGACCGTCGAACCTCCCCGACCCGGCCTTTAATGCCTATCGCAAGGATCTCGCCGACGCGGCCTTGGCCGGAACCGTGATTGCGTCCCATTATGCCGAGCCGCTGGCGCGCCGGCTCAAGGCCGCGACCGAGCTGCGCGTCGGCCCCTCGGCGGGCTCGGCGAGCCTTGGCCGCCTGGCCGCCGGGGCCCCATTCGACCTGCTCGACGACACGTTGGGCTGGGCCTGGGGC
>JACDEB010000043.1 GCA_013816595.1 Sphingomonas sp. | reverse complement strand
ACGGAGCGGACCGCGAGGATCTTCATCGGCGAGCCTTTCCCGGGACGTCAGAATGAACGGAGATGTCTCGGCTGCGCCGGGGTTCCTCCCCCGTCGCTTGCGATGGGGGAGGGGGACCATGCGCAGCATGGTGGAGGGGGCGGCGTGCGGGGCTCCAAACCCCCTCCACCACCTGCGGCGGCCCCCCTCCTCCTGCAGGTGAGGATTCGCCCCCAACGCCTGCTCGACCGGCCCGAGGGCATTGCGGTCATCTATGCAACGCCGGAGGGCCTTCCGCGCCGCTTCGTGTGGCGCCGGGCGGTCCACGACATCGCCCGAGTCCAGGGACCAGAGCGGATCGCGCCGGAATGGTGGCGCCAGCCGTCGTCGGCGCGGCTGCGCGATTATTATCAGGTCGAGGACGATATCGGCCGCCGCTACTGGATCTACCGCGAAGGCGTGATCGGCGATGGCCGTGGCGGCCTCCCCTTATGGTTCATCCACGGCTTGTTCGGGTGAGGGCCAATGCCTGAATATACCGGCTTCGGGCGCAAGAAGCTGGTGCTCGATGGTGACGCTCCGAGCATCCCCACGGCGCCTTATGTCGAGCTCGGCCTCAGCAGTCCCTTTTCCTTCCTCCGCGGCGCTTCGGATTCGATCGAGCTGGCGCTGAGCGCGCTCGATCTGGGCATGGACTCGATCGGCATTGCCGACCGCAACACCTTGGCCGGGGTGGTGCGAATGCACAGCGCGGCCAAGGGCGCCGGGCTGCGGCCGCTGATCGGCTGCCGGCTGGATTTGTCCCCCTCCCGTTTACGGGAGGGGTTAGGGGAGGGCTTGTCCGTGGGTTTGGGTACAGGTCCTCCCCCTATCCCCGCAATCGGGAGGGGGGAATTGAGCCTCCTCGCTTATCCGATCGACCGCGACGGCTATGGCCGGCTCTCGACCCTGCTCAGCCGCGGCAAGATGCGATCGAAGAAGGGCGAATGCGACCTGACCCTCGATGAAGTCGCGGCGCACGCCGAGGGCATCGCCTTCATCGCTTGGCCCAGCGAGGACCTGGACCTGGTCGAGGAACAATTGCAGCGGCTGCGCGAGGCGATCCCGTCGCTGCGCTACCTCGCAGCGGCGCATCTCTATCGCGGCGACGACCTCGCCCGGATCGAGCGGCTCGACCGCATCGCGCGGGCGCAGAGCTGCTCGATCCTGGCCACCAACGACGTATATTATCATACGCCCGAACGCCGCCCGCTGCAGGACGTCATGACCTGCATCCGCGAGAAAGTGACGCTTGCCAGCGCCGGCTTCCTGCTCAACCCCAATGGCGAGCAGCACCTCAAATCGCCCGAGGAAATGGCGCGATTGTTCGCCCGCTGGCCACATGCGATCGCGGCGACCCGCGCATTCGCCGACGCACTCCATTTCAGCCTCGACGAACTGAAATATGAATATCCGCGCGAGACCGTCCCCGAGGGCCGCAGCCCGCAGCATCACCTCGAGCAGCTCACGCGCGAGGACGCCGCCACCCGCTGGCCCGAGGGGGTGCCGGCAAAGGTCGAAGCGCAGCTGCGCCACGAACTGGCGCTGATCGAGAAGCTCGATTTCGCGCGCTATTTCCTGACCGTCCATGACATCGTCGCCTTCGCCCGAAGTCTCGACCCGCCAATACTGTGCCAGGGACGCGGAAGCGCAGCCAATAGCGCGGTCTGCTACGCGCTCGGCATCACCGCGGTCGATCCGGCGACCAGCGAATTGCTGTTCGAACGCTTCATTTCCGAAGAACGTAAAGAGCCGCCCGACATCGACGTCGATTTCGAGCATGAGCGGCGCGAGGAAGTGATCCAGCACATCTATGCCAAATATGGCCGCGACCGCGCCGGGATCGCGGCGACCGTGATCCATTACCGCCCGCGCTCGGCGATCCGCGAAGTCGGCAAAGTGATGGGGTTGAGCGAGGACGTCACCGCCGCAATCGCCGCGACCCACTGGGGCAGCATGGACGGAGAGATCGAGAACGACCGCGTGTCCGAGGCCGGGCTCGATTTTTCCGATCCGCACCTTCGCCGGGTGATCAAGCTTGCAAGCCAGATGATCGGCATGCCGCGCCATTTGTCGCAGCATGTCGGCGGCTTCATCCTGACCGAACGGCCGCTGACCGATACCGTCCCGATCGGCAACGGCGCGATGGACGACCGCACCTTCATCGAATGGGACAAGGACGACATCGAGGAATTGGGAATCCTCAAGATCGACGTCCTCGCTTTGGGTATGCTGACATGTTGCCGCAAGGCGTTCGACCTCATCGCTGCGCATCACGGCGAGGAGCTGGAACTGGAGAGCGTCCCGCGCGATGTGCCGGCGGTTTACGACATGCTGTGCGCGGGCGATTCGCTGGGCGTGTTCCAGGTCGAAAGCCGGGCCCAGATGAACATGCTGCCGAGGCTCAAACCGCGCTGCTTCTACGACCTTGTCATCGAGGTCGCGATCGTCCGCCCGGGGCCGATCCAGGGCGACATGGTCCACCCTTATCTCAAGCGCCGAAGCGGCAAGGAAGCGGTGTGCTTCCCCTGCCCCTCGCCCGACCACGGCCCGCCCGACGAACTCGAACGGATCCTGGCGCGGACGCTGGGCGTCCCCGTGTTCCAGGAGCAGGCGATGAAGATCGCGCTCGACGCCGCCCAATTCTCCCCCACCGAGGCCAATCAATTGCGGAAAGCGATGGCCACCTTCCGCAGCCGCGGGACGATCGATTTGCTCCAGGATAAGATGGTCGGGCGGATGGTGGCCCGCGGCTACGATCCCGACTTCGCGACACGCTGTTTCCACCAGATCCGCGGCTTCGGCGAATATGGCTTCCCCGAAAGCCACGCGGCGAGTTTCGCGCACCTGGTTTACGTGTCGAGCTGGATCAAATGGAAATATCCGGCGGCGTTCGCGGCGGCGCTGCTCAACAGTCAGCCGATGGGCTTTTACGCCCCCGCCCAGATCGTCCGCGATGCCCAGGACCATGGCGTCACGGTCCTGCCGGTGGATGTGAACTTGAGCGATTGGGATTGCACGCTGGAGGCGGTCGAAACCCTTAAGCCCGGACCCAGCTCCGTTCGTGCCGAGCTAAGTCGAGGTGCGCTGGCACGACCATCTCACGGACACCCCTCAACTTCGCTCGGGACGAACGGCGAGGTTGGGCGCTTGGCATTGAGGTTGGGATTAAGGCAAATCGACGGGCTGCGCAGTGACGACGCCCAGCGCATCGTCGCTGCGCGGGGTACCCGGCCGTTCGCCGATGTCGAGGAGGTCAAGGTCCGCGCGCGGGTCGGCGTTGCGACCGTCCAGCGGCTCGCCGCCGCCGACGCCTTTCGCTCGGTCGGCCTCGATCGCCGCGCCGCTTTGTGGGACTCGCGCGCGCTCAAGCAGGCGCCCGATTTGCCGCTGTTCATCGCCGCCGACGAGCGCGACGAAGGCGCCGAAGCGATCGCTGCGATCCTCCCGCAAATGCCGCTCTCCGAGCATGTCGTGAACGATTACCAGACCGTTCGGCTGTCGCTGAAGGCGCATCCGATGAGCTTCCTGCGCGACCATTATGGCGGCCGCGGCTTCGTCACCGCCGATCGCTTGCGCAAGCTTCGCTACGGCCAGCGGGTCAGTTTGGCGGGCCTGGTCCTGATCCGTCAGCGTCCAGGTAGCGCCAAGGGCGTGTGTTTCATCACCCTTGAGGACGAAACCGGAATCGCCAATCTCATCATCTGGCCGGACCGCTTCGCCGCCCAGCGCTCGATCGTCATGGGGGCGCGGCTGATGGTCGTCCACGGGGTGGTCCAGCACGATGAGGCCGTGGTCCATGTCGTCACCAGCCGGCTTGAGGACGATAGCGCAATGCTCCGCCGCCTTAGCGACGACTCGCTGCCGTCGACTCTCAGCGCTGGCGATGGCGGCGGGGCGATGGCGGCGCCACGGCATGCTCATCCGCGAGACGCCCGGATCATCCCCAAAAGCCGCGACTTCCATTAGTTGGGGCAGCGGCTAGACTGCGCGGGAGGGGACGACATCATGCTTCTTGCTTTATTCGCCGCGCTGGCCGCCCAGGCCGCGACTGCCGCGCCACCCGCGGCGATCGAGGGCCGCTGGACCAACCCGTCGAAGGACGTGATCATCGCCATTGCGCCCTGCGGTGAGCGCCTGTGCGGCAAGGTTGAATGGGCAACGCCCCAGGCCCAGGCCGACGCGCGCAAGGGCATTGCCAACCTCATCGGCGCCGATCTGCTGACCGGCCTAAGCCCAAGTGGCGCCAATCGCTGGAAGGGGAAATTGTTCGTCCCCGACCGCAAATTGCGGGTCACCGCGAAACTCAGTCTGGACGCCGCCGACCAACTGAAGGTGGCCGGCTGCGCGATTGGCGGAATGCTGTGCGATTCGCAGGTCTGGACCCGGGCCGGCCCGACCAACCCCTGACCGCCGCCATTCGCGGCCCGGTTCATCGAAGCGCAATCTGAGCGTGCCATTTTGGCCATAAATCATGGCTAAACATATGAACATGAACAAGATTGTATCAAGCTTCGCATTGTGCGCGGCGCTGTTCGCACTGCCCTCCCAGGCCCTCGCCAAGGCGCCGCTCGAGGGGCAGTGGAAGAACCCCAAGGGCAATGTCGTGGTGCGCATCGCGACCTGCGGCAGCACTTATTGCGGGACGGTCATCGAGGCCTCGGCCAAGGCCAAGGCGACGGCCAAGAAGGGCGGCACCTCAAACTTGGTCGGAACGCGAATCCTGAGCGAGGTCCGCGCCCAGAGTAATGGTACCTACAAGGGCCATGCCTTCGATCCCAAGCGCAACATCCACGCCCCGGCGACGATCCGCATTCAGGGCGGATCGACCCTGGTCATCAGGGGCTGTCTGCTCGGCGGGTTCATCTGCAAGGAACAGCGCTGGACCCGCATCGGTTAAGGCGTCGTCGCACCCGCGCCGATTGCGCGCCCGCACGTCCTCCCGCTAGGGCCGCTCGATGCACGAGACTTTCAACCGGCTGATCGAGCATTACGGGACGCTTGGAATCCTCATCGTGACCACGATCGAGGGCGAATTCGGGCCGCTGATCGGCGGCGCCATGGCGCGGCTTGGCAAGCTCAACCTGATTACCCTGCTGCTCGCCTGCTGGTTCGGAGCGACACTGTCAACGACCACATTCTTCGCCATCGGCCGGTCGCAGCGCGACGGACGGCTGGTGCACAAAGTCACCGACAAGCGCGCGTTCGCGCTGGCGATCAAGTGGATCGACCGCCACCCGCGCTTGTTTTGTTTCTTCTACCGCTTCGTTTACGGCCTGCGGATCGTCGGCCCGGTCGCGATCAGCCAGAGCTCGGTCCGCTGGCAGACTTTCGCCGCAATCAACCTGTTTTCATCGCTGCTGTGGGCGATCCTCGGGCTTTCGGTCGGCTGGTTCGTAGGCCCGGGCGCGGCCAAGATGGTCGGATATTACTTCACCGAACGGCCCTATCTCGCGGCAAGCATTGTCGCCGGTGCAGTGCTGATCGGAGTGATCAGCTGGCGCGCCCGGCGTTCGGCCAGGCGCGCTGCAGTCGACACTCAATCACCGGTTTCGCCAAACTCGCCCGTCAGCACCGCCGACTGAAGAGCGGCCATTTCATCGGCCCAGTAACGGTCGGTTTCAAGGCGCGGCGAAAGCGCTCGGACCTTGCCGTGAAGCGCCTGCAGCTTCGCCGAGGTTTTGAGCGGGGAATGATAATCGACGCCCTGGGCCGCCGCGATAAGTTCGATAGCAATCACCCCGCCAGCATTGCGGGCGATGGTCACCGCCTTACGCGCGGCAATCGGTGCCATCGATACATGGTCTTCCTGGCCGGCCGAGGTGGGGATCGAATCGACCGAAGCCGGGAAGGCCAGACTCTTGTTCTCGCTGACCAAAGCGGCGGCGGTGACTTGCGGGATCATCAACCCTGAATTGACCCCCCCGTCGTCGGTCAGAAAGGCGGGGAGCCCGCTCATCTTGGGATCGACCAGGACGCTGGTGCGGCGCTCGCTCAGGCTACCGACCTCGCACAATGCCATGGCGATCATGTCGGCGGCGAAGGCGACCGGCTGGGCGTGGAAATTCCCGCCCGAAATCGCGATATCGTCATCGCCAAAGACAATCGGATTGTCAGTTACCGCAGCGGCTTCGATTTCGAGTGTCCGGCCAGCATTGGTGAGCAAATCGAGCGCCGCGCCCATCACCTGGGGCTGACAGCGAAAGCTGTACGGATCCTGGACCTTTGAACAGCAGCATTCATGGCTGGAAAGGATTTCGGAGCCGTCGAGCAAGCCGCGCAAGGCGGCGGCGACTCGGATTTGCCCGGGCTGACCGCGCACCTGCGAAATGCGTTCGTCGAACGGTTTGACCGATCCCTTGAGTGCATCGACCGACAATGCGCCGCCCGCGATCGCAGCCCAGAACACGCGCTGGCCGAGGAACACGGCATCGAGCGCGATGGCGGTCGAGGCCTGGGTGCCGTTGATCAGCGCAAGGCCTTCCTTGGGGCCGAGTTCGAGCGGTTCGCGGCCGAGCTTCTTGAGCGCCGCGGCGGCGGACATCACCGTGCCGGCAAAGTCTACTCGCCCCTTCCCGAGCAACGCCGCGACCAGATGCGCGAGCGGCGCGAGGTCGCCCGACGCGCCGACGCTGCCCTGGCTTGGAATGATTGGCATTGCGTCGGCATCAAGCAGCGCCTGGAGCGCTTCAACGACCAGCGGCCGAACCCCGGAATAGCCGCGCCCGAGACCGAGCAACTTGAGCACGATCATCAAGCGAACGACATGGCGCGGGATTGGATCGCCGAGACCGCAACTGTGGCTAAGGATCAGATTGCGCTGAAGCTCGGCGAGCCGCTCGACGGGAATCCGCTGATTGGCGAGCAATCCGAAACCGGTGTTGACGCCATAGACGGTCCCGCCGCCGGCGACGATCCGGTCGACCGCAGCGGATGATTGCCGGACCCGGTCCATGGCGTCCGAATCCAACCGGGACGCTTCCCCCGCCCACAGCTTCTCAAGTACCGCGAGGTCGATGGATTGGGGGTCGAGGGTCAGCATCGCCCGCCATCTGCCAGATTCGCCAGCTTATCACCAGCGCCCGCCCATTTAGCTCTTCTTGCGCGCCATCGATTGATGAATCTCTTCGGTCAGCTTGTTGTTCACGGTGATGAGCTGCTGAAGCTGGTCACTGATCTGAAGGATCGCCTCCGCATCCTTGTACGTCTGATAGGCTTGCCGGTCCGACGCTTCGGCCGCGACCTTCTGTCCGACCATGATGATCGACAGCAGGACAAGCTGAAGGAAGGTTTGCGCGATCCACGAAATCAGGGTTGCGGTCCCGCCATGAACGGCTTGGGGGAGGCTGATCAGCGCGAGCGCTGTAAAAAGATAGGCGCACCACATGGTCCCCACCGCGTTGGTGATCCACAACGCAAGGCGAGCATTGAAGTTGGGTTTGGCCGGCTGCGGCTCCCCCACCGCGAGCGCTGTGCGCTTTTCAATCCAATCGCGGATCAAATGAAAATTGGCGAGGTGGTGGCGGTGAAGTTCTCCGGCAACCGGGTCGCTCATGACATTGCTCCTTGGTTGGTTGAAGGTCATCGATTGGGCGGGGCTTATACGGTCAGCAGGTGGCCGCTGCCGGTTGTCCTGGAAAGTGAAAACCAACGAATGGCGAGTCCTGCCTAGGCGATCATCGGCAAGTCGAGGCCTTGTTCGCGCGCGCAGTCGATGGCGATGTCATAAGCTGCATCGGCGTGGCGCATGACTCCGCTGGCGGGGTCGTTCCACAGAACTCGCTCTAGTCGCCGCGCAGCATCGTCGGTGCCGTCGGCGACGATGACCATTCCGGCGTGCTGCGAATAGCCCATGCCGACCCCGCCGCCGTGGTGGAGCGAGACCCAGGTCGCACCCGACGCGGTGTTGAGGAGAGCGTTGAGCAGTGGCCAGTCGCTGACCGCGTCGGAGCCGTCTTTCATCGCTTCGGTCTCGCGATTGGGGGAGGCGACGCTGCCGCTGTCGAGATGGTCGCGGCCGATGACGATCGGGGCGCCGACTTCGCCGTTTTTGACCATCTCGTTGAAGGCCAGGCCCAAGC
The DNA here is from genome assembly GCA_013816595.1 of Sphingomonas sp. GTDB lineage: Bacteria > Pseudomonadota > Alphaproteobacteria > Sphingomonadales > Sphingomonadaceae > Sphingomicrobium. The sequence continues at coordinate 8,438 of JACDEB010000043.1, read as the reverse complement.
GGTGGCGCTGGCCAAGCCCGACCCAGCAGATGCGCGCGGGCAGCCCCTGGAACGCGATCCTTGTCCGCGCCATGTCGAGCCAGCGGTGGAGGTGGGGATCGTCAGGGATCAGTTCCTTCACCCTTTGGTCCGTCCGGTAAATGTCTTCGGGATCGCCCGACAGTGCGACCCAGCGGAAGGGGCCGATGCCGCGACAGAATAATGGCCGGACATAGGCCGGGACGAAGCCGGGGAAATCGAACGCGTGGGTGACGCCGGTGTCGAGCGCTTGCTGCCGGATGTTATTGCCATAATCGAAGGTCGGCACGCCCATTTTCTGGAACGCGAGCATTGCCTCGACGTGGACCGCCATCGACGCGCGCGCGGCGGCGGCGACCGCAGCCGGATCGGTCTCGCGCTTGGCCATCCATTCGGCAACGGTCCAGCCGATCGGCAAATAGCCGTTGGCGGGATCGTGCGCGCTGGTCTGGTCGGTCACCGCGTCGGGGCGAATTCCGCGCGCGACCATTTCGGGGAGAATTTCGGCGGCATTGCCGAGCAGTCCAACCGACGTCGGCTCGGTCGCCTTAGCGATGATGTCGAGCGCTTGGTCGATGGTGGTGGCGCGATGATCGAGGTAGCGCGTCGCAAGGCGTTTCTCGATCGAGCTTTCCTGGCATTCGACCGCGATGCAATGCGCCCCGGCCATGACCGCGGCGAGCGACTGCGCGCCGCCCATCCCGCCGAGCCCGGCGGTGAGGATCCACTTGCCCGCAAGATCGCCACCATAATGCTTGCGGCCCATTTCGGCGAAGGTTTCAAAGGTGCCTTGGACGATGCCCTGGGTGCCGATGTAAATCCAGCTGCCCGCGGTCATCTGGCCGTACATCATCAGGCCCTTGCGATCGAGTTCGTTGAACACTTCCCAATTGGCCCATTTGGGGACGAGGTTGGAGTTGGCGATGAGCACGCGCGGAGCGTCCTTGTGCGTGCGAAAGACGCCGACCGGCTTGCCCGACTGGACGAGCAACGTCTCCTCATCGCCAAGCCGTTCGAGTGCTTCGACGATCGCATCGAAGCACGCCCAATTGCGTGCCGCGCGGCCGATCCCGCCATAGACCACCAAGCTTTGCGGATCCTCGGCGACTTCGTCGTCGAGATTGTTCATCAGCATCCGCACCGCAGCCTCGGTCTTCCACGATTTGGCGACGATCTCATTGCCGCGGCGGGCGCGGATGTGACGGCTATTGTCGCGGCGCTGGTCGATCATGCGTGACCCCTAAGCGCGTCCCTTATGCTTCGCAAATGTCCGTGTTAGGTTGTCCGCCACCGAGGGGGAGCAAGCATGCGAAATGGGTTGATGTTTCGGGCGCTGCTGATTGCCGCCGCTGCGATATGCTGTTCGACGCCGTCGATTGCCAAGCCGAGCGACAGCATGGCGCGGCTATCGAGCGACATTGTCGCTTATCGGCTGCATGCCAATCCGTTCATCCCGCTGACCGCGGACATCAAAGGCGGGCGCAACGACAATTTCATAGACATCAGCCCGCTGGCGATTGCGCGCGATCAAGAGACGGTCGATGCGCTGCTCGTTCGGCTCAACGCGATCGATCCCGACCACATCGCCGCCAAAGGCGACCGGCTCGATTATTATCTGGCGCGCGAAATGCTCGAGGCTGACAAGGGATTGCGCGTATGCCGCAACGAGCTGTGGTCGGTGTCGCATATGAGCGGATGGCCGTCGGCATTCCCCGAACTGGTCGAGCGCCAGCCGGTGGCGAGTGCCAGGGACCGCGCCGATGCGCTCGCCCGCTGGAGCGCGTTTCCCGGTTTCATCGCCAGCGACATCGCCAACCTCAAGCGCGGGCTTGCGCGGGGCTATAGCGCGCCGCGATCGGTTGCGGTGCGGACGCTGGCGCAGGTCGAGGGCCTGATCACCGCCAAGCCCGAAGAATCGCCGTTCTTCGCCCCCGCGCTGTCGTCGAAAAGTCGCGCGTTCATGGCGCGGTTCGCGGCGTTGGTCCGCGACCGGATCACCCCCGCGCTCAAAACCTACCGCGACTTTTTGAAGGACCGCTACATCCCCGCGGCGCGGACCAGCCTGTCGGTACTCGATTTGCCCAAGGGCCGCGCCTGCTATGACGCATGGTTGCGCAGCTACACCACGCATGACCGGCCCGGCGAAGCGGTGGCTGCGCTTGGCGAACAGACCGTCGCGGCGAACATCGCCGACATTCGCCGTATCGGACAGAAGCTCTACGGCACCGACGATTATGCAACGATCATGAAGCGGGTGAAGAACGATCCGAGCGAGCGCTTTGCGTCGAAAGACGAGATCGTCGCCTTCAACCGCGAAATCGAAGCGAGCGCGCAAGTCGCAGCGGCGGCGCTAATCGATGTCGTACCAACGCAGCCGTTCGAGGTCCGACCGATAACGGGCGCAATGGAAGCATCGGGCGCGAGTTCGCATTACGTACCCGAACCCGACCCAGCCAAGCCGGCGCTTTATTCGCTCCAGGCCGGGAAACTTGAGGATGCGCGCCGCGCCACCATGGCGATCACCGCGGTTCACGAAGGCTATCCCGGACACCATTTTCAATTCGCTTATGCGGCGCGGATCGAGGCCAGCCCGATGTCGCGGCTGTCGGGCAATTCGGCTTATGTCGAAGGCTGGGCGCGTTATGCCGAGCGAATGGCGGATGAAATCGATCTCCTCGCAAGTCCGCAGGCCAAGATCAGCCGCCGCGCGTGGCCGGCGCGCGGAATGGTCGTCGATCCCGGGATCCACGTCGGCCACTGGAGCCGCGAGAAGGCCGTCGCCTATCTCCTCAGCACTGGACTGCGGACCGAAACCCAGGCGCAGGACATGGTCGATCGGATCGCGATCATTCCGGGCCAGCTTACAGCCTACGATTCGGGCGGGCTGGAGATTGTCGCGTTGCGCGATCAAGCCAGAACGGCGCTTGGCGCGCGCTTCGACTTGAAGCAATTCAACGCGGTAGTGCTTGGCGACGGCGTTGTCCCGCTGGCCCTGCTCCGCCGCAACGTCGAGGCGTGGATCGCGGCCAAATTGAAAGCCGCCGACTAAGCGTCGGCACCACCAAAAATGCGCCGCTCCGGCCCTGACAGCCCGATCCAATAGCCAAGCTCGGATAGGCTATCGAGGTTCCATACGGCGAGATCCGCAGCTTTGCCCGGCGCAAGGGTGCCGATTTGCTTGTCGAGGCCGAGAGCCCGCGCGGCATATATGGTCATCCCCGCAATCGCTTCCTCGGGTGACAATCCGAACAGGGTGCAGGCCATGTTGATCGCCAGCGTTGGCGACAGCAACGGCGACGTACCGGGGTTGCAATCGGTCGCCACCGCCATCGCCACCTGGTGCTTGCGGAGCATCGCGACCGGCGGCTTCTGCTCCTCGTTGAGCGCATAATAAGCGCCCGGCAGAAGGACCGCGACGGTTCCGGCGGCCGCCATTGCTGCGGCTCCCTCCTCATCGAGATGTTCGAGGTGGTCGGCGGACAAGGCGCGATATTGGGCGGCAAGCGCGGCGCCATGCTGGTTGGACAATTGCTCGGCGTGAAGCCGCACCCGAAGATTGTGCGCGGCGGCTGCCTTGAATAGCCGTTCGACCTCGTCGGGAGTGAACGCAATGGTGTCGCAATAGGCATCGACGATCCAGACCTGTCCGGTCTTGGCGGCGGCGGGGATGAGCTTGTCGATGATGTCGCCCAAATAATGGGCGCGGCGGTCGCGCTGGGCGGCGGGGATGGCGTGAAGCGCGAGCAGCGTCGGGACGATCCGCACCGCTGCTCCCTCGCCAAGCTTGTGGGCCAGCCCGAGCAGCCGCAATTCGCTGTCGACGTCGAGGCCGTAACCAGTCTTCACTTCGACGGTGGTGCAACCGCCACGCGTCAATGCGTCGAGGCGGCCGCGCGCGCTGGCCAGCAGTTCCTCGTCGCTCGCCGCAGCGGTTTTGGCGACGGTCGAGGCGATCCCGCCCCCGGCCCTGGCGATCTCCTCATAGGTCGCGCCCGCCCGGCGCATGGCATGTTCGTCGGCGCGATTGCCGCCGAACAGCAAATGGGTGTGGCAATCGACCAGTCCGGGCGTGACCCAGGCGCCGCCAAGCGCGGTAACCTCCTTCGCTCGATAGCCGGCGAGCTCGGTGCGCTTGCCGACTCGAACGACCTTGCCGTCGGCGATTCCGATCGCGCCATTGTCGATGATGCCAAGCGGATTGCCGGGCAAGGCAATGAGCGTCGCGACGCGGCAATCGACGAGCAGGCGGTCCCACATGGTGGTGGCTTTGAAGGCCAAGCCTGCTAGTCGTCAAGCGCATGAGCTGGCCCAATCTTTCGCAGCTACTGGTCGGAGGGCAAGTCGACGCGCCGGTCGGCCTGGTGGGTGCACCATTGGGCGCCGGGTCGGTGACCCCCGGACGGTGCGATCTCGCGCCGCAATTGCTCCGCTCTACCCTCAAGCGGATCGGCCGTTACGATGTCGAGACAGGCCGCGAGCTTGCGACCCTGATCGCCGATCACGGCGACGTTGCCATATCGGGAATGAGCATCGAACAGGCGACCACGCCAATCCGCGATGCTGTCGCGAAAAGCGCCGCGCGCCACGCCTTGACCCTGGTCGTCGGCGGCAACAATGCCGTCACCAGGCCAGCGCTTCTGGGACTGGGCATGCCGCTGGACAAGGTCGGACTGATCACCCTCGACGCCCATTTCGACATGCGCGATCTCAGCGGCGGTTTGAGCAATGGCAATCCAGTTCGAGCGCTGATCGAGGATGGCCTGCCCGGCGCCAACATCGCCCAGCTCGGGCTTGCCGCGTTCGCCAATTCCAAGGCCATGCACGACGACGCGCTGGCCGCCGGCAATTTCTTGGTCACCATCGGACAGTTCGTTACCCGCTCGAGCGAGCATTGGATCGGCCAGGCGCTCGACCATCTGTCGTCGTGCGACGCGATTGTCGTCGATTGCGACATCGACGTCATCGACCGCGCCCAATTCCCCGCTGCCCCCGGTGGGCGTGCCGGAGGAATGGGGGGCGCCATGTTCTTCGACTGCGTGCGCCGTCTCGCCGCCGATCCGCGGATCAAGGTGATCGACCTCACCGAATGGGATCCACCGCTCGATCCGAGCGATTTGTCGGCGCTGACGGCGGCGCGCTGGATCGCCGAATGCCTTGCCGGGTTCGAACAGCGGTGAACAAGGTCCCGTTCGCCGACCGCACAGACGCGTTTGTAGTCTTCCGCTTTGCGCGATCCGCTGCTGCTGATATCCCAATCGTAACCAACGGGGACTGCAATGACATTCGATCCACGCGAAGCGACCGCCCACTATATCGACGGCCTTGGCGCAGCCAATCTGCAAAAGGCCCATGATTATACGGTCGGCGGTCACTGGCTTTTGTTGTGGGGCCTGGTGGTTTCGGCGGTGATCGCGCTGGTCATCGTACGCTCGCAGATTCTCGATCGTGTGGAACGACGGATTCCCGAAAGGCGCAAAGGCCTGCGCGCATTTGTAGTCACCGCGGTCTATGTCGTCGCGTCCGCGCTGATCGGCTTACCATGGTCGCTTTACGCCGGTTACTTCCGTGAAAAGATTTATGGCCGAACAAGCCAGCCTCTCGCCGATTATCTTGGCCAGCAAGCACTCGCGCTCGTTCTCAGCACCATCCTCGGGGCGTTGTTCTTGACCGGCGTTTATTGGCTCATCCGCCGCACCGGGCGCCGGTGGTGGCTGTGGTCCGGCGCTCTGACTGCCGGCGTCGTTGCAGTCCTAATGCTGCTGTCGCCGATTTTGATCGAACCGTTGTTCAACAAATATCAGCCAATCCCGGCCGGACCGGTTCATGATGCGGTCGCCGAAATGGCGGGCCGTGCAGGCATTCCCGAAAACAAGATTTTCCTGTTCGACGGGTCGCGCCAATCAAACAATTTCACTGCCAACGCTGGCGGGGTCGGCAATACCGCGCGGGTCGCCATTTCCGACGTCGCGATGAACAAGGCCTCGCTCGATGAAGTGCGCGCGGTAACCGGCCATGAAATCGGCCATTATGTGCTCAAGCACACTTGGTACGGGACCTTGCTGGTGTCGGTGCTGGCGATGCTGTTGTTCTGGCTCGCCGACCGGCTTTACCCAAGGTTCGCCAAGGCCTTTGGAAGCGATGCGCCGATCGCCGCCCCGCGCTCGGTTCCGATCTTGTTGTTTATGGTTTCGCTGTTCTCTCTCGGGGCGATGCCAATCACCAGCAGTTTTTCACGAACCATTGAAACCCGGGCCGATGCCTATTCGCTGCGGACCGAAAACCGCCCCGATGCACTGTCGAGCGCGCTCGTGAAGACCGCCGAGTATCGCTACCCGCGACCGTCCGAAATCGAAGAATTAATCTTTTATGATCACCCGTCAGTCGAGCGCCGGGTGATGACTGCGATGGAATGGAAGGCCGCGCACCCCCAGCCGCCAGCGCCATAGGCCGGCGGATTGGGGCACTCGCGCAGGTCAGTCGAGATCGACCCGGTCAGCGTTCATCACCTTAGTCCACGCCCTCACGAAATCGCGGACGAATTTTTCCTCATTTCCCCGCTCAGCATAGACTTCGGCGGTGGCGCGAAGCTGCGAATTGGAGCCGAAGATGAGGTCGGTGCGGGTGGCGCGCCACTTCTGCTTCTTGCCGCCACGGTCGTAGCCGATGAACTCCTCGTCGCTCGACGTGTCGACCAGATCCCAGAAAGTGTCATTATCGAGAAGGTTGACGAAGAAGTCGTTTGTCAGTTGCCCCTTGCGGTCGGTGAACACGCCTTCGGGGCTATCGCCGTGATTGGCACCGAGCACCCGAAGTCCGCCAAGCAGGACGGTCATCTGCGGCGCCGATAGCCCGAGCAGAGACGCCCGGTCGAGCAGTAATTCCTCGGTCTTCACCGATTGGCGGGTCTTGAGATAGTTGCGGAAACCGTCAGCCTGGGGCTCCATCCAGTTGAAGCTTTCGACGTCAGTCCAGTCCTGGGTTGCATCACCGCGGCCGCCCGAGAAGGGCACCTCGACATTGAAGCCGGCGTCCTTCGCCGCTTTCTCGATCGCCGCCGAACCGGCGAGCACGATGGCATCGGCCAGCGACATCGAGCCGCGCAGTTCATTAAGCTTGCCCAGCACCTTGGCCAATTCGGCCGGTTCGTTGACGTCCCAATCCTTCTGCGGAGCCAGGGCGATGCGCGCGCCATTGGCGCCGCCGCGCTTGTCCGACTTGCGATAGGTCGAGGCCGAGGCCCAGGCGGTCTTGACCAATCGCGACACGGTGAGGCTGCCCGCGAGCACCTTGTCCTTGAACGCGGCGATTTCGGATGCCGAGGGGGCGGTTCCGGCCGGCACTGGGTCCTGCCAGATCAAGTTTTCCTCAGGCACTTCCGGACCGAGGTAGAGTGACTTCGGCCCCATGTCGCGGTGGGTCAACTTGAACCAGGCGCGTGCGAAGGCGCCGTCGAGCGCCGCCTGGTCGTCGCGGAACTGCTCCGAGATGGCGCGGAATTCGGGGTCCATCTTGAGCGCCATGTCGGCGGTGGTCATCATCGTCGGCACGCGCTTGCTGGGATCGCGCGCGTCGGGCGCCATGTCCTCGGGATCGGGATTGACAGGCTGCCACTGCTTCGCTCCAGCCGGGCTTTCGACCAGTTCGAAATCATATTTGAACAGCAAGCGGAAATAGTCGCCGCCCCACTTGGTCGGATTGTTCGACCAGGCGCCCTCGATCCCCGAGGTCGTGATATGGCCCTTGCCGATCTCCTCCTCGTCGGTCAGCCAGCCCATGCCCTGCAGGTGGACTTCCTCCGACGCGGGATTGTTGCGGAAGGTGTCGGCGGGCTTGGCGCCATGGGACTTGCCGAAGGCGTGTCCGCCGGCGGTGAGCGCGACAGTTTCCTCGCTGTTCATTGCCATGCGCGAGAAAGTCGCCTTCATGTCGCGCGCCGACTGCAGCGGATCGGGGTTGCCGCCCGGCCCTTCGGGATTGACGTAAATCAGGCCCATCTGGATCGCGGCGAGCGGTCCTTCAAGCTCGGGCAATTCATCGGTGATGCGGGTTGGCGCACCATCACTAACCCAGATTTCCTCGGCGCCCCAGAAGGTGTCGCCTTCCGACTGAAAGACGTCCTTGCGGCCGCCGCCGAAGCCGAACACTGGGCCGCCCATGCTCTCGATCGCGACATTGCCGGCCAGGATGAACAAATCGGCCCAGCTGATGTGCTTGCCGTACTTCTGCTTGATCGGCCACAGCAGGCGCCGCGCCTTGTCGAGATTGCCGTTGTCAGGCCAGCTATTGAGCGGCTCAAAACGCTGCTGCCCGCTCGACGAACCGCCGCGGCCATCGGTCACCCGGTAGGTGCCCGCGGCATGCCACGCCATGCGAATCATGAACGGGCCATAATGGCCATAGTCGGCCGGCCACCACGGCTT
>JACDEB010000042.1 GCA_013816595.1 Sphingomonas sp. | reverse complement strand
CCGCGGACCAGGGAAGCCGGCTCGCTCGGTTCGGGCTTCATCATCTCGCCCGACGGCTATGTCGTCACCAACAACCATTTGATCCAGAGCGCCAACGGTACCGGTACCGTTGACAGCGTCACCGTCATAACCTCGGACCGAAAAGAGCATTCGGCGCGAATCGTCGGCCGCGACGAGACCTCCGACCTTGCGTTGCTCAAGATTGACGGGCGCGACCTGCCCTATGTCCAGTGGGGCGACAGCACCAAGTCGCGGGTCGGTGACTGGATCCTCGCCATCGGCAATCCCTACGGGCTTGGCGGCACGGTCACCGCGGGCATTATTTCCGCGCTTCACCGCGGGATCACCGGCGTCGGGGCCTATGACCGCTACATCCAGACCGACGCCAGCATCAACATGGGCAATTCGGGCGGCCCGATGTTCGATCTCAACGGCAATGTCATCGGCATCAATTCGGCGCTGATCAGTCCGACCGGCGCATCGGTCGGGATCGGCCTCGCAATCCCCGCCGAACTGGCCAAGCCGGTGGTCGATTCGCTGCGCCGCGGCCAGCGTCCGCAGCGCGGCTATCTCGGCGTCGGCCTCCAGCCGCTCGACGAAAATATCGCGCCGTCGCTCGGCCTGCCCAAGGATATGGGTGAAATCGTCCGTTCGGTCGTTCTTGGCGGACCCGCGGCCAGGGCCGGACTTCAGCAGGGCGACGTGATCCTCCGGGTCAACGGCCGGAATGTGACTCCGGAAGAAACCGTGTCCTACCTCATCGCCAATACCCAGGTCGGCTCGCGAGCGACGCTCGACGTCATTCGCGGCGGCAAGCGTCAGAACCTCTCGGTCGTCGTCGGCGAGCGTCCGACCGAGGAGCAATTGGCGAAGCTTACCGGAACTGGTGAAGCCGCGCCCGAGAACGGCCGAGCGGTGACGGCGACGCCGCAGCGTGTGCTCGGACTGTCATTGACCCCGCTGACCGCGGACATCGCTCGGGCCGCCAACCTTCCGGCTGGAACCCGCGGCGTGCTGATTACGACCGTCGATCCCAACAGCGCCGCCGGCGAAGAGGGCCTTCAGCGCGGTGACGTCATCGTCTCGATCAATCAGCAGCCGGTGACGAGCCCGGCGCAAGTCGTCGCCGCGGTCGATTTGGCCCGCCGTGCCGGTCGCTCGAGCATATTGCTCCTGGTCAAGCGCGGAGCGGCGCCCGAAACCTTTGTCGGGCTCGACATCAACGGCCGTCAGTAGCGTATCATCCGGGAGGCGGTCTTGCCCGCTTCCCGGCTTACGCGGACGTTGCGCTGTTAACCTGCCGCTGGAGCGACAGCTTTGTCCGGTTCCGCTCCCGCGAACCCGCACTGCTTTTGCTCCATCGTGATCTGCTTGGTGATGCGGTTGGCGTTTTCGGCATAAGCCTCAGTCACCGAGCCGTGATTGACGGATTTGCCGCGCATCGGGCTGACCGCCTGGCAGATGTGGAAGACATGCGGAGTCGTTGCCCGTTTGGCGCCATTCTCCGGAGCTATCCAATAGACCACATCCTGACCGGCGGGGTGGGCGGCATCCTTGGTCGCTTCAGCAACCGTGGCCGAATCCTTGGCGATTTCCTTCGCCTGGGCAGCGACCTCGGGTGAGCAAACGGTGGTTGGCTGATTGGCTTTGATCTGGGACGCGCAGGCGTTCATGTCCTGGGTATATTGCTCGACCGAAGGCGGGTTCCAGCTGACACCGATCAGGGTTGCGAGGACCGCCAAAGCGGCCCCGATGCCGCCGGCGATCTTCTTGTTTTTGGGATCCATGTCCTTGTCCATGAAGATCAGGACAATCAGCGGCAGGAAGGCGATCAGGGTGATGATCGCACCGAGCTGGTTCTGGAAGAAAAACTTCGCTTTGTCGGAGGCGCGGGCCGGATCGTGCTTGTTGGCCGCTTTCCACATCAGGCTGCCGGCAATCGCGAACACCGCGATCCCGACCAACAGGCCGATCAGCAGCGGCAGATTGCCATGGTCGAATTTGTGCTGGCGGAGCATGACGATGCCGGCGATCTCACCCCCAATGGCAATGATCCACGACAGCATGGCGAAAATTCGCAAGCGCTTGGCGGCCGACTCCTGGCCGTGCGTTGCACGCCATTCCTTGGTGACGTCGGCCTCTTCGGTCGGTTTTTTGTCAGCCATGCTCACCCCCCTCTTCGCAATTATTTCGCGCGCGACTGGGGAGCCTACCGTAGCCAGCGGGCGTGGCAAGAGTTAATCTGCCGCCGTAAACGGGTCCGCGGGGCTTGAAGTCCCCGGTCAATTCCGTCTTTCGAAACTACTTATCGCCAAACGACGGTGGCGACTTGCTGCTCAATCGCTATGATACGACAATCCGCTTCCAAAGGGCTAAGCCCTAGGCTGCGGACGATAGGGGTCAGGCGTTTGGCAAGCGGTACGTGCGAAATCATCGAAGCGCTTGAAGGCGAATGGAGCGCGGCCTTGTGCAGCAAGGACATCGACCGGCTGCGCGCTTTGGTCCATCCCGATTTCGTCCTGATCGGAATGCGCTCCACCGGCCCGTTCATGATGCACCGCGACGAGTGGCTGGAGGCGATCCAGAAGCGCGACGTCGCCGGAATCGAACTTGAAGTGAAGGACGCGAAGTCGTTCGACAATGTCATGGTCGGGACGATTTTCGCCAGATGGCGGCTCAAATATCTCGGCCGCGAAATCCATGATTGCGTGGTCCTGACCGATGTCTGGATCCACGATAACGGTCGCTGGCAGGCAATCCGCCGCCATTCGACGCCCTCGCCCAGCGGTGGCTGCGCTCAAGGTTAAACACGAAGGGAAGACATTATGGCGAGCGAAGCGGTGCGCGCGGGCGACAATATCAAGGAACTGACGCTTCGCGGGGTCATTCTGGGCGCCCTCATCACCGTCGTGTTCACGGCCGCCAACGTCTATCTCGGGCTCAAGATCGGGCTGACCTTCGCGACGTCAATTCCCGCCGCAGTAATCTCAATGGCGGTGCTCAAAGCGTTCAGCGATTCGACCATTCAGGAGAATAACATCGTCCAGACTATCGCTTCGGCGGCGGGAACCTTGTCGGCGATCATCTTCGTCCTTCCGGGGCTGATCATGGTCGGCTGGTGGACTGGTTTTCCCTACTGGCTGTCGGTCGCGGTCATCGCCATCGGCGGCATCCTTGGGGTGATGTATTCGGTGCCGCTGAGGCGCGCGCTCGTTACTGGCACCGACCTTCCCTATCCCGAAGGGGTCGCTGCCGCCGAAGTGCTCAAGGTCGGCGCCGGGGTTGGCGGGGCCGAGGAGAACAAACGCGGCCTCAGTATGATCCTGTGGAGTTCGATCGCCGCGGCTGGTTATCAAATCCTGGCCGGAATGAACCTGCTCGCCGCATCCGCGGACAAGGCCTTCCGGGTCGGCACTGGCACAACCCAGGTGTCGACCAGCCTGTCGATGGCGCTGATCGGCGTTGGCCATCTGGTCGGTCTGGCCGTCGGGATCGCGATGTTCGTCGGACTGCTCATCAGCTGGGCCTATCTCGTCCCCCATTACACCTCGCTCGCGGCGATGCCGATGGGGATGAGCCTCGACGATTTCGTCGGCGACGTGTTCGTCCACAAGGTCCGCTTCATTGGCGCCGGAACGATCGGTGTCGCAGCGATCTGGACGCTGCTTCGGATCCTCAAGCCGATCGTCTCGGGGGTAACCGGAGCGCTCGCCGCCAACCGCGCGCGCAAGGAAGGCCGCGGCGACACGCTGCCGCTGACCGAACGCGATATTCCGATCGGAATCGTCGCCGGCACCATCCTGCTCTCGATGATCCCGATCGCGATGCTGCTTTATGCCTTTGCAAACACCGCGCCGATTGCGGCCAGTCCGACGCTGACCATCTCGCTGAGCATCGTCTATATCCTCATCGCCGGGGTCGTGATCGCGGCGGTGTGCGGGTATATGGCGGGGCTGATCGGCGCATCCAACAGCCCGATTTCGGGCGTCGGTATCCTGTCCGTGCTGGGAATTTCACTGATCCTCGCGATGCTGTTTCCGAACGCGAGCGGTGACATGACCAAAAGCCTGGTCGCCTTCGCCTTGTTCGTGACCGCGATAATCTTCGGCGTCGCGACGATTTCCAACAACAACCTTCAGGACTTGAAAACCGGCCAACTGGTCGATGCAACGCCGTGGCGCCAGCAGGTTGCATTGGTCCTCGGCGTCCTGTTCGGCGCGGTGGTCATCCCGCCAATCCTCGATTTGCTCAACACCGCTTTCGGGTTCCAAGGAGTGCCGGGGGCCAAGGAAACCGCGCTCGCCGCGCCCCAGGCGGCGCTGATCTCGGCCATTGCCCAGGGTGTTCTTGGCGGCAATCTCGACTGGAATTTGATCGGTATCGGCGCCCTCATCGGGGTCGCGGTGGTGATCATCGACGAGGTCCTCAAGGCGACCAAGCGCGGTTCGATGCCGCCGCTCGCGGTCGGAATGGGCATTTATCTGCCAATGGCGCTGACGTTGCTGATCCCCTTGGGCGCTCTGCTCGGCTGGTTTTACGACAAATGGGCCAAGACCTCGCGCAATCCCGAATTCGCCGAGCGTCTGGGGGTGTTGATGGCGACCGGGCTGATCGTCGGCGAAAGCCTCTACGGTGTCTTTTTCGCGGGCATTGTCGCGGCCACCAACAAGGATACACCGCTCGCCATCACCGAGCCGTCGTCGCTCGCGATCCCGCTCGGGTTGATCATCTTTGCGGCACTGACCCTCGGTCTTTACGCCTGGACCCGAAGTCAGGCCGCGAGCGCTCCTGATACTGACGAGCATGGCACGACACCGCCGCATGAGGCCGCGATCCGCTGATGGAGACGACCCACCTCGGCAAGTCGAGCGCGCTTCCGGCCTCGCCGGATGAGGCGCTGCTCGATTATCCGCGAAACCCGCAGTCGGACACGCTGTACCTGGTGCGTTTCGCCGCGCCCGAGTTCACGTCCTTGTGCCCGGTCACCGGGCAGCCCGATTTCGCCCATTTGGTCATCGATTATGCGCCGGGCGACACGATCGTCGAATCCAAAAGCCTCAAGCTGTTCCTCGGCTCGTTCCGCAATCATTGCGGCTTTCACGAAGACGTCACCGTCGGCATCGGTCAGCGGCTGTTGGCGGAGATGAAGCCAATCTGGCTGCGCATCGGGGGCTATTGGTATCCGCGCGGGGGAATGCCGATCGACGTTTTCTGGCAAAGCGGCCCGCCGCCCGAGGGGCTATGGCTGCCCGATCAGGGTGTCGCTTCCTATCGCGGCCGGGGATGATCGACGGGGATTTCGTTTCGACCGAGTGGCTCGCCGCCAATCTCGGTGTCGAGGACTTGGCGATCGTCGATTGCACCGCTTTCCTTCCGACCAATCCGCGCGATGCCGCCGCCGAGTTCCTTGCCGCCCATATCCCCGGTGCACGTTTCCTCGATATCGCCGAAGTCGCGGACCAGACCCACCCGGCGCCGCACATGCTGCCGACCGCGGCGGCGTTCGGCGCGGCGATGGAGGCGCTCGGAGTCGGCAGCAATGAGCGCATCGTCATCTATGACAACAGCCCGCTACGCACCGCTGCGCGCGGCTGGTTCATGATGCGCCACTTCGGCGCGAGCCAGGTCGCGGTGCTCGATGGTGGTCTCGGCAAATGGCTGGCCGAAGGACGACCGGTCGAAGCCGGGGCCGCAGTGCCTCGCCCGGGCCGCAGGTTCGCGGCTGAGCAGCGCGCGGGCGAGGTGGTGTCGAAGTCGATGTTGCTGGAAGGCGTGACCGCGCCGGTCGTCGATGCGCGAAGCCGGGCGCGCTTTACCGGGGAGGAGTCCGACCCGCGCCCGGCGGTTGCTTCGGGCCATATCCCTGGCGCTCGAAGCCTGCCGATGAGCGCACTGTACCGCGACGACGGGACGTTTCGCCCGGCGCAGGAGCTTCGCGTTCTATTCGCTCAAGCCGGGGTCGATCCGCATCAGCCGTTCATCGCCAGTTGCGGATCGGGGGTGACCGCCAACAGCCTGATCCTGGCTGCGCGCAGACTCGGCGGAAGAGGTGGAATGCTGTACGATGGAAGCTGGTCGGAATGGGGCGCCGATCCGGCCACCCCCAAGGAAACTGGAGCGCCCTGAGCCTTAGCGCAGGACGATGCGCGAGACGTCTTCTAGCCCGCGCCGGATTTCTTCGACCATGGTCCGGCTCGCCTCTTGATGCGGCGCGCGGCCCTCGCGATGTTCGGCCATCAGTGCTTCAAGGCCCGCCGCGGTGGCGCTGACCGTGGCCGATGATCGGCGGTCGAACAGGGTGCGATGGACCGGGCTCGCTTCGTCCCAGGCCGCTGCAACGCGGTCATCCTTTTGAGGGTCCGAAGCCGGACCGCCGCCGAAATCATCGACCAGGCGAAGGGCGTGGCGGATGCTGGCGAGGCGCGCCACCGCTTCGGCATAGGGCTTGGGCTCATTGTCGAGCTGCGGAATTGGTTGGAGGTGCAACATCGCACCTGCGTAGGTCCGGCGTGACTAAGAAAAGATGAATCGCGGACGCGAAATTATGCCCCGCTGGCGGCATCCACATCGCGCAGGATCCAGCCCCGCTGGGGAATCGTCTCGACGAATTCGGCGCCGTTCGACGCATTGCGCAATTTCTTGCGCAGCTTGGAGATGAAGACGTCGATGATCTTGGGCTGCGGCTGGTCGTCGCTGCGGCGATACAGATGCTTGAGCAGCATCTGGCGGGTCACGACATTGTTGCGGGCATAGGCCAAAAGCTCGAGCACGCGATATTCCATCTCGGTGATCCCGATCGGATGGCCGTCGATCCGGATCAGGCGCTGCATCTGGTCGACCGAAAGCCGTCCGCCGCACATCGTCGCGGGCATTTCCCCGCCGCTCGCCTTGAGCGAATCGAGCAATTTGGAGGCCGCTTCCTCGCTATCTTCGGCAGATATTGTGAGCGGGCTTCCGAGCAGGTCCTGCTGGACCTCGCCGAGCAGGTGATGGGCCTCCTCGACCAGCTTCGATCCTTCTTCGAACCGCCGCCGCGAACGGTCGAGCATCGATTCGATTTCGACCAGACGCGCGGAGAAATTCTGTTCGGGCATCGTGTTTTCGGTCTTCCCTGCTCGTTTACTGGCCAGGCTGGGCGGAAGCGATACTGCTGTTGGCGGCCGGCGCATTGATGATGTCGAGCGTTGCGCTGCCCTTGTCGACGATTCGCGTGCCGGGATCGCGAACGGTCGAGCGGATGCCGATTTGCGCGCTGTTGCGGCCGGCCATGTCGAGCAGGCTGGTTTCAGACGCGCTGCGCGGTGCGGGGCCGCCGAACAAGGCGTCGATCGCCTGTTGCTGGGCGTCACCAGCGGACAGGCCGGCGGTTCCGGCGACCGGCGGGGTGAGATGGAAATCGGGCGGAACGATCAGCGGCGCATTGCGCGACACCGCGAATTCGTCCGGGGTGGTGGGTCCGCCGCGAAGCACGGCGCAGCCGCTGGTCGCCGCGGCAACGGTGATGAGCAGAATAACGGGAAGGGCCTTACGCATGGTCGATTGTCTCCTTGGGGCCATCCTTACGGGTCAGGAACGCGCGCAGCAACAGGATCACGACCGCTATGCTTATCGCCGCGTCGCCGACGTTGAATACCAGAAATGGACGGAACGTGCCGAAATGAAGATCGGCGAAGTCGACGACATAGCCGAGCCGGGCCCGATCGAGGATGTTGCCGAGCGCTCCGCCGAGCACCATTCCAAGCGCAAGCTGGTCGATGCGTTTGGTTTCGCGGCCGATCCAATAAGCGACCCCGACCGCGATCGCGCTGGTCATCGCCACCAGCAGCCACCGCGCGGTTTCGGTCGAGGCATGGAGCAGGCCGAGCGAAATGCCGTAATTCTCGGTGTAGGTCAGGTTGAAGATCGGAAGCAGAACGATCTGGTCGCCGATCGCCCGCAGCCCCAGCGGCCCGGTGACGATCCATTTGGTCAGCTGATCGAACGCCAACACGAGCGCCGCAATAGCGAATCCGAATGAGCGCGTTTTCATGCGTTCCTCCCCGTCCCGGGGAGGATCAAGAGTTCAACCATTCACCACCCCATCGCAACGGTCGCACAAGGCGCCGACGTCCGTGACCTCGGGCAAGTGCCGCCAGCAGCGCCCGCATTTGAACTTGTTCGTCTTGGACACAGCCAGGCTCTCTCCCACGGCGACTGACGAGACGATGAACAACTCGGCCAGATCAACGTCAGCGGCATCGGCCGCGTAAGTGATTTCAGCCTCGAGGCTTGATCCGATGACCTTGTCCCGACGCAGCGGCTCAATCGCTTCGGTCACCAGCACCCGGGTAGCACGAAGAGCGGCCCATTTTGCCTCTAGCGCTTCATCGGTAGCCGCGGGCAGCACCGGCCATTCCAGCAAATGCACCGAACCGCCGTCGGGGTAGCGCGTGCCCCATACTTCTTCGGTCGTAAACACCAACACCGGCGCCGCCCAGCGCACCAAGGCGTGGAACATGGTGTCGAGCACTGTCCGGTAGGCGCGCCGCTTGTCGGTCTGGCGGCCGGTCCCGGCATTGACCTCACAATAGAGGCAGTCCTTGCGGATATCGAAATAGAAAGCCGAGAGGTCTTCGTTGCAAAAGTCGGTCAGCGCGCGGACGTAAGTGTTGAAGTCGAAATCGTCGGTGGCGTTCCGCAGCTGCTGGTCGAGCTTGGCCAATAGCGACAGCATGTAGCGCTCAAGCTCGGGGAAAGCCGCGACATCGTCGAGCCGCTCGTCCTCGCCGAACCCGTCGAGCGCTCCGAGCAGATAGCGGAAGGTGTTGCGGAGCTTGCGATATTGATCGCTGACGCCCTTCAAAATCTCATCGCCGATGCGGTGGTCCTCGGTGAAATCGACCGACAGCGCCCACAGCCGGATGATGTCCGCGCCATAGGTTTCCATGACTTTCAGCGGATCGACCGTATTGCCCAGGCTCTTGGACATTTTCATGCCCTTGCTATCCATGGTGAAGCCGTGGGTCAGAATGGCATTGAACGGCGCCCGCCCACGCGTCCCGCAGCTTTCGAGCAGGCTCGACTGGAACCAGCCGCGGTGCTGGTCGGAGCCTTCGACATAGATATCCGCCGGCCAACGCAATTCGGGCCATTCACCGCTTTCCAGAACGAAAGCATGGGTCGATCCGCTGTCGAACCACACGTCGAGGATGTCGCGGACCATTTCGTAATCGGCGGGGTCGCGGGCCTTGCCGGATTCGTCCGCGCCGAGGAACTCAGCCACATTGGCTTCGTCCCACGCATCGACGCCGTCGGTGCTGATGGCGTGGATGATGCGGGCATTGACCGCGCGGTCGACCAGCATGTCGCCGCTCTTGCGATTGACGAACAAGGCGATTGGAACGCCCCAGGCGCGCTGGCGGCTGATTACCCAATCGGGCCGGTCCTCGACCATCGAGTTCAATCGGTTGCGGCCCTTTTCGGGGATGAACCGCGTGTCGGCGATCGCTTGCAGCGCGACGTTGCGCAAGGTCGGCGAGGCTTCGAGCTCGGCTTCATCGACATTGAACTCGCCGCCCTCATTCTCCCACCGTTGCTCGCCTTTGCTGATCGGCGACAAATGCTTGAGCGGCCGCTCCATGGCGATGAACCATTGCGGGGTGCAGCGGTAAATGACCTTGGCTTTCGAGCGCCAGCTGTGGGGGTAGCTGTGCTTGAACTCGCTCGCCGAGAGCAAGGCGCCGGTCGCCGCGAGGTCGGTCAGGATCGGCCCCTCGGGGCTGTTGAACTTCGCGTTGATGACGCTGCCCTGACCGCCGAGCCAGCCCCAGTCGGCGCGATATTTGCCATCGGCCTCGACCGCGAACACCGGATCGATGCCCTGCTTCTGGCACAGTTCGAAATCGTCCTCGCCATGATCGGGCGCCATATGAACCAGGCCAGTGCCCTGTTCGGTGGTGACGAAATCCCCCGGCAGGAACGGGCGGGGGCGGGCGAAGAACTCGCCCAAATGGTGCATCGGGTGCCTGGCGACCGCTCCGACCAGGGCCGAGGCCCTGATCTTCGGCCCGATTGTCGCGCCGTCGAGCCCGGCACGAGCGATGAACGCTTCGGCGAGGTCCAAGGCAATTAGAAATCGCCGGTCGCCCGAGGCGACGAGCGCGTAATCGATGTCGAAATTATAGGCGATGCCCTGGTTGACCGGGATGGTCCACGGGGTGGTCGTCCAGATCACCGCATAGGCGCCGACCAACTCCTGGGCGCCCGGCGCGAATTCGATCTCGAAGCCCAAATCGATCTGGGTCGAGATTATGTCCTCATATTCGATCTCGGCTTCGGCCAGAGCGGTCTTTTCGACCGGCGACCACATCACCGGCTTGGCCCCGCGATAGAGCTGGCCCGACTCCGCGAACTTCATCAGTTCGGCGACGATCGTCCCTTCGGCCTTGGGCGCCATGGTGAGGTACGGCTTGTCCCAGCGTGCGCCGACCCCGAGGCGTTTCAATTGCTCGCGCTGAACATCGACCCAATGCTGGGCGTACGCGCGGCATTCGGCGCGAAATTCCTTGATCGGAACATCGTCCTTGTTGAGCTTTTTCTTGCGATATTGCTCCTCGACCTTCCATTCGATCGGCAGGCCATGGCAGTCCCAGCCGGGCACATAAGGCGCGTCCTTGCCGAGCAGGGTCTGGGTCCGGACGACCATGTCCTTGATCGCATGATTGAGCGCATGGCCGACGTGGATATCGCCATTGGCGTAGGGCGGGCCGTCGTGGAAAATGAACTTGTCGCGTCCGGCGCGCGCGGCGCGGGTCTGGGTGTAAAGATCGTCGGCCTGCCACCGGGCAAGGATCGCCGGCTCTTTCTGCGGCAGCCCCGCCTTCATCGGAAAGTCGGTTCGCGGCAGGAAGACGGTCGAGCGGTAGTCGGGCTTTGCGCCAGAAGTTTCAGGAGCGTCGGACATTGGGGCGGCGTCTAACGGACGGGCGCTGGAATGCAACGGATGTCCGCTGGCTCCATCGTCATTGCGAGCCCGGCCGTGAGCCGGGGGAAGCAATCCAGTGCCTTCGCTGCCCGTCGTTCAAGGCACTGGATTGCCGCGGAGCCGGTGGCTCCTCGCAATGACGGGTCAGGCGCTCAAAATCCGCCGCGCTTCGGCCTCGTCCTTGCGCATCTGGCCGGTGAGCGCGGTGAGGCTGTCGAACTTCATCTCGTCGCGCAGGAAGGCGATCAGATCGACCTCGATCATCCGCCCATATAGGTCGCCGTCGAAGCCGAAGATATGGGCCTCGAGCAATTCCTCCGGTGGGTCGAACATCGGCCGGAAGCCGAGATTGGCGACGCCGTCATGCTCGCTTCCGTCGTCGAGGCGGACGCGAACCGCATAGACCCCGAAGCGCGGCCGCTGGTAATCGCCGAGCGCCAGATTCGCGGTCGGATAGCCAAGCTCGCGGCCGCGCTTGTCACCGGGCTCGACCATCCCGCGGACCGCGAACGGGCGGGTCAGGAGCCGCGTCGCGGTGGCCATGTCACCGGCGCTCAGCGCCTCGCGGATCCGGCCTGACGATACCCGCTCGTCGCTTGCGCAAATCGGGTGGACCGCTTCGACGATGACGCCGTGGACCGCGGCCAGATCGGCCAGCCGACCGACATCGCCGGCGCGGCCCTTGCCGAAGGTGAAGTCGTCGCCGGTGACGATCCCGCTGGCGCCGATCGTCCCGACTACCAGCCGGGCGACGAAGTCCTCGGCGCTGGTGGCGGCCAGTGCGCGGTCGAATTCGAACACCAGCATGGCGTCCGCTCCGGCATTGGCGAACAAGGCTTCGCGCTGGTCGAGACTGGTCAGCCGGAACGGCTCGGAATCGGGCTTGAACAGGCGTACCGGGTGGGGATCGAAGGTCGCGACCACCACTGGCCTTCGCTCGTGGAAGCCGCGCTGGACGGCGCGACCGACCACCGCTTGATGGCCGAGGTGAAAACCGTCGAAATTGCCGAGCGCGACGATGCTCCCCTTAAGGCTTTCGGGAATCCCGCCGGCGAGGGAGAGGCGCTGCATAAGGAAGGGCGCTTAGTCGGCTTGACTCTGGCGGTCCACTTTCCTATTTCCAGTGCATCCCGTTTCTCCGGTTTCCGGCGGCGCATTCGTGCGTGCGTCGGTTTTTCGTTTGGAAGCGGGTCACTAGCGAAGAGATGGGCATCACGCCCGTGGAGCTACAGAAGGATAAAGAATGGCACGTATCGCGGGGGTCAACATCCCCACCAACAAGCGCGTTGAAATCGCGCTCACTTACATTCACGGAATCGGTCGCACCACCGCCAAGAAGATCACCGACAAGCTCGGCATTGCGGCGGAAAAGCGGGTCCAGGACCTGACCGACCAGGAAGTCCTCCACATCCGTGAGGAAATCGACCGCGACCATAGCGTAGAGGGCGATCTTCGCCGCGAAACCGCGATGAACATCAAACGCCTGATGGACCTCGCTTGTTATCGCGGCCTTCGCCATCGGAAGGGCCTTCCGGTCCGCGGCCAGCGCACGCACACCAATGCGCGCACCCGCAAGGGCAAGGCCAAGCCGATCGCCGGCAAGAAGAAGTAAGCGAGGATCCATCCTGCGGATGGGTTCGAGACACTTCTCCGCCCGATGGCGGTTTTCAACGGCACGACAGCCCTTCGACAAGCTCAGGGCGAACGGATTTAGGGACGGGAATAAATTATGGCTCAAGCACCCCAGCGGCTCCGCCGCCGCGAGCGCAAGAATATTTCGGCCGGTGTTGCTCACGTCAACGCCAGCTTCAACAACACCATGATCACCATCACCGACGCCCAGGGCAATGCAATCGCCTGGTCGAGCGCCGGGACGATGGGCTTCAAGGGCAGCCGCAAATCGACCCCCTATGCCGCCCAGGTCGCCGCCGAAGACGCCGGCAAAAAGGCCGCCGAACATGGCGTGCGCACGCTCGAAGTCGAAGTGAAGGGCCCTGGATCGGGCCGCGAAAGCGCGCTTCGGGCGCTCCAGTCGGTCGGCTTCACCATCACCTCGATCCGCGATGTGACGCCGATCCCGCACAACGGCGTTCGCCCGTCCAAGCGCCGCCGAGTCTAAATTAAGTTTCTGGGTTCCCGCCGCCGCGGGAATGACGAAAACGTTTTCAAACACGGGGGTAGCGGACGCGCTCACTCCCACTGCCAAGGAAGAAAAATGTCCGTAAACGCAAAGAACTGGCAGGAACTCAAGAAGCCCAATTCGCTCGAGAAGAAGCAGTCGGGCGGCGACAGCCGGGCCCGCGGTATATTCGTCGCCGAGCCGCTCGAGCGCGGTTTCGGAATGACCCTTGGCAACTCGCTCCGCCGGGTCTTGCTGAGCTCGCTCCAGGGGGCCGCCGTGACCTCGATGAAGATCGACGGCGTGCTCCACGAATTCTCGAGCCTCGCCGGGGTTCGTGAGGATGTCACCGACATCGTCCTCAACATCAAAAAGCTGGCGCTCAAGATGGAAGGCGAGGGCCCCAAGCGCCTTCACCTCAGCGCTACCGGCCCGGCCGAAGTCACCGCCGGGATGATCGCCACCAGCGGTGATATCGAAGTCACCAATCCCGACCTCGTCATCTGCCACCTCGATGATGGCGCCAACCTCAACATGGAACTGACGGTCGATGTCGGCAAAGGCTATCAGCCGGCCGCCGCCAACCGCCCGGCCGACGCTCCGATCGGCCTGATCCCGGTCGACGCATTGTATTCGCCGGTTCGCCAGGTCGCGTACAAGGTCGAAAATACCCGCGTCGGGCAGGAACTCGACTACGACAAATTGACGCTGACGATCGAGACCGACGGTACCGTCCCCCCGGAAGACGCGCTCGGTTTCGCCGCCCGGATCCTCCAGGACCAGCTGCAATTGTTCGTCCATTTCGACGACAGCCAGGCGCGCATGGCGGCAAGCCCGATGATCGGCGCCGCAGCAACTCCGATGGGCGATGCCGGCGGCGTCACCGCGGACACCAACCAGCTCAACCGCTATCTGCTCAAGAAGGTCGACGAGCTCGAGCTCAGCGTGCGCAGCGCCAATTGCCTCAAGAACGACAACATCATCTACATCGGCGACCTCGTCCAGAAGACCGAAGCCGAGATGTTGCGGACCCCCAATTTCGGCCGCAAGTCGCTTAACGAGATCAAGGAAGTCCTTGCCAGTATGGGCCTTCGCCTGGGCATGGACATACCCGGCTGGCCGCCCGAGAATATCGAGGAAATGGCCAAGAAGCTGGAACAGGAACTGCTCGGATAGGGTCGATCAAAGTGCTCCTTTGATCGAGGTTTTCAAGAAGGGTCGCTCCATTGGGGCGGCCCTTTTTTCGGCAGAAGCACCCGCCGGGTCTTTTCTTGAACACCCAATAACAACCCGCCATTCATTTTCGATGGTGCGCCGGATGGTGAATCTGTTGGGGCCAGGGCGCCTTGGAAGCGCGCTGGGCCGAGCTGGATTATGGCGCGGAAAGGGTCAAGAATTTCACCCCAGATAAGGGGGGATTGACGATGGTGAGCGCGATTGGCGGGCTTCGGGCCAGTCATTATGACGCACTCGGGATCGAGCCCGATGCGAGCCGCGACGATATCGAGCGCGCCTTCCTGTTCAAGGTCAGCGCATTCTCGCCGCACGCGTTCGGCAATGTCGCTGAGGCCAGCGTCGCCTATGAGACGTTGAAGGACCCCGCGAAGCGCCGCAATTATGATCGTTCGAATGGGTTCGGGCCCGAGCCAGAGGTGGTCAAGCCAATACCCTATTGGAGCGGCCGGCCGTGGTCGATGACTCCTGGCCAGGCGACGGTCGCTAGGCCGGCGATCGCGCTGTTTCCGCAAGCTCCGCGGCCAATTGACGTCGGGTCGCCGGAAACGCTCGCCGAGGTGCGGACGGCTAATCCGGTCGAGACCAAGGAGCGAAGCGCGGAGCCGCGCGCGGAGGTGGTGGACAAGGTGCCGTTCATTGCCGCCCCGCCATCGCCATCGCCAGCGCCAGCGCCGTCAGTGGCGCCGTCAGTGGTACGTGAAGCCGTCGCTCCCCAACCCTTATCGGTATCGACGCTGGCCGATCCGCCGCGATCGCACATCGGGTTGCGGCCGATCGATCTGCAGGTGGCCGACACGGAGCAAGGGACGATCGACCCGCGCAAGGTCGCGATCATCGCCGCGTCGATCATCGTCGGGGTGGGCGTGGTCGGCGGCTGGTTGGGCTGGGCCGCGGGCAATAACCAGGATTCGCCGCAGCAGGAAACCGTGAAGACCAGGCTCCCGCAAGCCACGGAGGAACCGCAGACGACGATCGCGGTCGCCGAGCCAGCGTGGCAAGGCCCGATCGCGCAGGCTAATCGGCCCGGGCCGCCCGCACGGTCGGCCAGTGCAAATTCGACCGCGCCCGCGCCGTCGCCTTCGCCTGGTGACTCGAGTTCGCCGTCGCGGCCAGCGGAGGGGCCGCCGCCCGCGATTGACGGCCCGGGCATGGATTCGGAGCCGGTGGCGGCGCCCGCTCCAGATCCGGCCCCGGCAGCGACCGCTTTGCCGCTTTCAAGCGCGACCATTGCCCGGACGATTGAGCGGATCGGCTATCCCTGCGGCGAGGTCGGCTCGACCGCTCAAGGCGCCGCCGCGGGGGTGTTCACGGTTAATTGCACGTCGGGTCATGCCTATCGCGCGAGTCCGGTTCGCGGGCGCTATCGTTTCCGGCCCGTGGCGCGGCCCTAACTGGCGGCTGGACGCGCGCCGGGCGCGGGCTAAAGAAGACGCATGGGCAGCGACAAATTCGAACGCCACCGCCAGCCGTGGCGGCAGGATGAAATCCAGAAGCTCCATCTGCTTGCGGGCAAGGGAATGAGCGTCCGAGCGATCGCCAAAGCGCTCACCCGAAGCGAGGAATCGGTCAAGGACCGGGCCAAAGCGGACAAGCTGACTTTGACCAAATTGCGCTAGGCGGAACTCCTCGGCGGGCTGATCGATTTAACGATCATTGGCCCCGCGGGAGGAATCCGATGAGTGAGCGTGAACTGATCGATACTGGCACCGATAAGCGCTATGTCCGCCGCGACAAGGACGGCAAGTTCAGCGAAAGCGCCGACGTCGGGCGGTCGCTAAGCGCCGATGCGCGCCAGCACTCCAAGACCAAGAAACCGCGCAATGAGGGCGACAAGGGCGACTGAGGCGTAGTTATTCTTCACTTCGGACGAGCACCGTCTCGCCGATCAACAGGAACAGAAGGAACGGCGCCCAGGCGGCGATCAGCGGCGGGTAGGCGCCGGCATTGCCCATCGCCAGGCTGAAATTATCGGCCACGAAATAGGCGAAGCCGAGCGCCATTCCGAGCACCGCGCGCATCAATACCTGGCCCGATCGCGCCAAACCGAATGCCGCAAGCGCCGCAAGCAATGGCATGAGCAGGGTCGACAGCGGGCCCGAAATCTTGTGGGCGAGCCCGGCGCGGGCTTCGTCGGTTGGCCGGCCGGCGGCTTGAAGTTCGGCGATGCGCGACTTCAGCGTCGGATAATCGAGTTCGGTAGGATCGACCCTGGCCAGGGTCAGCTGGCTTGGCATAATCCCGGCCATGGCGTCGAGCGTGGGCAAGCGCCGGATGACGTTCATATTGGCATCGAACACCCGCACATCGCGCAATTGCCAGCCGCGCCCGCCGGGCAGTGGCCACGCCTGCTTGGCCTGAAC